>CP048838.1:3775124-4089718 GCA_012317185.1 [Clostridium] innocuum | reverse complement strand
GAGCCGAGTATCGGTCTGCATCAGCGGGACAACGACCGTCTGATCGACACCCTGAAAAATATGCGGGATCTTGGCAACTCACTGATTGTTGTAGAGCATGATGAGGATACGATGCGCGCCAGTGATTATGTCATTGATATCGGTCCGGGCGCCGGAATTCATGGCGGCAATGTTGTCGCAGCCGGTACACCGGAGGAGGTCATGGCAAATGAAAACTCCTTAACCGGTCAGTATCTGAGCGGGAAACGAAAGATAGAAATCCCTACGAAACGACGTAAGGGAAACGGCAAGAAGCTGGAGATTGTCGGTGCCAGCGAAAACAACCTGAAAAATGTCAGTGTGAAAATCCCTCTGGGAACATTAACGGTCGTTACCGGTGTGAGCGGCAGTGGAAAATCATCCCTCGTTAATGAGGTGTTAAGCAAGGGTGTCATGCATTCACTTGGAAGAACAAGAATCCGTCCCGGCAAGCATAAGAAAATCAAGGGGATTGAAAACATCGACAAGCTGATTGATATTTCACAGGATCCAATCGGAAGAACACCGCGGAGTAATCCTGCGACCTATACCGGCGTATTTGACGATATTCGTGATCTGTATACACAGACCCCGGAAGCAAAGATGCGCGGCTATGAAAAGGGACGCTTCTCCTTCAATGTGAAGGGCGGGCGCTGTGAAGCCTGTCAGGGAGATGGCATCCTGCGCATATCCATGCACTTTTTGCCGGATGTCTATGTCCCATGCGAGGAATGCGGCGGCAAGCGCTACAATGAAGAAACCCTGCAGGTAACCTACAAGGGAAAAAATATTTATGATGTTCTGGAAATGAGCGTGGAGGAAGCGATTGACTTTTTCTCCAATATGCATAAAATTAAACATAAGCTGCAGACGCTGAAGGATGTCGGTCTGGGCTACATCAAGCTGGGACAGAGTGCAACCTCCTTGTCCGGCGGTGAAGCGCAGCGTGTCAAGCTGGCAAGCGAGCTGCAGAGAAAAGCAACCGGTAAAACCCTGTTTATACTGGATGAGCCGACAACCGGTCTGCATACCCATGATGTGAAAAAGCTTCTGGAGGTATTGCAGCGGATTGTGGAAAACGGTGATACGGTCATTGTCATTGAACACAATCTGGATGTTATCAAAAGTGCGGATTATATCATTGATATCGGTCCGGAGGGCGGTGACGAAGGCGGTACGATCATTGCGAGCGGAACACCGGAGCAGATCATCAAGGTAGAAAACAGCTATACCGGTCAGTATCTGAAAAAGGTACTGGAGAAAGGATAGTGCATATGGAAGAACAGAATATCGTGAAAGTCAGAACGCTTGTCGAAAACTTTGACTTCATACAGATAACCGGAGATGATGCATCTCTGGAGCGTCCCATTGTCATTGCGGATACCAATCGCCCCGGTCTGGAGCTGGCAGGCTATTTTGAGAATTCCCAGCAGAAGCGGCTGGTTATTCTCGGAGATAAGGAAATCGCCTATATTGCGACAATGAGCGTACACAAGCAGCGAAAATCCTTTGACTTTATCACCAACGAACAAACACCGGCCATTATTGTGACCAAGGGACATAAGTGTCCGGATGTATTAAAGCGCTATGCGAAGCGGAAAAACTTTCCGATTTTCCTATCCAGCTCCCCGACCTACCGTCTGATTGTCGATATCGTGGCGTTTCTGGATGAGCAGCTGGCAACCAGTATGTGCATTCACGGAGGACTGCTCTCCATCTATGGAAAAGGTGTACTGATTCGCGGGGAAAGCGGAATGGGGAAAAGTGAAATCGCATTGGAGCTGATCAAGCGCGGTCACCTGCTGGTGGCGGATGACCGAGTGGACTGTTATCGAATCCACAACAAAATTGTAGGGAAGGCTCCGGAGCTGTTGCGGGAAATGCTGGAAATTCGTGGAATCGGTGTCATCAATGTATCCAGAATGTTCGGCGTCAGCTCTGTCCTGCCTAAAGCAGAAATCAATTTCCAGGTCAATCTGGAGCCGTGGAAAGCGGATCAGGATTATGACCGCGTAGGAATCGAAGAAAAAAAGCATGAGAATATTCTGGGCATCGACATACCGAAAATCGTTGTCCCGGTGCGTGAAGGCCGTTCTATGGCAGTCATTATTGAATCTGCGGTAACGAATTATATGTTATCCGTCATGGGGATGGACAGCGCCAAGGAGTTTGAGCAGCGTGTCCTTGACTATATCGAAAAGAACAAGAATGAACAATAGGAGGCTTTTATGACAATTTTTCCCGATATGAAAACCGTATTGACGATAGGATCCTTACAGGTCACATGGTACGCCGTGCTGATTCTGTCCGGTGCCTTTCTGGCATATTTTTTATCTCTTCGTCAGTTTAAGAAATGGGGGTATAAGGAAGATGTATTTGAAAACTTCTTTCTGATGATGCTGCCGATCGCCATCATCGGTGCCCGTCTGTATTATGTTATCTTTGAATGGAACAATCTGTATGCGGCAGACCCGATCCGTATCTTCTATATATGGGAGGGCGGTCTGGCGATTCACGGGGGTGTGATTGCCGGAACGATATTCGGATGGTTCTACTTCCGCCGCTATCAGTATAACGGACTGCGTATTATGGATGTTGTTTTTCCGAATATGATGCTTGCGCAGGCAATCGGCCGCTGGGGGAATTTCATAAATCAGGAGGCGTATGGCGGTGTGGTAAATGCCAGCTTCTATGATCATTTCCCGGCCTTTATCCGTGATCACATGTATATTGACGGTGCATTCCGTCAGCCGACCTTCCTGTATGAAAGCGTCGGAAATCTGATTGGCTTCGTATTGATTACCGTTGTTTATAAAAAACACGGCAGAAAAAAACGCGGGGATCTGGCATTTGCCTATCTGGCATGGTATGGCATGATTCGCTTCTTTATTGAAGGAATGCGAACCGATTCCCTGATGCTGGGAGGACTTCGCGTCGCACAGCTGGTATCTCTGCTCGGTGTCCTGATCGGCATTTTAGGAATACTCGGTGTCTGGGATAAGGTATTTAAAAACATCTATCCGTTTAAAAAGCACAAGCCGGCGGTGATCTTTGATCTGGACGGCACACTGGTGGATACCAAGGAGCTGATTTACAAGTCCTTTGAGCATACCTTTGCACAATACAAGCCGGGCTATACATTGAGTGAAGAGGAAAAGCAGTCCTTTCTGGGACCTACGCTGAAGCAGTCCTTCTTGCGCTATTTCAAGGAGGAACAGGTGGATGAAATCATCGCCTGCTATCGTGCTTTCAATCATGAGCATCATGATGAATTTGTCAAGCCGATTCCCCATGTGAAGGAAACGCTGGAATATTTAAAGGCAAACGATTATCCGCTTGCCGTCATGTCCAACAAGCTGCAGGACATTGTCCGTATGGGATTGAAGCAGTTTAATCTGGAATCGTATTTTGAGATTATCCTGGGCGGTGCGGACGTTGAGCGGCCGAAGCCCGATCCGATTGGTATTCTGACTGCCTGTGAACAGCTGCATGTTCCGCATGATGATGTTGTCTATGTAGGGGATGCACCTACGGATATAGAGGCATGTAAGAAGATGGGCGCCTTCTCGGTAGCCTTTGTCTATGAAGAATCACGGGCACAAGAGATGCAGTTGTGCAAACCCTGTGCTATCATTAGAGACATGTCTGATCTGATTACGATCATAAAGGAGGATCACGAATGGAGCGACGTTACGATTTAATTATCATTGGTGCCGGACCTGCCGGCATGAGTGCGGCAATATATGGAAGCAGAGCCGGCTTGAAAACAGCAATGCTGGAAATGGGGGCTCCCGGAGGAAAGCTGATCAAGACGGCGGAAATCAGCAACTGGCCGGGCATTATTGAAACAAACGGTGCCAAGCTGGCAAGCGATATGTTTGAGCATTCCACATCCTTTGGTGCGGAATACCTGTATGGCAATGTCATCCGTGTGGAGGATGGCGCATATAAAAAAATCATCTGTGAGGATGGAACGGAGTATGAGGCAAAGGCTGTCATTGTGGCAACCGGAACACAGGAGCGTATGATGAATGTGCCGGGGGAACTGGAAAATGTCGGACGCGGTGTATCCTATTGTGCAGTATGCGACGGTGCATTTTTCCGCGATCAGGAGGTTGTGGTCATCGGCGGCGGCAACTCTGCGCTGGAGGAAGCAAATTATCTGACACAGTTTGCCAGCAAGGTGAATATCATAATACGACGGGATGTATTCCGTGCAGACAGCATTGTTCAAAATGCAATCAAGGATAATCCAAAAATCACGGTGGTGACAAAGCATGTGCCGGTGCGTGTTGTCGATGACGGTATGCGCGTTACCGGTCTGGTCATACGAAACGTGGATACGAATGTGGAAACAGAAATGAAAACACATGGCATATTCCCGTATATCGGACTGGATCCGGCAACCTCCTTTTTAGAGGGGCTGGGTATCCTGGATGAGCGCGGCTACATGATCGTGGATGAAAACTGTGAAACAAAGGCAAAGGGCATCTATGGTGCCGGAGACGTCATTGCGAAAAAACTGCGCCAGGTTGTTACGGCAACCAACGACGGAGCCATTGCGGCACAGCATGCATTTCATGAGATAAAGGGGATCTGATTATGGCAAAATACGTTTGCGATATCTGTAACTGGGAATACGATGAGGCGGCAGGTCTGCCGGATCAGGGAATTGCCCCGGGTACAAAGTGGGAAGAGCTTCCGGAGGATTTCAAGTGTCCTCTGTGCGGTGCACCGAAGGACATGTTCACACAGCTGTAAATCGAATGGGATAAAGAAAGACAGTCATCCGCAATATCCTGCATGGATATTGGAAGACCTGTCTTTTTTTCTGCATTGATGCTTCTCTTTCTGTCTCTTAAAGTATCTTGTATAGCGAACAATCATCTGCTTTATGAAAACAGACTTTCTTCATGCATACAATGTAAAACTATGCACATACAGCTTATCATTTCCTGATTGTCATGGCTTTCTGAAACAAAAAAATCACAACAGATACCTCATAATATAAGGAAGAGTAGATAAATACCGCAAGGGAATACATTCCATGGCATAAAGAATGCTTCAAATGTGAAATCTGTTATATTGCCGGCTGACAGGATATGCTAAAATAGAAGAAGTGATGCAGTGAAAGGTGAGAGAATATGAAAAGGATAACAGGAATTGGAATCATGGTATGTATGCTGCTTCATTATTTGTTACCGGTATATGCGGCTGATAGCATACAAACGGAATTTGAACGCTTTCTCAGCTTTGTACAGGAGCATCCGCAGGGCGGGACATTTGAAATGCAGGGTGACATGATCATCAATGCGGATATCATCACAAGCAGAGAGATTACCATTCACACCAATGGCTATCAGGTAAGAATTGAAAATAACATCGATGGGGATTCCAACGTTAATATAGATAATTTCAATAACGATGCTGCATGGGGGTTTGTCGATAAAGAAAAAACACTGACGATAGAGGGCAGCGGAAAAAACAGACCGCTGGTATATATGAATACCGGTGTAAGTGCGTTTGGTTTGCGCATTCACAGCACAGAGGGCACAGCTCTGGAAATAGCCGGCGGTGAAGGATTATATGCAAAATATACAGATAAGAAGAATTATATCAGTGCTGAGGGTGACAATGCAATCGGAGTATTAAATAAAAATCCGTATCAGGAACATTATTATTCCGCAAGTATGGCGGATGTTGATATCTATACCAACGGAGCCAACAGCATCGGCGTGCTTGCAGACTGGTTTCAAATTGAGTATTCACGCATTGAGGTAAACGGCACTGGTTCAAAGGCGATTCAGATACCGGACGGATACTATATCGGCAATGAGGTTATTATCGTCGAAAACAATCAACCGCTGGAAAAGGAATGGAAGCTGGACACTCCCATGCCGGCAAAGGAGATTGCAGCCCTGCAATCCCATACGGTGAATGATCTGCCATTGCCTAAGCAGGTTGAAGTGACTGCTGTGTCAGAAACCGGAGAAGAAAAAAGCTTTCAGATATCCCTGCAGTATGATACCACAGCATATGAGCGTGGCATGCAGACACACAAGCCATTTTATTTGTATGGTATTGCGGATGAAAGCAGCAGGGAACGAATCGATATCATTGAGCATGCGTTTCCCTTTTATATCATCCCCGACAGCGAACCTGTATTTGATATGTCACTGTATATGATTCGCAATGATACCGATTATTATTTTCATATTCCCCGGGCATATAATGCCAAAGCGATTCATCTGTATACAAGCACTGACAGAACGCATTGGAAATTTCAATACGACAGCATCCCCAGCATGTCGCAGTATGCACCGGGAAGCATTGTCCTGCCACCGTATATTGTTGTTTATATGCTGCAGGTAACAGAACCGTTCACCTATGCCAGAGTTGAAATCATCGGTGGATATTATGATGGACGAAGCTATGTGCTAAAGGTGCATGATGCTGCCGGAAATCCGATTCCGGATGCTTCTGACCAGAATAAAAATGATGGCGGAGGAGAAGGAAATGACGGGCAGGGCGGTGGAAGAGGAGAGTCTCCCTATGTACCGGATACACCGAATGACAAAGACGAAACGATACCTTGGACGATTGGACAGGATGCCTCACAGATAAGCGAAGCTGTAAAAAAAGAACAGAGAAAAAAAGAGAAGGTGACCAGGATGGAGAAACATGAAGGAAAAACGGATGCAAAACAGACGACAACCCAAGCAGATTGTGCGGATACAGAGCAATTATATACAGGGAAGAACAAGAATACAGGCTCTTCACAGATAAAGCAGTCGCAAAGCGCCGTACTGCGGGAATTTCTTACATTGAATCCGGCTGCCTTAAAGGACATGATAACCGGTGAACAGTATGAAACGATTTCTCAATCCGGTAAAATCATGGGGGAGGTATGGGAAAGCAGTGCTCCCTTCCTGCGAATTCTGCAAAGACTGTTTCAATGATACAGGCCAATTTACATCCTGAACCAAAGCCAGTGCGGTTATACATGAAAAAAGTACACCCGGGTGATGCCATGGTGCACTTTTTGTACTATATGATTTGGACGCTGTCTTTTTCAATCAGCTGCGGCTTCAGACAGATATCCTGTTTACGATGCGCAGGGTCACGCAGCTGTGCCAGCAGCTCATTACAGGAAGTTTTTGCCAGCAGCCCGACATTCTGATCCACACTTGTGATCTCAGTACCCAGCGTAAACCGGTTTAATGTGTTGTCATAGCTGACGATGGATATATCCTGCGGTATGCGGACATGATGCTCCTGGAAGTAACGCATGACCCCCAGTGTCATCATATCATTACAGATAAAGGCAGCGGTAACATCCATCTTCATCAGCTGCTTTGCACAGGTATATCCACCCTGAAAGCGATAATTTCCATCAAGAATATAATCTTCACGAACCTCCAGCTGGAACTGCTGCATAGCTTTGCGATAGCCTGCAACACGGCTCGCCCCAGTTTTGCTTGCGGAAGAAATTCCGATGCATGCGATTTTTTTGTGGCCGCTTTTCACTAGCTTTTCAATGGCCATATAAGCACCTGATTCGTTATCAAAATAAACCTTGCTGCAATTCAGATCGGGATACATACGGTCAATCATCACATAGGGGATGGAAAGGGATGCCAGCTTTTTGCGTATCGTTTCATCCTGATAGGATTCATTGCTGACGGTGATACCAAGACCGTCAACCCCTCTTGAAACAAGGAGATCGATGAGCATGCTGTCATCCGCTGCATGATCATTGGAATTCACGATCATGAGTGCGTATCCCAGCTCCCGGAGGTATTCCTCCATCCGTTTGCATAATGCGGAGAAGAACAGGTTTTCGATATCCGGAATGATGAGGCCCAGAATATTCGATTTTCTGGTGACCAGACTTCTTGCGGTCTGATTGACCTTATAATTATACTGCTTCGCAATGTCCTTGATGGTGTCGCGTGTCTGCTGAGCTACACGGCATGGCCTATCGTTCAACACGAGCGACACCGTACTGACACTGACACCCGCTTTTTTTGCGATGTCCTTAATGGTCACTTTCATATATTCCTCCTGCACTGTAATTTTTAAAAAGGTAATTACCCTTCCTGATAATTACCTTTATTTTATCATAATCCTGCAGGGATTGCTGATGATTTTACAGGAACATGATCATGGATAAAACAAACATGGTAACAACACCGGCGATCATAGGAACAGAGGTACGCTTAACAATATCCAGAGGGTTCGCTTTAATCGTACCGGCAACAATGACAACAACGGCTGCAACCGGGGATACCGCACGCATCAGATTACCGCACAGTCCCATCGGAATGGATACGGCGATGGCAGAGATTCCGGCAGCTTCAGCCAGTGGTACCATCAAAGGAACCATGGCATAGAACAATGCTGTTCCACTTCCGCTCAGCAGTACGATCAGAATCGTCAGTCCCATCAGAATCAACGGAAGTACAAAGCCCATTCCTGATCCCTGAACACCAAG
Source organism: [Clostridium] innocuum (assembly GCA_012317185.1). Taxonomy (NCBI): domain Bacteria; kingdom Bacillati; phylum Bacillota; class Clostridia; order Eubacteriales; family Clostridiaceae; genus Clostridium; species [Clostridium] innocuum. The sequence goes on along the minus strand of CP048838.1, from coordinate 4,081,206 downwards.
CATGGCAGTCTGTAAAGCATCGATTAGACCAATGGAATTCAGACCTAATACAAATACACTAGCTGCAACCAGCAGTGCAACGATTGGCATGGAACTTCCCATTCCCTTGAAGAAATCTTCTGTTTGCTTCAATACCTTTCCACTATCCTTCGTACGTATAATTTCACACACGATAGCGATCAGGAAGGAGAGCAGAGAAGCTACCTCAACACTGATATCAACATTACTTCCGGTTACGCTGCGAATGATATAAACAACGATAAGAAGCAGAATCGGGAAGATGGGAAGCAATGTATAAACAAAACGATACAATCCGCCTTCCGGAACCGCCTTAACCTCGTGAACCTCAACATTGTCTTCCAGCTTACCTGTGTTTTTCTTGTCCATAAACTTCTGCCAGAAGAAGTGCACAACGGCCATAACAATCAGGGTCGGTACGGAAATCATGGCATGGTACTGGATAACATAGTCGGTAACACTCATACCTGCAAATGCAGGATATTTTGCAAGCTCTGTTGCTACGGCAACATTGTCACCGCCAAGAGGAGTCGGCATAACCGTTGCGGTAGTGGCAATGACTGCCGCTGCGGTCAACGGAGACATACCGGCCTGACGCAAAACAGGATACAGTGTCGCAAGCAGGATGATGGCAAGGTTGGAAGCACTTGGAATTACAAGAGACAGTACATTTCCTATCAGGAATACCAGTGGAACAAGGATATATACCGATTTAATTTTCTTGATTGGCTTGGTAAGAGTATGAACCGTAACCTCATTGGCACCGATGCTCGTCATATAGGCGGAATAGCCGCCCAGAATCAGGATGATGAAGCCGGCAGCCGGAAGTGTACTCTTGAATTGATCGATTACAGCCTTCAGCGGATCCAGTACGGTAAGACCGGTTGATTCAAATTCCTTGATTGCGATTGGATTTCCCATGGCGATTGCGATATACATCAACACAATACCCATGGCAAACAGTGTGATTTTAATATCCATTTTTTTGATCAGCATGATAACGACGATAATAACGGCAATCAGTGCAGATCCATACATAATGATATCATTCATATGTGTTCTCTCCTTTTATATTATACATTCTATCTGCATTTCGCAATGGCTTCCTTGAACCATGTACGGAATGCATTCCCGTCGATATCCAGACAAACTGTGGCATTCGGCTCTTTCCCTAAATAGCCCTTCAGATCAACCAGCGTACAGCCGGCAGTCATCGTGCCATGCAGCTCTACATCCAGATACGTTTCCACCGCCTCAAACAGCTCCGGCTTCAACAGATAGGCAACTGCTGTTGCATCATACATTTTCAGGCCTGTGCGAAAGCTTCCCCCGCGGTATTTCTTAAACAGGCAGTATGCCATTTCCCCGGTTTTGTTCATGGTGCGGATTTCCTCACTGTCTTCCGGCAATACCAGAGCCTTTAATCCGACATCCAGTCCAACCATTGTCAGCTTTACCCCGCTGTGGAATACCATATGTGCGGCTTCCGGATCCAATGCGATGTTAAATTCAGCCATGACACCCTTGTTTCCACGGCTTGCGCTGCCTCCCATGAGGACGATTTCACGGATATTCCGCTTCACCTCGGGGTAGGTCTTCAACAGCAGCGCGATATTGGTCAAGGGTGCAATCGGAACCAGAGTTACCGGCTCGCTGCTGTTCATGATGACATTACGCATGGCATCAACGGCATTTTCCTTTAACGGCTGCTGCGTCGGCTCTTCAAAATCAAAGCCCTCCATACCGCTTTTTCCATGTACACTGCTGGCATCTTCAAATTCACGAATCAGCGGTCGGTCGGCACCCACAGCCACCGGAACATCCTCACGCCCGAAGTATTTCAACAGGCGCAGGGCGTTGTAGGTTACCTTATCCAGACCGACATTACCTGCAACGGTTGAAATCAGACGGATATCCAGCTCCTCTGAAAATAATGCAATGGCAATGGCGAGTGCGTCATCAATACCCGGATCGGTATCGATGATAATCGGACGTTTGTTCATATCAGTTTTCCTCCTTGAAGTAGTGCTCTACTTCCTTTTTATACGGGATGGATGCCTGTGCGCCTCTGCGTGTTACGGTGAGTGCCGCAACTCTGGTCGCAAATTCCATGGCTTCCTTCATATCCACATCCCTTGACAGGCAGCTGCAGAGAGCTCCGATAAAGGAATCTCCGGCTCCTGTAGTGTCAACGGTTTCCACCTTTTGTGCAGGTACAAACAGATACCTGCCAAAGGCATTGCACATACTGCCGTGTGTTCCAAGCGTGATAAGCGCATCCACACCTCTGGCTTCAAAGCTGTGCATAGCTTCCATGCAGGAATCTTCATCACTTGGATAAATCCCAGTCAACAGCTCACATTCACTCTGATTCACAACAATCAGATCCAGATGCTCATACACATCACTGTCCAGAACACGGGCAGGTGCGGGATTTAACATCGTGTACATGCCCGCCTGCTTTGCATGACGCAATGCGTTTCTTACCAGTGCATAATCATTTTCCAGCTGTGTCAGGAAGATATCATCCTTTCGTGCCAGCTTCTGCAGCATTTCCACGAAGGCCGCTTCCGGCAGTGTATGGTTTGCTCCATTCCCCAGAATGATACGGTTATCTCCATGACTTCGGATAATCATTGCAACTCCGCTGGTTTCATGCGCATCACGGAAAACGCCTTCGGTATGAACACCATAGCCCTGTAGTGCCTCCAGCAGCTGTTCTCCGAACACATCATTGCCGATATTGGCAATCATATGCGTTTCGGCACCCAGCTTGGCTGCAGCTACCGCCTGGTTGCCACCCTTACCACCCGGATTGACAAAGAAATCAGATCCGTTGATGGTCTCCCCGTTCTTTGGAAGATCGACACACTGTATGGTCAGATCCATGTTTAAACTACCTAATACAATCACTTTTTTCATTTTCTCACCTCACAGGGATCATAAAATTTCACCATACCCGGCCCCATTCCGTCACATGGACGCTCCAGAAAGCCATGCTTTTTATAGAAGGGAACACAGTTCGGTGTGGACATGAGACCGATGTAGGCACCCTCACAGGCAGCGCCTGCAAGATATTCCTGCAGCTTCTGCATCAGAAGATTTCCGATCCGGTTCTTCTGATAAGCAGGATCCACCACCACATCCTTGATAAAGAAGGCGATACGGCCGTCTCCGACAATACGGGCAATGCCGATGGGACGCTTATCATCAAATACCACAACGGAGTACAGGGAATTGGCAATCGCCGTTTCCACATCCTCTTTTCTGTATTCTTTGAAATTCACTTTTCTACGCAAATCAATGTAGATGGATGCGGTAAGCGCATTATCCTTACAAAGGAACCTCATGTCTTTCATCTCCTTGATAAAACGTTTTATCACGTTTACGGGGATATAATATCACGGAGTGAAAGCGGTGTCAACAGTTTTGATAAAACGTTTTACCATATTGATACGGTAATGTTAAAACGCTTACATCGAAAACTGCGGTAAACGCTTTCTGAGATATGGTAGAAATGCACATGCAGGCAGGCTATGCCATAACGCTCCTATTCGCATAAAAAGAAAACGCCTCGTACCAGTTACGTGTATCTGAACACGAACAAAACGTTTTGATGAATGTGCAGGCATTCATTAAAAGCCGCTTGCTCTATAGCTGGCGGTAGTTCACAGCCAACCAATTGAACAAACGGTCTATCCATGACAGAAAACAGGCGGGCAGACAGACAAAGCACCATGTGAACAAAGCCGATACATTTACGTATCTGCTTTTCTCATAAGTGCAGACAGGAAGGTTCACATTCTTATATTTTTGCTTAAAAACTGGCGCACACCTGTATGCTGTGGTAAACTTATGATATGAGGTGGTAGCAATGAACGAACAGAACGTAGTATTGATAACAGGAATGTCCGGAGCCGGTAAAACGACGGCCATGGGTATTCTGGAGGATATGGGATATCACTGCATTGATAATTTCCCCGTGCAGCTGCTGGAATCTCTGGGAAAAATTATCAACGCCAAGCCGGATCCGCGCTACAGCAATATCGCTCTGGCAACGACGGCGATCGATTATCCGAAGTTCCTGCAGTATTTTGAGAATATAGATGTAAATGTACGCGTGGTTTTTCTGGACGCATCCAATGAAAAGCTGCTGCTGCGCTATAAATTCACAAGACGCCATCACCCGATGATGATGTTTTCCAAGGCGAATACGCTGGAGGAGGCTATCGAGGTGGAACGTGATATGTTCAACGCGCTGAATGAACGTGCGATCCTTCACATCGACACGACCATGATGGATCAGCACGGCTTGAAAAGTGTGCTGATGGAGAAGCTCTCACTCAACAGCAAGCCGGTCTTCTCGATTTCCTTCGTATCCTTCGGCTTTAAGCATGGCGTACCGATGGATGTAGACCTTGTTTTTGATGTCAGATTTCTTCCAAATCCATATTATATAGAGGAGCTGCGTGAACAGACTGGCGATGATGCTCCGGTCTATGATTATGTCATGAGCTTTGATCAGACGAAGGAATTTATCCGTCATCTGAAAAGCTTTCTGGACTATGTGTTTATCCAGTATAAAAATGAAAAGAAAAATCATTTAACCGTGGGAATCGGCTGTACCGGAGGGCACCACCGAAGCGTGTCTGTCACCAACTGGCTGTATTCCCACTATAGGGACCAGTATCATTGCTATAAATCACACAGAGATAAGAAAGTAGGCTGACCGAATGAAAAATGTAGTCGTAATCGGCGGAGGGACTGGTTTATCTGTTATGCTGCGTGGTATGAAGCAGATTGAGAATATCAATCTGACGGCCATTGTCACCGTAGCAGATGACGGGGGAAGCACCGGGCGGATCCGACGTCAGTTTCATATCCCTGCCATGGGAGATGTACGCAATGTCATGTGCGCCATGGCGGAGGAGGAGAGTATCTTTACGTCTCTTATGAACTATCGCTTTGACGGGGAATGTGATGATGTCGGCGGACACAACCTGGGAAACCTGATCCTGACCGCCATGACAAAAACAACCGGAAGCTTTATGGAAGCTATCCGTACATTCTCAAAGTTTCTCAACGTGAAGGGTCAAATCATCCCAAGCTCGCTGCAGGTCATCACCCTGTATGCCGTAATGGAGGATGGAACGATTGTACGTGGGGAAAGCAATATTCCGAATTTCAACAACCGCATTGAAAAGGTGTTCTATCAGCAGCGTGTGGAGCCAACCAGAGAAGCCCTGCAGGCAATTCATGAGGCGGATGTTATCGTATACGGTATCGGAAGTCTGTATACCAGCATAATGCCCAATCTGATCGTGGACGGTGTGGTTGAGCAGCTGCGCAGCAATCCGGTAAAAAAGATTTACTTCTGCAATGCCATGACACAGCCTGGAGAAACCGATGATTTCACGCTGGAGCAGCACGTAGCGGCGATACAGAAGCACTCCTTTCCGGAAGCAGTGGATATCGTAATCACCCACAACAATCGTGCAGAACCGCATATTCTTGAAAAATATAAGGATATGGGAAGTGAACCTGTACGGGTTGCACAGGAGGAGCATTCCTATCAAATTCTATATCGGGATGTATTGAATTTCGATGATGATCTGATCCGCCATGATTCAAATAAAATCCGGGATGTTCTCGGAGAGATTATAAACAGTAAGGATGAATAGAAATGTCGTTTACAACGGAAGTAAAATCGCAGATTGCGGCAAATGAGCTGCATCCCTGCTGCATGAAGGCGGAGCTGACTGCTGTCTTGCAGATGTGCTCTACGATGAATTTTACATCGGAGGGTATGCATCTGACGGTAAAGACGGAAAATGCCAATACCGCCAAGCGTGTGTTTCGCTTTTTAAAAGAGCTGTATCAGGTGGATACACAGCTGTCTGTCATAAAGAAGATGAAGCTGAAGAAAAACAACATCTATGTAATCCGCGTGAAAAACAAGGCGATGGAAATACTTCGTGATCTGGAAATTATGACAGAGCGCGGACTGCAGAACCATCCCTCCAGCAAGATGGTACGCAAGGAATGCTGTGCCAGAGCATATCTGGCGGGTGCGTTTCTGGCCGGAGGGTCTGTGAATTCTCCAAGCAAATCCAACTACCATCTGGAAATCAGTACCCAGAATGTGGATTTGGCCAAATTCATATGGAAGCTGATGCAGCGCTTTGATCTTCCTGCCAAGCAGATCCGGCGTCGGAATCAGGAGGTTGTCTACCTGAAGGCCAGTGATAAAATCAGTGACTTTCTGCGCTGTGTGGGAGCAAGTGATGCGGTATTCACCTTTGAGGACAGCCGTATCCAACGGGATTTCATGAATTCCTTAACACGGTTGGACAACTGTGAGCTGGCAAATGAAATGAAAAGCATAACCGCCGGCAAAAAACAGCTGGAGGATATTCAGTGGATTGAGACCTATCGCACCCTGGACAGCCTTCCGGAAAAGCTTCAGCATGTCGCATATGCCAGAAAACAGCTGCCGGAAGCCAGCCTGAACGAGCTGTGTGAATACTGTGCAGAGGAATTCAATGAAACGATATCCAAATCCGGTATGAAGCATCGCCTTGCAAAGCTGCGGGAACTGGCAGATCAGTATCGCAAGGAATAAAATCGAATAGAAAGTGCAGACTATAAAGGGTGATCTTATGAAATTAAGACTGTTTATTATGTTTGCACTTTTTCCTTTCCTGCATGCGACAAGCTATTCTGCAAAGCTGGTCAGCTGCAGCAAGGATCAGATTGTTTTGAAAAGTCAGGACAGTGAATTCAGAGTTTCGCTGTTCAATACGAAAATAACAAAGGAGGAGGGCTGGCAAAAGACCTGTGAGCTGCTGGAGGATGCAACATCCATCCGTTTTGAAATTGATCCTTCCAGCAAGATCGAAGAGCCGGTTCCCGTGTATCTGTTCGCTGATGATAAGCTGGTACAGGAGGAGCTGATGAAGCAGGGGCACGCCTATCCGATGATCCGCAATCCGGAATATACGTATGAAAAACGTCTGGAAAGTGCCTATGATGCCACACAGACGATGGCTAAGCCTGCCGAAGTGAAAACCAAAAGCCGTCCTGCACTTGTCGGCCCGCTGTATTTCGGTGCTGCTTTACTGCTCTGGCTGCTCATGCTGCTGTATATGCTGCACAGACGCAAAAAGAAGCAGCGGACTGTGGAAAAAGAACAGACAGATGCCGAGGCAGGTTAAGTTTTTACGCTTTTACATTCACAGATGTGCGGTTTTATATTATAATGAGAGAAGAAAGCGAGGAAATCGTACATGGATGTTATCATTTATCTACTCTTTATCTGCCTGGTCATTTATATTGTGATAACACTGCTGCCGGTGATATTGCCGATCGTAGCAATTATTGTGATTGCATTTTCCATACTTATCTGGTATGCCAAGCGAAAGGTACGCAGGCATATGGAGGAATATGAAAATGAATGGAACCAGCAGCAGGAAGAGTATACAACCGGCAACAATTCCAATCTGGATTCCGATGATGTCATTGATGTGGAATTCACAGAACGGGATGATGAGTAACGTATGCTGAGAGATGCAGGGAAGCAGGACAAGGCAGAAATATATGAATTATGGAAGCAGTCGTATCCAAATCAAAACCGAAATTATCTGAATTTTTATTTTAAAAATATATTCGACAAGGGACGCTGTATTGCTCTGGAACAGGATCAGCGCATTATTTCCAGTCTGCAGCTCAATGAGCATATCCTTCGTTTACGCGACAAGCAGCTGAAAATCAGCTACATACTCGGTGTGTCCACGCTGCCTGATTATCGCAGAAGAGGACATATGCGCAGACTGATGGAATCGGCGCTTGATGAGGCGGGACACAATCATCTGGTAACACTGATTCGCGGCTTTTATCCAAAGCTGTATGAGCAGTTCGGATTTGAGACCGTGTATGAGAGAAAGCTGTATACGGTTCCCAGAGAATGTCTGCACAAGGTTTCGCTGACAAACATATCCTATGCGGCTGAGCCGCAGGAGCTGTTACAGGCCTATCAGAATTTTACAAAGCACTTTGACGGCTGCTATGTGCGTGATCAGGAATATTATGTACTTCTGCAAAACGAAATTGTGGTTACACAGAAGCAGATGGTGGTATATCGGAACCGGCAGGGGGAGGTTTGCGGCTATCTGATTTTCCATAAGAAAAAGCAGGAGATTCATGTGGAAGAAGCAATCTATCTGGAATCTGTCGTATTGATGCGTCTGTTGAAGGCGGCAATCGGCAGGGAACAGGAGATACTTGTAGAGGTATCCCAGAGTGAGAAGCTGGAAAAAATATTTCCGCTGCTGATTCCAAAAAAACAGCCATTCATCATGGCCAGAATCAATAATCCGGAGCTTTTCAACAAGCTTTACAATCTGGAGGTGAAATCCGCTGCCGAGGCCTTTGCTTCTGCACTGCGGCCGCTCTGGATTCATGAATATTATTAAGGATATGCATCCGGCATATCTTTTTTTGTTTACCTGAAACACAGGCCTTTCCAGCAAAGGGAAGCATAGTCATCCGGTTGGAGATCATCTGCGAAGGTAATGGAAATCCTAAGGTGCATTCTGAAAACAGACACAGGCACTCATAGGAGGAAGTGCTGGCTGGCTCATATGAAAATCCATACATCCTTTGATAAAGGAAGACAGAAAGGGATAAAAAAAGATATCCATATAGCGGATATCCGTTCATTACTTATTTCTTATCTGTCAAAGAAGGATTGGCTTTTTTATAAAACAGAGCGCGAACCTGAAACAGTGAAACACCGATTGCAAGAATGCCCAATGCAATACACATGGCTTTCATCAGATCATCATAGCCACCCTCCGAGAACGGAAGCAGAATGATCAGAATGCCAAACAGCAGATAAGCGGCTATTTTCATATAAATTTTCTTTGTTTCTTCACTTGCGGCAGTCAACAGTCTTGGCGGGCGCTCCTTCGGCTTGAAATTCGGTATCTGCGTCTGCTTTTTCAGAAACAAACGAAATTTTACCTCCATCAGTGCATAGGCGACAACACCGATGATAATGGAAAGCAGAGCACCCAAATCAAAGGAGTATGCCAGAATACCGCCAATCAGACCTACAATGAAACGGGAGCTGTAGGTTTTGTATTTTGGAATATCGTTCAGAATGTAACCAACATGATCGAAAACATTATAATACACATAGCGGTTGTGATCATCCTTATAGATATGCATGCCGGCAAGCTCTTCACCGTTCATGCCTTTTTTCTTCTTATTTACAGCTTTATTAGCCATGTTATCACCTCTAGTTTACATTATATATGGAAACGCTTTTTTCGTCTAGCAAAACAAGAATATAAATTAGCAATAATTTTGTACAAATTAACAACATTTTGCGCACCTCGTTGTTTTTTTATAAACGCTGAGCTATAATGAATTCGTAATGAAAAGGATTTCAAATCCGGAAAAGGAGTGAAGGAACATGATCTTTGGAAAAGACACAAAAGAATGGGAAAGTTTAAAAGGAATTTACACGGCAACAGAAATTAACCAGCAGCCGAACACCTGGAAAAAAACAATCAAGCAGGTAGAGGAACACAAGGAAGAAATCAAGGCATTTATCGAAAACGTAACGAAACACGATGACTATGATATCATTCTGACAGGCGCAGGTACCAGTGAATTCGTTGGAAACGCCATCTTCACATATGTGAGCAAGAGAACAAACTATAAAACAAAATCATATGCCACTACAGATATCGTGGCAGCTCCGGAAAACTATCTGTCACAGACAAAACCAACCCTGCTGATTTCTTACGGACGCAGCGGAAACTCACCGGAATCTGTAGGTGCAGTAGATGTAGCGGATGAAGTATGCGGTAAGAATCTGTATCATCTGTTTATTACCTGCAATCATGAGGGTGCTCTTTCAAAGGCAGCGGAAAAAAGAGAGAATGCATATGCAATCAATCTGACTCCTGAAACACACGATCAAAGCTTCGCTATGACTTCCAGCTTCTCTAATATGATGCTGGCTACCCTGCTGTGCTTCAGTCTGGATAATCTGGATGAAGTGAAAGCAGAGCTGGAGGACGTTATAAAGGCTGCAGAAAGAATGCTTGCCAACAACTGGGAATTCTTCAAGGATGCTGTAGGCGCATATGACTTCAACCGTATCGTTTATCTTGGCGCAAACTGCCTGAAGGGAATCGCACAGGAATCTCAGCTGAAGATTCTGGAGCTGACTGCCGGACGCGTTGCGACAATGTATGATTCTCCAATGGGATTCCGTCATGGACCGAAATCCATCATCAATGATGACACCCTGACCATCGTTTATCTGAGTGACGATCCATATACCCGTCAGTATGAAGTGGATCTGATTAAGGAAATGAGCCCACAGCGTAAAGGAAACAAGCTGATGGCAATCATGAATAAGAGAGATGAAGAGGTTGCAGGTCTGGTTGACTATGCATTCTCATTCGATCTGGACAATGAGCATGAAAACGCATTCCTTGGATTTGATTACATCGTTGCTGCACAGGTACTTGCATTATTCAAATCTTTATCATATGATATAACTCCGGATAACCCATGTCCTACAGGAGAGGTTAACCGTGTTGTAAAGGGCGTAATTCTGCACCCTTACACAAAGAGATAGGAACGGAGGATATAAAGATGATCGGACTAATCGTAACCGGACACGGTAATTTTGCATCCGGATTGACCAGCTCATTGAAGCTGATTGCCGGAGAACCAAAGAATTATGTAGCAGTAGACTTCCTGGAAAGCTATTCTGTAGATGACCTGGAACGCGAATTAACAAAAGCACTGGACGAGCTGAAGGACTGCGAAGGCGTTCTGGTTCTGTCTGACCTTGGTGGAGGGTCTCCATTCAAAACTGCAGTTATGGTAGGATACCCGAGAGGCAATGTTGAAGTTGTTGCCGGTACAAACCTGCCGATGCTGATTGAAGTCAATATGGGACGCCAGTTTGTAGAAGAACTGGGTATGCTGACTGAAATGGCAATGAACACTGGAAAAGATCAGGTTGTTCGTTATGAATTTAAGCCTGTTCAGCAGGAAGAGCCAACAGACGGAATCTAAGAGGAAGCTGATGCATGATTGATTGGCATACCATACTCTGGTGCTGCATCACCCTTGGTTTTCTGCTCATCTGCTTTCTGCTCATCTATTATATCGTGAGCGCACGTATGATGAAAAAGAAAAGAGAAGAACTGAAGGATCAGCTCAATCGTATGAAGCCGGGGAAGGATATCCTGTTCGCAGGCGGTATCAGGGGAAAGATTATCCGTGCAAAGGAAGAGTACCTCGATGTTGAAGTGGCAAAAGGAATTGAAATTACAATTTCCAGACTTGCGGTCAACCAGGTGCTGGAGAAAAAAAACTCTTCGAAAACAAAATAATGAAAAGCACACAAAACCACGCTGGAATTGTGTGCTTTTTCTATGAATTCGACACTAAAGTTTCAGAAGTCTTTCCTATGTGAAAGAATATCCCTTTGTGATTACCACAGAGCTGTTGCAGAATCTCATGATTGCTTCTATTCTTCTGCTACCGCTGACATAAACTTTTCCGTATATAAAATACATTTTCCTGTTCTCTCAGAAGAATAATTCGCTTTTTCATCTGAATTCATATACATGAGGACATAAAAACCAGACAATACAAGAAATCGTCTGGTTTTCAGCTGCCTTTTATGAATCATTGTTTGAATATGGGTTGATTCTTCCTTCATAAACTAACTCATTCCATATTTCAAATAGGAATCTGTGAACATATCTGTGTGTTGTGATAACCATACGCTTTACAGATGCTGCTAATTATAAATCGTCTTTGCATAGTCTGTCGGAGTGATACCGAATTGTTGCTTGAATTTCCTTGAAAAATAGTGAATGGAGGTAAATCCCATCATACTGGCGATTTCGCTGATTGTGTAGACACTCTCTTTAATGAGCAGCTTGCTTTTGTTAAGCTTCAGATCGCTGATATACTGTTTCGGCGCAACTCCGAGGTTATTTTTAAAGAGCGTCTGCAGGCTGGAGCGTGATATTGAGAATTTCAGACAGATTTCTTCAATGGTAATCTGTTCATAGATGCTGTCGTTGATAAAAATTACGATTTCATTTAACAGCTCATTCTCAAAACGCTGCTGCATCGGTGTTGATGCGACAGGGGAGCTTGTGAGGAAGTCATATTGCAGAATTTTGATAAGCAGCTCCTTCATGTAACAAAGCATCAATTCACTGTCATAAAGCATATCATTTCCGGAGACCTTAATAAAATTGTTTAAGGCGTTGTGAATATCACGGTGGGCATTGTAGACACGATTTGTGACAAGATAGGAATCAGGTATTTCCATATCAAACATGATAGTTAAATAGGAACATGATTTCGCATGACCGGTTTTCTGAGTATGGTACTGTCCGGGTGCATATAAAATAAGATCCAACTCATCCAGCTGATATGTTTCTCCATCCACAGTTGTTTCCAGCTCACCATTGTCAATGAAGGTCAGCTCCCAGTAATTGTGCTTCTCACCCGGAAAGGTATAGCTGGCATTGCGGACCTGATAATAATAGGCTAGAATTTCTTTTATTTCAAAGGTTGGTACGATTGGCTCATAGACGATTGGATTATGATCATAGGTAGACATCTGCCTCTTCTTTGCCTTGAAATCCATTTCCACCTCCAGCTTTGCACTGGAGGATATGCATAGAAAATTGAATTTAACACCCTTTCGTATTTTGATATGGCGATGTACAACAAAACGCTCATAGCTTCTGGCCGTATCGTCCTTTGTGACGACCAGCATAACGATCCCGCTCTGTACGCGAACATAGATGTCACTGGTATAGAACATGAAATTATCAAAGCTCTTGTCCTTCAGCTTTACAATTGTGCGACTGAGCTTCGGTGTCTGGTGCTTTGTGAGTTCATTGACGATTTCACCGTATTTATTGAAAATAAAACTTGTTGTTTTATTAAACAAAGCAATCACCCTCTCATTACTATTAGTATATCAAATTCAGATTTGATATAAAAGGAAAAAGGAAGAAAATCAAGCAGCAATGAAATCACTGAAAACTCTATATTTTTATGTAAGTGTTTTCATAAAATGGAAATGGTAATAAAAAAAGACAAATTTAATTTATTTATCACACAATTAACAAAAATCATGGGAATATGTAAAATTTTGATGCTGGTATGTATATTTCTGATAGTTTGCATTATTTACCTGCAAAATCTCCGGAAAATTACTAAAAAGTGCAAAATCGCTGATAAAAAGTGTAAAGAATTATGCTGTTTTTTGACATAGAATCTAAGTGAACTGAAAGGGTTTACTTATCGAATCCACCTCATCAAGGTTCGGTAAATTAGTTCATGTCTAATGGTAGAAGGGAGAGAGCAAAATGCCAGATATCGTATTAACAAGAATTGATAACCGTTTGATTCACGGACAGGTTGCAACACAGTGGTGTGGAGTTGTAGGAGCTAACCTTCTGTTAGTAGCCAATGATGCAGTGTCTACAGATGAATTCCGTCAGGGATTGATGAACATGGCTGCACCGGCTTATGCGCAGACACGTTTCTTCTCAATTCAGAAGACAATTGACATTATCGGAAAAGCAAGTCCAGCACAGCACATTGCAATTATCTGTGAAACTCCACAGGATGTACTAAGATTAGTAGAAGGTGGAGTACCGATTAAGAAAGTCAATATCGGAAACATGCATATGGCAGACGGCAAGCGTCAGGTTGCCACCAGCGTTGCTGTAGATGATGACGATGTTGCAACTTTCAAGAAACTACAGGACTTGGGCGTAGAGCTGGAAATTAAACGTGTTCCAGATACACCTGTAGAAAATCTTGATAAATTATTCAAATAACAATTTGCTTACAATTATCTTTAATAATCTGAAAGGAGAAACAACATGGATGTAAATATTATTCAGGCTTTACTGGTATTCGTTGTTGCCTTCATTATGGGTATTGACCAGTTTAGTTTCTTGGAATCATTGTATCAGCCAATCGTATTGTGTCCGATTATCGGCGCAATACTTGGAAACTTCCAGCTTGGTGTCGTAGTTGGTGGTGCTTATCAGCTGATTCAGATTGGTAGTATGCCAATCGGTGGAGCGCAGCCGCCTAACGCAATTCTGGGTGGTATCATGGCGACTGTATTCGCAGTTTCTATGAACATGGAGGCAACTGCAGAAGGTGTCGGAGCTGCTATGGGTCTTGCAATTCCATTCGCAGTATTCGGACAGTACGCAGTTACATTAACATTCACTATTATGTCCGGTATGATGGCGAAAGCTGATGCTTGTGCTGAAAACGCTGATGTAAAGGGAATCCGTAACATCAACTTCATCGAAATGGGTATCTTGGGCTGCCTGTTCGGTGCACTGGCTGTAGCCGGTTTATACGGTGGTTCTAAATTAGGTATCACATTAAAGGATCTGTCCTTCCAGTTCTCTTGGGTAATGGCTGGATTAGACGCTGCTGGTGGTGCTATGAAATTTGTCGGATTCGCTATCCTGATGAAGGTTATGATGTCCGGCGAAATGTGGGGATTCCTGCTTGCAGGCTTCGCTATGTCTGTTATCTGCAGCAATATTTCCGCAATCTCCGGAGCAACTCTGCTTCTGTGTGCTTTCGTTGGTATCGCAATCGCACTGTACGATTACCAGGTTAACATGAAAATCAAAAATAATGCAGGTTCAAATGTAGGAGGTGTTTCTGATGGCATATAATATTCCTGAAAGATATAGTGACTTAACTCCGGCACCTCAGCTGGATAAAAAGACATTAAACAAAATGGTATGGATGTCATGCTTCCTGCAGGCTTCTTTCAACTATGAAAGAATGCAGGCCTGTGGATGGCTGTGGGGTATTCTCCCGGGTCTTCAGAAAATTCATACAAACAAGGATGACCTGAAGGCTTCCATGGCTCACAACCTGGACTTCCTGAATACGCACCCGTTCCTGGTAACCTTTGTTATGGGTATCGTATTATCTCTGGAACAGAACAAAACGGAAACACAGACCATTCGTTCTGTACGTATTTCCGCTGCCGGCCCTCTGGGTGGTATCGGTGATGCGCTGTTCTGGTTAACATTAGTTCCAATCACTGCAGGTCTGACTGCAAATATCGCAATGGAAGGTAATATTCTGGGGGCTGTATTGTTCCTGATTATCTTCAATGCTGTACAGTTTGTCGTTCGTTGGTGGCTGATGCACTGGTCCTACAACCTTGGTACAAAGGCTGTAACTATGCTTACAAGCAATGCTAAGGAATTCACCCGTGCCGCTTCTATTCTTGGTATCTTCGTTGTTGGTGGTCTGATTGCTAACTACGGTGCTACTTCTCTGCGTATTACTGTTGGTTCTCCTACAATCAACATTCAGAGTCTGATCGATGGCATTCTGCCAAAGCTGATTCCATTACTGATTACACTTGGTATCTATACGCTGATTAAAAAAGGCTGGACACCTGTTAAATGTATCCTTCTGATCCTGGTTACAGGTATCGTTGGATGTGCATTTGGTATCTGGGCTGGTGATTCCAAAGCTATGGATAACGATGGAAACACAATCGCAGGTGGATACAACCCGCTGGTTGAATGGTACACTTACGATGGCGGTGAAAAAGAACCTTCTGCTAAAGAGCAGAAACACGCAACTCAGGAAATCATTAAGCAGCTGCAGGATCTGGGTATCAAGATTGATGCTACTGCAGACGCTATTGGTGACTTAGGCTACGGCGGTTCTGGTTACGAACAGAAATAATAGCAGTATTGCTGTTATAGATAAATAGTAAAAAGCTCTCTCTACTTTAACGTACAGTTCATACGTGGAAAAGGTTTCTTCGGAAACCTTTTTTCTGAATATTGCACGCTTACTTACAGCATCTGTAGCGCATTACAAGTATGATATATATGCTTGTACCGTTTTCAATGAAGGAATGAGGTATTTTATGAACCCTATTTTATTAGTCATTATTATCGGTGGTATACTTATCCTGGCCTACCAGATTACGAAAAACAGACTGCTGAACAGCTTGAACAGGGCTTTGGCAGCGAACGATAAGGAGGCAATCCGCAAACTTACCGATAAGTCCTTGAACCAGCGAATCCTATCCCCTTATGTATGTGATTTATATATGCTGCGCGTTCTCTTCAAGACAGGGCAGATAGAGGAATTAAAGGAATATTTAGACCTCGTACTGGATAAGCCTTATACGCTGGAGAAAAGAAAGGATATTCTGGATATTTACTATTATCAGTTCTTATTTAAAGAGGATGCAGACTATGCTGAAAAGCTGCTCGATCGAATTAAAGAGACCAATGATGCTGCCTATATTGAATACAATACAAATGCCTATAAGGTAATGATTCTAAAGCATACAGACCTACTTGAGGACATGATTCAGGGCATCGATGATAAAAAATATCATGGACTTGCCTTAGGTATTACTTTATATCTGGCAGCATTGCAATACTATTATTTAGAAGATATAAAAAATGCACGTATTTTCTTTTACAATAGTCTAAGCTGTTTTCACGCAAAATCAATTTATGCTGCACATGCACAGGCCTGGGTGGATAAACTGACAGAGGATATGGATGAAGTGGATTTAGATTATTGAAATATACAATGATTTGTTAATCACTATAGTAAAGAAAAAGAGGAAATCTGAGGTGAAAAAGCATGATAAAGCTTTACAGATTTCTTCTTTTAATTTATAAAGCGTACTTCCTTTTTCTATTCTGAGGTTTCTGCTACAGATTATGCAGCAGGATCCATGAAAAAACCAATTTTTGACGCTGCTGGAAGTAAAAGTATCAATAATCTAAATCATCAGCACCAAGTTCTTTCGTCAACTGGTCCACATATGCCTTTGCTTTTGCATAGTAAAAGGATTTTTTGTTAAAGCAGCTCAAACTGTTATAGAAATATGTTCTTGCATTATCCTTATCCTGAAGAAGCTGGTACTGCATTCCTACCATGAAGACAGCAATTCCCAGTCCTAGACCCGAATACTTCTTATTTTCTATTCCTTCTATCATGGAATCCAGCAGATCCGTAGAATGCTCTATCATAACAGAATATGCTTCTTCATTGTATGTTATATACTGTGTATCATTTGTTTCCCTGATTTTCTCCAATAGCCTGAACGCCCATTCCTTATCTTCATGGAATAAAAAATGATAAAAATAAATATCCAATACTTCCTTACGCTTTTCCAGAGTATACGGCTTCTCCAGTGTTTCCAAAAGATATTTTTTAAAACCGGTATCATCTCCTTTATTTAGTAGTGCACGCAAAATATAAAGATCACAGACAAAGCTTCCCATAAAGCGTTTATAGAATGACTTTTCTGAAAGTTGCAGGACCAGATCATAATTCTGATTTTGCATTGCCTTACTGACTTTGGATAATACATGATTTTTTATCATTTGATATGCCAGAAAGCATACGATAAAACCTACTGCTATAACAATTGCCATACCGTCCATTAAATCACCTCGTTTATTTGATTTAGAAAAAGACCATAGACCGAAGTGCTATGATCTTTTTCTTTCGATACACATTCATGTATCTTAAGTAGGATGAGAGAGTTTTAGATAATCGTAAACCTTATTCAGGCATTGTTACGCTGACACCAGCTTTATTCAACTGATCAACAACGCCCTGAATTGCATCATATGCCTGCTGCCCTGTTTTCTCTGCAGCTGCAGGTTCAGGATAGTCATACCAGGAAACAAGTGGATTATATCCACCATTGATAGAAGCACCGTTTTCATCAATTGCCTTAGAGTCACCGGCAAAGATTCCAAATGCGCATCCCACAATACCAGCCACCAGAATCAGAAGGATACATTTGATCGGTGTCCAACCCTTTTTGATTAAGAAGAACAGACCGATTGTGATAACCAGCGGTAACAGCTTCGGCAGGATACCGTTCAACAGATTCTGAACATTGATAGCAGGATCTGCAATAGCGATACGAAGTGAAGTTGAACCATAGTTGGCAATCAATGCACCTACTGTAAAGATACCAAGAATACTAGCAGCACGAGTGAATTCCTTAGCGTTGCTTGTCAGCATAGTTACAGCCTTTGTACCAAGGTTGTAGGACCAGTGCATCAGGAAATAACGTACTGCAAACTGTACTGCGTTGAAAATCACCAGGAACAGAATCGCACCGATGATGCTCTTATCATTCAACGCCATGTTAGCTGTGATACCAGCTGTAATCGGAACCAATGTTAACCAGAACAGCGCATCACCGATACCACCCAGAGGGCCGGCAGCGGAAATACGTACGGAACGAATTGTAGCTGTTTCAGCCTTGTTCTGTTCCAGAGATAATACGATACCCATAACGAAGGTTACCAGGAACGGGTGCGTATTCAGGAAGTCCAGGTTGTGAGCCATGGAAGCCTTTAAATCCTCTTTGTTTGTATGAATCTTTTTTAGACCTGGGAGAATTCCCCACAGCCATCCGCAGGCCTGCATTCTTTCATAGTTGAAAGAAGCCTGCAGGAAGCATGACATCCATACCATTTTATTCAGTGTTTTCTTATCCAGCTTAGCTGCCGGAGTTAAATCGCTATATCTTTCAGGAATATTATATGCCATCAGAAACACCTCCTACATTTGAACCTGCACTGTTTTTGATTTTTGTGTTGATCTGGTAGTCATATAATGCAATAGCCAGACCTACGAATGCACACAGCAACAGTGTTGCGCTGCTAACAGATTCGATACCCATACAGATGTTAGCCATAACGAAACCTGCGAACAGGAATCCCCACATTTCGCCGGACATCATAACCTTCATCAGGATAGCGAATCCGACAAACTTCATAGCTCCACCGGCAGCGTCTAATCCAGCCATTACCCAAGAGAACTGGAAGGACAGGTCTTTCAGTGTTACACCAAGTTTTGATCCACCATAAACACCAGCTACAGCCAGGATACCAAACAGGATACCCAGGATAGCCATTTCTGTAAAGTTAATCATGGCGATTGCTTTTCCGTCTGCCTCTTCAGCAGCTTTATCAGCTTTTGCCATTAAACCTGACATAATAGTAAATGTTAATGTTACTGCATACTGCCCGAATACTGCGAATGGAATAGCCAGACCTACAGCCAGACCTACACCTTCTGCAGTCGGTTCAAGATTCATGGAAACTGCGAACACAGCTGTCATGATTGTACCCATAATTGCGTTAGGCGGCTGTGCTCCACCGATTGGCATACTACCAATCTGTACAAGCTGATAAGCACCACCGACAACGATACCTAATTCAAAGTTACCTAAGATAGCACCAATAATTGGTCCCAGTACAATAGGCTGATACAGGGATTCTAAGAAACTGAACTGGTCAATACCCATAATGAACGCCACTATGAATACCAGTAAAGCTTGAATGATATTTACATCCATGTTGTTTCTCCTTTCAAATCAATGATTTAAGATAAGATTTTTTTAATTTTTCGATAAATTATTATTTGAATAATTCACGGAATACGGCATATTGGTAAGAATAAGCGCTATATAAAAAGGAGGTATGCGATTAATAGCAGAATACCGTATGTTAGCTACGTGTTCGCAACCAATCATTTCATGATTGCAATTCCATCCTTGACATTGTATGGTTTATATGAGGACAGGCAGTTGGAAGGTGTAAGGATGAAAGGGAAATCAGTAGGTATAAAAAAGGCAAACGGGATGGGCAGTGTATACAAGCTGCAGGGAAATAGAAGAAAGCCATGGGTAGCATGTGTGACCGTATCCTATAAACGAAAGGATGGCATGCGGCATCAGAAGCGTAAAATCATCGGATATTATGAGACAGAGGAAATGGCGGAGTTTTCGTTATGGAATTATAATAAAAATCCTGCTTTGTATGCGGAAATTGAAAAGCTGGGTACCATAACGTTTGAAAATGTTTATATGGAATGGTCATCCACCAAATATCGGAATATATCACAAACGGCGATAAATGGTTATAAGGCAGCCTATGCACGCTGTTCCAGTATATGGAATGTCCGCATGAGTGATCTCAGGGCAATGCATTTCCAGCGAATCATGGATGAAAGTACATTGTCGCTGTCCAGTGATCTCAAGCTGCGCTCTTTGATGATGCTGGTATGTGAATATGCTGTGCAAAACGATATTATTCAGAAAAACTACGCAAAATACGTGATTATCAATAGGAAAGAGGATCACCCCGAAATTCACAAGCCATTTACTGAATGGGAAATTGAAAAGCTGTTTGACCATGAAAATATTCCGTTTGTAGATACGATTCTTATTATGATCTACACCGGCTTTCGCGTAGGAGAGCTTTTTAACATTCGCAGAGAAGATGTAGATGTGCAGAATATGACCATACGCGGGGGAAGTAAAACAGAAGCTGGTAAAAACAGACTCGTTCCGGTGCATGAAAAAATTCAAAAATACGTGATGGATTACTATCTGCAGGGTCATGAATATTTGATCAGTGATGCGGATACACGTAAAAAATTTAATTATCATATGTACCGCAATCAGTATTTTGATAAAATAATGGATATGCTGGAAATGGAGCATCTGCCACATGACTGCCGTCATACGTTTGCGACAAGATTGAGTAATTACGGCGCAAACAGTACCTGCATCAAAAAGCTGATCGGGCACAGCTCCTATACCACGACAGAAAAAATCTATACGCATAAGGATGTTGCACAGCTGCGGCGGGCCATATCTACCCTGAAATGATGATAGCTACGTGTTAGCTACCAAAAGAAAGCAGTTGGTTTTGCGCGAAAATCCTATGTGTGAAAAAAACACTGAGTCGGCGTTATAAGACTCAGTGTTTTCTATATGTTTGAAGGACAATACAGCTGTGAATTTATATGAGGCAATAAAAAGACTTATCTCCTGCATGCTGGTATACATGCTTGGATAAGTCTTATACTTTCCCTATCATGATGTGAAGGGTCTGTAAGTGCAGTATTTTTATGATACTAATCCTTGCCCTTTGCGATATTTTGCAGCTGCAGGCGGATTTCTCTTCGACGAATGCCTGCCTGATACTCCTGTTTTTCCTCTTCGCTATCACAAATCAGCCCCGGTACAGTAGTCGGGCGGTCTTCATCATCCAAAGCGACCTCTGTCAGATATGCTGTATTGACAAGTCGGCGGACACCGTCCCTGTTTTCCACATAGCTGTCCACGCGGATTTCCATTGAGGTATTTCCCACATAGGTCACCTTTCCATGAAGCACCATCAGCTCATTCAGATGTACTGCTTCCTTGAAATTCAGGCTGTCAATGGATGCGGTTGTAATATTGCTGTTGCAGTGCCTTCTGGCAACCACACCCGCAAGAACATCAATCCATTCGGCAAGCTGTCCGCCAAACAGACGACCGCTGCCATTCAGATGGTTGGCCATGACAAGCTGAACCTGCTCTGCTTCAGATTCACATACCTTCTTTGCTTTACGTTCCATAGTATCACTTCCTTTATACGATTATTTTACCATAACATATAAGGAAAGGGCAGAATTTTCTGCATTAGATGATGGCATCAATCAAGCCATAGGAGAGTGCTTCCTTCGCATCCATATAGTAATCTCTATCACAATCCCGGCGTAGTGTTTCATTGCTTTGCCGGGTATTCTCACTGAGAATGCTGTACAGACGCTCCTTCAGCTTCTGAATATGCAGTGCAGCGATCTCCATATCCTTGGCCTGTCCCTGCATACCGCCCATAGGCTGATGAATCATGATTTCACTGTTTGATAATGCGCTTCGCTTTCCTTGTGTTCCCGCACTCAGCAGCACAGCAGCCATACTTGCGCAAATTCCCATACAGATCGTACTGACATCACAGCGGATATATTTCATTATATCATAAATAGCCAGTCCCGCACTGACACTGCCGCCGGGAGAATTGATATACATTTGAATCGGCTCGCTGCTGATGCTGGACAGATACAGTAGCTGTGCGCAAATGGAGCTGGACATGGCATCGTCAATCTCTCCCGTTAGTATGATGATTCTTTCCTTCAGCAGGCAGGAGTACAGATCATACACCCGTTCACTGCTTGCGTTTCTTTCTATAATTGTCGGTACAAAGACCATACTATCACTCCCGTCTCTATACACAGTATGCTCGAAAGAGGCGTTTTAATACCGTATGTCAGCAGTGAATTGATGTAATCGTTTACAAAATATGACGCTTTGTTATACTGAAAAAAGCCCTTTTTAAGGGAGAAAATCGCAATTTTCGCCGGATGCCGTCCAAAACGGAAGGAAGGCTGAAAAAAACTGCAAGTGAAAAGATTCTCAATTGACATTTACCTATGAAATACGTATAATAAGAGTGTTAAAAGGAGGACTTTGAAGATGACAGTAAAAGTTGCTATTAATGGATTTGGACGTATTGGGCGTCTTGCATTCAGACAGATGTTTGGGGCTGAAGGTTACGAAGTAGTTGCAATCAACGACCTGACTTCTCCAAAAATGCTGGCTCACTTATTAAAATACGACTCTACACAGGGTACATACGCTAAAGCTGATACAGTAGTTGCTGGTGAAAACTCTATCACAGTTGATGGAAAGGAAATCACAATTTATGCTGAGGCTGATGCTAAAAACCTGCCTTGGGGAAAATTAGGTGTAGACGTTGTTCTGGAATGTACAGGATTCTACACTTCAAAAGACAAAGCTTCTGCACACATCGAAGCTGGTGCTCGTAAGGTTGTTATCTCTGCACCTGCAGGAAACGATCTGCCTACCGTTGTATTCAACACAAACCACGATGTATTGAAACCGGAAGACACAGTAATCTCTGCTGCTTCTTGTACTACAAACTGCTTAGCTCCTATGGCGAAAGCACTGAATGACTTAGCTCCTATCCAGAGCGGTATCATGTCAACAATCCACGCTTACACAGGTGATCAGATGACACTGGACGGACCTCAGAGAAAAGGTGACCTGCGTCGTTCCCGTGCTGCTGCAGTAAACATCGTTCCTAACTCTACTGGTGCTGCTAAGGCTATCGGTCTGGTTATCCCTGAACTGAAAGGTAAACTGATCGGTTCCGCTCAGCGTGTACCTACTCCTACAGGATCAACTACAATCTTAGTTGCTGTTGTTAAGGGGAAAGTAACTGTTGAAGAAATCAACGCTGCTATGAAGGCTGCTTCAAATGAATCTTTCGGATACACTACTGACGAAATCGTTTCAAGCGATGTTATCGGTATGCGTTACGGATCACTGTTTGATGCAACTCAGACAATGGCTATGGAAATGGAAGACGGAAATACTCAGGTACAGGTTGTATCTTGGTATGACAACGAAAACTCTTACACTAGCCAGATGGTTAGAACAATCAAATTCTTCTCTGAATTAGCTTAATTCTTAGACGAAAAGTATAAACAAAAGATCACTACGGTGGTCTTTTTTATGCATTCATGCGAAGGAAGTTAAAGCTGAACGCACTTCCGGATATGGCGTGAAAGAATGACGGAAACAATTACAAATATCGCCTCTGAGATGGAAGCTACTGATATCGGCAGAATAATTGTAATGTTTTCTGTTTCCTCGTTGTTTTCCTTTCCATGTGCATGCTATAATTGATATAACAAATTTGGGGAGAGAACTATGGATAGAAAACGGCGAATCAGCAGAGTAGATGTACAGGTATCCATTGTGACAGCTGTTCTTGTGACAACAGCTTTGATCTGTGTGTATTTTTTTAACTACTTTATCACACATGAGGATATGATCAACAGTCTCAAGGAGCGCTCTCACAGCATCTATCAGTATGTGGATGATTATGTGGATAAGACCACATTTCAAAATACAGAGGCATTGACGAGAGATAATCCTGCCTATATACGTATGAAGGAGAAACTGGAAGAAGTAAAAGCCAGCACGAATGTACGTTATCTATATACTGCAGAAAAAAATATACAGGGGGAGTATGTATATCTGGTGGATGGTCTGCCGTATGACAGCTCTGATTTTCGTAATCCCGGAGATAAAATCGAAGAGGAAATCATACCGGAGCTAACGGCTGCTTTACATGATAAAATTATTTTGCCGAATCAGATAAAAAATACGGAATGGGGTCCTATCTTTATCTCTTATTTCCCGATTCATAAGGGCAATGAGGTCGTGGGTGTGCTGGGAATTGAATTTGATGCCACCCATCAGTACCGTGCTTTTCAGATAATTCGCATCGGTACACCGATCATTGCGGCAATTGCCTGTCTGCTCGCCGTATTCATCGCTGTTCGTTTGTTTAAGCGTATCAGCAATCCCATGTATAAGGATATGGCGAATACAGATTTTTTGACAGGTCTGAAAAATCGAAATGCATTTGAACTCGATATCCAGAACAAACAGGATGAGGTGCTGGGGATACTGATTGCGGATTTGAACGGATTAAAGAAAATCAATGATGAACAGGGGCATCAGATCGGGGATGAATATATAAGGAAGGCGGCAACGGTGATTGGAAAATGTGCCAGTACCTGTCCGGTATATCGCTTCGGCGGTGATGAGTTTGTTGTTTTGGTACCCGATGCGGATGATAAGAAGATGAAGTCTTTGTGTGAACGTATTCTGACCTATGAGGAAACCGTGCCTAAGGACTGTGACATACCGATTTCCCTATCGGTTGGGTATGCGCTGTATGATCCTGTACAGTGTGCATCGCTGCAGGATGTATTCCATGAGGCGGATGTGCAGATGTATAAAATGAAAAACAGCAGAAAAATATAGCATCTCCTCTTTTCAAATGTGACGGAAAGGTGTAAACTATAACCACAGTTCTGAGTGAGGTGAAGATCATGGCATTGCGTACAAAGCTGAATACCAATGATGAAGGAGATACAAATGGTTTCAAGGAGCTAGATGATTTGGATGCAGTCTATGTGGATGAAATGAAAAAATCCGGACTGAGTGATGACCTGATGGCTCAATTCATGAATATATCAAAAGCGCTTGAGAAGGAAAAAAGCGAGGGAAATGAGCGGTAGTATTGAAATCCGCATAGTTCCCTGTTATACTAAAACAAGATAAACCTGTGACAAGGATGAGTACCGGCATATGTATGGAAAGACAGCGATTTCTGAATGGTGGAAGCAGAAACAATTCATGCGGGAAATGCCCCTTGGAGGGATTTTTCGATAATGTAGAAGAATACGTAGTTCGGCGTTAACGTACCAAGTGGAAAAGCATTTTTCAAATAGAGTGGAACCGCGCGAAACAGCGTCTCTATAATATAAGTGCTTTTTTTATTTATAAGGAGGAAATGATATGAAAATATTCAACAGTATGAATCAAAAGGTGGAAGAATTTAAACCCCTGCATGAAAATGAGGTGCATATGTATGTATGCGGTCCAACAGTATATAACTATCCCCACATCGGGAATGCCCGGCCCATCGTTGTATTCGATACGCTGAAGCGCACGTTTCAGGCGATTGGGTACAACGTTAAAATGGTCTCAAATTATACCGATGTTGATGATAAGATCATCAAGGTCGCAAAGGAATGTGGAGTAAGTGAAGCAGAAATTACAGAGAAATTTATAGATGCATATAATCATGACCGTTTATCCCTGCACGCTGCAATGCCGGATGCGGCTCCAAGGGTTACAGAAACCATGGATGCCATTATTGCTTTTATTAAGCTGCTGGTGGATAAGGGACATGCATATGAAATGGAAGGCGATGTGTATTTTAGAGTAAACAGTGTGGAAAGCTATGGAAAGCTGTCCAATCAGCAGATCGAGGATTTGCTTGTTGGTGCGCGTATTGACGAGAACAGCAAGAAGGAAAATCCGCTGGATTTCACATTGTGGAAAAAAACAGAAGAAGGTATCAAGTGGGATTCTCCATGGTCTGTGGGACGTCCGGGATGGCATACGGAATGTGTAGTCATGATCAATCAGGAGTTTGGCGGTGAGCATACGATTGATATTCACGGCGGTGGTATGGATTTGAAATTCCCGCATCATGAAAATGAGATTGCACAGTCTCGTGCAGCTTACGACTCTCCGATTGCTAATTACTGGATTCATAATGGTATGGTGAATATTGATGGAGAGAAGATGTCCAAAAGTCTGGGGAATGTGATCTGGGCAAAGGATATGATTGCGAAAATCGGTGGAAATGTATTGCGCTGGGTCATGCTGTCTGCACACTATCGTGCACCATTGAATATCAATGAGGAAGCAATCGAAACGGCGAAAAAGGAATTGAACCGCGTGGCTACTGCAATGAAGCAGGCGTATGTTAAACTGGGTCTTGCCGATGTTGACATGGATGAGACCTGTGATGAGGATCAGCTTGCGCCGTTTCTTGATGCTATGCAGGATGACATGAATACACCGAATGCTTTTGCGGCTGTGTTTGAAACTGTTAAGGCTCTCAATCAGGCACTGCGTCAGAGAGAAAGTGATCTGCAGGCGGTGAAGGCACTGGTTCGTACCCTGGAGAAAATGATGGATGTCCTGGGCATTGAGCTTTTGCGTCTGACAATGAGCGAGGAAGACAAACAGCTGCACCGTCAGTGGAAGGCAGCCGTTAAGGAAAAGGATTTTGAGACGGCTGATCAATACCGTGCGAAGCTGATAGAGAAGGGTATCCTGTAATGGATATTAAGGAGTATAACGGAACATCGCTTGCCTATATGGGAGATGCTGTCATGTCGCTGCTGGTTCGGGAAATGCTGCTGGCACAGGGCTGGCAGAAATCCAAAATTTTACAGAAGAAGAGTGAGTCCTGGGTGAGTGCGAAGGCACAGGCGTATTTTCTGATTCAGCTGAAGGAGCGTGCATTTTTCAGTGAAGAGGAATATGCAATCGTCCTGCGCGGACGCAATACCCATTCCGCAAGCAAGGCAAAAAATGCGGATGTGACAACCTACCGTATGTCAACCGGTCTGGAGGCATTATTCGGCTGGCTGTATCTGACGCATCAGGAGGACCGTCTGAAGGCCTTGTGGGAGGAAATTCAGAAGATAGGAGAATACCAATGACGCAGTATGTATATGGAAAGAATGTTGTAAAGCAGCTTCTGCAGGACGGGAAGCCCATTCATGAGGTTCTGATACAGGAGGGTATCCGTGATACAGCACTGGAAGGTGAAATCAAAAAAAGACGAATCCCTGTAAAGGTTCTGGGCAGAAAGAAGATGGATCAGCTGCTGAACGGAAACCATCAGGGCATTGCCGCCTGTATCGACGATTACAAGACCTGGGAGCTGGAAGAGCTGCTGGAAAGCGTTCCGCAGGGAAAACAGCCGCTGCTGGTGATGCTGGACGGCTTGGAGGATCCTCATAATCTGGGGGCGATTCTACGTACCTGTGACTGTATCCGGGCAGATGGCGTCATCATTGGAAAGCATCGCAATGTTCGTCTGACACCGACGGTTGCCAAGGTGAGTACCGGAGCAATTGATACCGTAAAGGTAAGCGTGGTCACCAATCTTGTACAAGCAATCAAATACCTGAAGAAGCAGGGCTACTGGGTGGTCGGAACAGATTTTGAGAACTCCCGCGATTACCGTGAAGGACAGTATGATGTACCTCTTGTTCTTGTGATTGGCAGCGAAGGCTTCGGTATCAGCTCTCTTGTGAAAAAGAATTGCGACTATTGTGTCCGTCTGCCGATGGAGGGAAGCGTCAGCTCTTTAAATGCTTCCGTGGCAGCAGGCATCCTGCTTTACCAGATTCACGCACAGCGCCATCCTCTGTAATTTTCTGCTTCCCTTTCGGGGAGAGAAAATAGATGGAAGAATATTACGAAAACGATTATGAATTACTATATTTAATACGACAAAAAGACGAAATGGCATTTGCAGCCCTCATGCATAAGTATGAGGAAATAGCTGATAAGCTG
Organism: [Clostridium] innocuum; assembly: GCA_012317185.1. Lineage (NCBI taxonomy): Bacteria > Bacillati > Bacillota > Clostridia > Eubacteriales > Clostridiaceae > Clostridium > [Clostridium] innocuum. The sequence goes on along the minus strand of CP048838.1, from coordinate 4,053,257 downwards.
ATTAAGAAATATATCGGAGCCTGCAAAAGCGGGCTATCTGAGGATGACTACCTGCAGCTGGCAAGACTCAAGCTTGTACAGACGATCGATGACTATCGCGAGGATCAGGAGGCCAGCTTCTATCATTATTTTTGCAGTGTATTTCACAATCTGTTGATTGACTGTTACCGGCAGTCGGCACATGAACGACGTGTGCTTTCCCTGGATAGCTGTATACGCGAGGATGCGGGAGGCTACTGTCTGCTTGATATAATGGAAAAGCCTAATGAAAGCTTTGCGGTTTCCTATGAATTTCAGCATCGTGTGAATACACGCAAGGAGGCTCTCAGCGATTTGGAAAAAAGAATCGTCGATTTGCGTGCGCTTGGATATACGTACCGCCAGATTGCGGACACGCTTCAGGTCAAGGTGAAAAAAGTGGATAATACACTACAGAAGGTACGAAAAGACAGGGAAAGGGAGGAAATGCGGTAGAATTCGCAGCATTCCTGCTTGGAATTGGAAATTAAATTGACGAAACCACTTCTTTATGATAAAGTAAATAGGCAAAGAAAGAGGTGTTCCTGATGAGCGATAAAGTCATATTAACCTGCACCGAATGTCTTTCTCGAAACTATACAACTACAAAGAACAAAAAAACGCATAATGAGCGTATTGAATTGATGAAGTTCTGCAAGAAATGCGGTAAACATACACTTCACAAGGAAACGAAATAAGGAGGCAGCTTATGAAATGGTTCAGTATTAACGGGATTTTAACCGAAATGAAGAGAATACGCTGGCCAAAGGCAAAGGATCTTGCCAGAGACAGTGTAACAGTATTTGGATTTGTAGCATTCCTGGCCTTATTCTTTTACCTGTGTCAGGTTGTATCATCCGGTTTCTTGAAACTGATTGGAATCGTGTAGGAGGTAAAGCATGGCTGAGGAAAATAAAAAGCAGTGGTATGTGGTCAATACATATGCCGGACATGAAAATCGTGTAAAAGAAAATCTGTTGCGTCGTGTGGAATCCATGGGACTACAGGATTATTTGTTCCGTGTAATTGTCGCAGAAGAAAAAGAGATTGAATACAAGAACGGTAAGGAAGTAGAGAAAACGACCAACCTGTTCAGCGGTTATCTGTTTGTTGAAATGATCATGACAGATGAAGCATGGTATATCGTACGTAATACGCCGGGCGTTACCGGATTTATCGGATCCAGTGGTGGTGGTGCGAAGCCGTTCCCTGTTGCTGAAGAGGAAATGGAGAGCATCCTGCGCCGTCTTGGTATGAGTGAGCGTAAGGTACAGATCGATTTTGTTGTTGGAGACCGTGTACGCATTCTGAGCGGGGCTTTCGCCAATGTTGAAGGAACTGTTGAGGAACTGCATGAGGATTCTCAGACAGCTGTTGTACTGACCATTCTGTTTGGGCGTGAAACTCCGACGGAAATCGGATACGGCGAATTGGAGAAAGTGGAGCTTTAAAGCGCTGCGAATTTCTATAAAATAATTGAGACGTAGAATACCTGCGTCTTTTTTCGTTTACCTTAATGAGCACTCAAAAGACTTTTCAGGGCTTCCTTTAAACAGCACAGGAGCATAGGATAGAAACTGTTTCCTTAATAAAGTGGAAATAATTGACTGCTGTGCATATATGCAGCTGTTTAAAAAAATATGCAGACATGGCGGGAAACTGACAAAATTCGTCGCTGTATCTTCCTATAATAGAGGCAGGAAGTGATAAAAATGCGGGAACGGGCAGGATTTATCATTGGAATCAGTGGTGTTGTGCTTCTTCTCAAGCCTAATTTTGATCCGGATCAAATGGCAATGTATTTCAACTATCTTGTGGGGAATTACTGGCCGGCTATTCTGATTATTATCGGCCTGCTCCTGGTTAACCCGAAAAAGAAGAAAACAAGAGGGAAAAGCAGATAGGTGCCACTTGACAAAAATGGTGCTTTCTATATCATTAAGGAGTAGAAAGCAGGTGGCAGTATGAAAAAAACATATTTCATAGATCTCGATGGTACCATGTATCGCGGATCACAGATTATAGAAGGTGCTAAGGAGTTTATCGACACGCTGACGAAACGGGGCGAGCGTTTTGTTTTTCTGACGAATAATGCAAAGCGTACAAAGCGCCAGAATGTGGAGCATATGGAACAGATGGGATTCACCGGTATCCGGGAAGAGCATTTCTTTACCTCCAGCATGGCAGCGGCTAGGTATGCGGCTGCGCATTATGAGGGAAGAAACGTCTGGTATATCGGGCAGGATGGACTAAGAGAGGCCTTGGAGGATAACGGCTTTACCGTTACAGAGCAGGATGTTGATCTGGTCTTTGTTGGTCTGGATAACACAGGTACCTATGAGAAATATTCTAAGGCATTGGATTTTCTGTTGAAGGGAGCGAAGCTGATCGGTACCAATAATGACCGCCTGCTTGCACAGCCGGGTGGATTTGCGGTAGGCAATGGTTCCATTGTAGCGATGTTTGAATATGCAAGCGGGCAGGTTTCTCCGAAAATCGGGAAGCCGCATGCTCCGATTCTGGAGGAAGCATTGAAATATTTTCAGCTGTATGCGGATGAGGCAGTAATTCTGGGAGATAATCTGGAAACAGATATCCTGCTGGGTGTGGAAAACCATGTGGATACGATTTTTGTGACCAGTGGTGTGCATCAGCGCGAGGATGTGGAAAAACTACAGATTTATCCAACGCGTACCATTGATGATCTTAGAGAATTACTTGCGGAATAAATTGTGTGAAAATGTGTTAGTTTGGGCAAACTCCTTTAGACAAAAGGGGGTTTGTGCTATACTGTGCATGTATAAAAAGTGTAGATAAAGGAGGACATAGGTTATGTCATTGATTACAAATGTTCATGCCAGAGAAATTCTGGATTCTCGAGGAAATCCTACAATTGAGGTGGAAGTGGAAACAGCTTCCGGATTTGTAGGTCGTGCCATGGTGCCAAGCGGAGCATCCACTGGAGAAAGAGAAGCACTGGAGCTGCGTGACGGCGATCCTTCCCGTTATGGCGGTAAGGGTGTACTGCAGGCAGTGGAGAACGTTAACAATATTCTGATCGATGTGGTTTTGGGAATGGATGTTACCGACCAGGCTGCAATTGACAAGGCGTTGATTGATGCCGATGGAACTAAGGATAAATCCAAATACGGAGCGAATGCGATTCTGGGAATCTCCCTTGCGGTTGCACATGCTGCTGCGGATTACTATGGGTTGCCACTGTATCGCTATTTAGGCGGTATCAATGCCAAGACACTGCCGGTACCTATGATGAATGTGTTAAACGGCGGAAGTCATGCGGATTCTTCTGTGGATTTTCAGGAGTTTATGATTATGCCGGTAGGCGCAAAAAGCATTCGCGAAGCAATTCGTATGGGTGCTGAAACCTTCCATGCCCTGAAAAAAGTGTTGAAGAGCAAGGGACAGGTCACTGCTGTCGGTGATGAGGGTGGATTTGCGCCAAACCTGGAAGACAATGAAGCGCCGCTGAAATGTATTATGGAAGCAATCGAGGCTGCCGGCTTCCGTGCCGGTGAGGATATCTGCATTGCGATGGACGTTGCGGCCAGTGAGTTCTATAATACAGAAACAAAGATGTACGATTTGAAAAAATCCGGACAGGGCTCCAAGACAACAGATGAAATGATAGCATGGTATGATGAACTGGTTGAGAAATATCCTATTATCTCCATTGAAGACGGTCTGGGAGAACGCGACTGGGATGGCTGGAAAAAGCTGACGGAGCATCTGGGTAAGAAAATTCAGATTGTCGGGGATGACCTGTTTGTCACAAATCCGGCAATCCTGCAGGAGGGAATTGATAAGGATATCGCGAATTCCATCCTGATTAAGGTGAATCAGATTGGTACACTGACAGAAACCTTCGATGCAATGGAGCTCGCAAAGAAACACGGCTATACGGCTGTCGTATCTCACAGAAGCGGTGAAACAGAGGATGCGACAATTGCGGATATCGCAGTTGCCTTCAATGCGGGACAGATTAAAACCGGATCCATGTCCAGAACAGATCGTATTGCGAAATACAATCAGCTGCTTCGTATTGAAGAAGAGCTGGGTGATGTTGCTCTTTTCCAGGGAAAATCAGCATTCTATAACATTTACAAGCATTAAGCGTTCATTCAGCGTTTATAAATACATCATGGGGTGTTCTCGAATTTACTGGAGGATACCCTTTTGTTGTGAAATGGTTTTTAGCACAGTGCAGCGGATTCAGGCAATGCGGTAATAATGTGGCCCACTGCTTATAGAAATTAAGGACAAGCTGTTGCGAAGAGTGCTTCAGGGCTGCTGCTTATATTCTTTTCCTGTCGCATACCAAAGAAAGGTAATCCCTTTACCTGTTTCCCAGTCCATGAGCGACCTGCAGAATTCTGCGATTTGATACCGGCTATTGTCTGTTCGAGCTTGATCAGTCCATCAGGGCCTTTTCATATGATAAGGATTTCTAGCATTTCTCTAATGAATTTCTATCATACTTTGCGAAACTATATCGTATATAAAGTTTATCTAAATAAACCTGTGTATGAATTGACTATTTTCGCTGGAAGCATAAAATAGTGTCAGCAGATATTTTCTGCATGCTTCATAGAAATCGAGGGAGTAGCTATGTTAAAAAAAATAAAGCATCTTGTGCTGGGACAATCGCTGCGTAGTGATGCACTGGATCATGAGAAGTTCAGTGTGATATGGGGACTTCCTGTCCTTTCAAGTGATGCGATTTCATCCGTTTCCTATGCCTGTGAGGAAATTCTGATGGTATTGATTCCTGTATTGGGAATGGCATCCTACGGACTGTTGATGAAGGTAGGCTTTGCAATTGTATTTCTTCTTTTTATTTTGGTATTTTCCTATCGGCAGACCATCAATTGTTATCCGCAGGGAGGAGGTTCCTATATCGTTGCCAGTGATAATCTGGGAAAGGTATTCGGATTGATTGCGGCGGCTTCTCTGGCAATTGACTATGTGCTGACAGTGGCGGTCAGTGTCTGTGCAGGAACAGCAGCAATCACCTCCGCATTCCCACAGCTGCTTTCTATGCGTACGGGCATCGCGCTGATAATTATCAGCCTGCTTACGATTGGCAATCTGCGGGGAATGAAGGACAGCAGTGTTCTGTTTGGTATTCCGACCTATCTGTTTATTATCACGATTTTACTGTTAATTGTCACAGGCTTTGTAAAGGTGCTGATATTCCATGAAACTCCGGCTGTTTCCGCAGCTATGCCGCAGTTTGTGGAGAATGCAGGTCTGCTGCTGTTTCTAAAGGCTTTTTCCAGCGGCTGTACGGCACTGACCGGCGTAGAGGCAGTAAGCGACGGAATTCCTAATTTCCGTGAACCGGCGCAGAAAAATGCCAAGCGTGTGCTGTACCTTCTGGCAGGGCTGGTCTTTGTGATTTTCCTTGGAATCTCTGCACTTGCTTCCCTATATCATATTATACCAAATGCGAATGTGACGGTGATTGCCATGATAGCGGAGGCTGTTTTCGGAAACGGGACTCTGCTGTTTTATCTGGTGCAGGTAACGACCGCAGTTATTCTTACAATGGCTGCAAACACAGCCTTTGCTGATTTACCATTACTGTTGTCCATTCTGGCAAGGGATGGATTCGTGCCAAGACAGTTTATGTCAAGGGGGAGCCGTTTAAGCTTCTCCAATGGAATTCTGTTGCTGTTTTTCCTCTCTGCCGCACTCGTGATCTATTTTCATGCGTCCTCCCATCTTTTGATGCCGCTGTATGCAGTCGGTGTATTTCTGTCTTTTACATTATCACAGGCGGGAATGTTTGTACGATGGGTGAAAAGAAAGGAAGATAAGTGGAAGCATAAGGCATTCATCAACGGAGCCGGTATGGTGATCACCGGAATTACCTGTGTGATCATCGCAGCAAGTAAATTTCTGCACGGTGCATGGATCGTGTTGATCTGCATTCCGGTTCTTGTATATATCATGGAGCGGATACACCGGCATTACCACTATGTCAAGGAGAGCCTGAAAATCCGTTCTGCCGAGGAATTGCAGCCGTATGATCTGCAGATCCATGGAAGCGTCATACTGCCAGTTGATTCCATCAACCGCAGCTTTCTGAAGGCTTATCATTATGCATGCTCCCTGCAGGTGAGGGAAATGGAATTCTATCACGTAAATACGAATGCGGAGGCGACTGAAAAGCTGCAGGAGCTGTATCAGCAAATGCGGCTCGATATTCCGCTGATCGTCGAGGATGCTCCATACCGGAATGTGAATGAAATGATATTGCATCATGTCGAGGAAGCGCAGAACGATTTGAAAAAGAAGGAAAGTGTAACGGTGATTCTACCGCAATTCGTTATGAAGAAAAAACGTTTTCATGCTCTGCACAATCAAACCTCCATGCAGCTAAAGCTGCAGCTGAGCAAATTGCGCAATGTTTCCGTTGTCAGTGTTCCCTATATCATATAGTGAGAGCGTTAAGCAGCTGTTTTTCGTCCTGTCTGTGGGGCAGAAGCTGGAGCGTGTTCAGATCGAGGAGGGAGCATCTGACAGCATAAGTCTTATGTACAGCATACAAGATACATCCATTATGCCTTGAACACAGGAGAATCTCGTCCTTTTACAAAAAATAAATTGTTTTTTATCCGTGTGTTTGTTATAATGATTAAGAACGTATTGAGAAAGGAGGATTATTATGGGCATTTTAGACACCTTACTGATGATTGCAGCGGTCGTTTTAATAATACTCTCCTTATTGCAAAGCGGAAAATCTGACGGGTTGGGAAGCGCCTTCGGTGGAAGTGAAGGACTGAATCTGTTCGCAAACGTTAAGGAACGTGGCTCTGAAAAAGTCATGTCCAATGTCACTCTGGTGACAGGAATTGTGTTTTTCGCTCTTGTTATAATCATTCGTATTGTTAAGTAAGTAAGAAAGACCGTCTAAGGTCTTTTTTTAATGGTATAATATTGTTATAGGAAAAAAGGAGGGCTGATGAGCTATGAATAAAAAAGAAGAACTGCTGGCGCTGATTCATGGAAACGGTTATCGAGGTATGCATGCGGCACAGCTTTCAAGAGCCCTGGATATGGAAGACAGTGCATCCTTCACACAGCTGATGAAGCTGTTAAATGATCTGGAAGCAGAGCATATACTCGCAAGAGACGCCAAGGAGCGTTATTTCACAAGTGAAGAGCTGGGGTATGTTACAGGTACACTACGCATCAATCCGAAAGGCTTCGGCTTTGTGGAAACAGCGGATACCAGCTATTATATAGGTCGGGATCACCTGGGTCTCGGTATGGATCGGGATATTGTTTTTGCGAAGACATGGACAAACAATGATAAAAGTGTTGAGGGAGAAGTGATTGAGGTTCTGGAGCACAGTGTCAGACAGCTGGTGGGAACCGTGAAAATCAAAGAGGGCAGAAAATATTTCCTGTCGGATGCATTTTTGAATTACCGCAAGGTTAGAATAACAAACTTCGATGATTTCCGTCTTGTGAATGATTCCAAGGTTCTGCTAGGAATTGACAGCTATGGGACTGTACTGAAGTGCCATATTGAGAAGGAAATCGGTTATAAATATGATCCGGGTATTGATATTTTATCAGTTTTACTGGAAAAGGATATCAATCCGCAGTTTCCTGAGGATGTCATGCAGGAGGTACAGCAGATACCGGAAACCATCCAAGAGGATGATATTGCACAGCGCAAGGATTTGCGAAAGCTGCTGACCATTACGATAGATGGAGAGGATGCCAAGGATCTGGATGATGCCATATCTGTGGAAAAGCTGGAGAACAATAAAGGATACCGGCTGTATGTTCATATAGCGGATGTTTCCCATTATGTGAGGGCGGGAAGTGCCATTGATCAGGAGGCCTATGCCAGAGGTACCTCGGTCTATGTCGTTGACCGTGTGGTACCGATGCTTCCCCACGCCCTATGCAATGGAATCTGTTCCCTGAATCCAAGAGTGGATCGGCTTACGCTGACATGCTGTATGGATATCGATAAGAAGGGTGAAATCGACAATTATAAGATATATCCTTCCATTATATGCAGTGATGAGCGAATGACATATAAAAAGGTGAATGCGATTCTTGCGGGTGATGCGCAGTCACAGAAGGAATATCCGCACCTGTTGAACTTGTGTCTCAACATGAAGGTGCTTTCCGGTATCATCCGACGGCGAAGAGAGCGTCTGGGAGCGATAGATTTTGATACGAGAGAAGCAAAGATTCTCGTTGATGAAAAGGGGAATCCGACAGATATCGTGTTGCGGGAGCGCGGAGAGAGTGAGCGGATCATTGAAGATTTTATGATTGCCGCAAATGAATGTGTCGCCATGCACATGAAATGGATGGAGGTCCCTTCCATGTATCGAATCCATGAAGCTCCGGAGCCTAAGAAAATGCGTGATTTTGCTACTACTGCAAAGTCACTCGGCTATAATTTTCAGGGCGGTATACAAAATGTTTACCCCGCACAGCTGCAGAGTCTTCTGAATGAGGCCAGAGGACAGGAGAATTATTTTGTGTTATCGAGCTTTATGCTGCGGGCTATGCAGAAGGCACGCTACGATAACCGCTGTATCGGGCATTTCGGTCTGGCATTGAAAAATTATCTGCATTTTACTTCGCCGATTCGGCGTTATCCGGATCTGGTAGTTCACCGAATGCTTCGGCGTTATATCTTTACATCCAGTGATGATGTCGAGCGCATGAAGCAGGATGAGCTGTGGTGTGAGGCTGCCGCTAATCAGGCAAGTGAGCGGGAACGCAATGCAGTGGATGCGGAGCGGGAAGTAGACGATATGAAAAAGGCGCAGTATATGGAGCGCTTTGTCGGGCATATGTTTGACGGTGTTGTCAGCGGTATTACCAAATTCGGAATGTTTGTAGAGCTGGAGAATACGGTAGAGGGTCTTGTGCATGTGACAGCCCTTACGGATGATTATTATCATTATGATGAAATGACGAAATCACTGATTGGCGAGCATACGGCTAAGGTGTATAAAATGGGGCAGAAGGTTCGTGTAAAGTGCAGTGGAGCGGATCGTTTCAAACGTGAGGTTGACTTTGAGGTTGTAGAGAAGAAAAAGCGGCAGCGTAAGAAGGCATCCCGATAGGGTATTGAGGGAAAGAGTATGAAGAAATTATGGATAGTTTTGGGGTGTGTGCTGCTTGTGACAGGCTGTTCGGGGAAAAGCGGTACGAAGGAAACGAAGCAGGAAAAGGCTGCGGACCCCGTTGTAAAAACAGAGGAAAAAGATGATATCCGCGATGTATCCTTTGTTGCGGTAGGGGATAATCTGATTCATGGTGCAATTTTCTATTACAATGCCAAGGGGGATGGCACCTATGATTTTAAGGATATTTATGAGCATACAAACCGCTATACACGCAAGGCGGATATCGCCTATATCAATCAGGAGACGATTTGCGGCGGTACGGAGCTGGGATTGAGCCATTATCCATCCTTTAACGGGCCTTACGAGGTGCTGGATGCGGTTGCGGATGCAGGCTTTGACTGGATGGCGGCTTCCAGTAATCATACACTGGATGCCGGTGTACAGGGTATCTTGAATCAGCTTGCTTACATGAAGGAACATCATCCGGATATCAGGGTGACGGGAAGTCATGCAACAAGAGAGGAAAGTGAGCAGCTGCAGGTTATCACCCGTGAGGGTGTGAAGTTTGGAATACTTGGATATACCTATGGGTTGAATGGCTATGTTCTTCCAAAAGGTAAAGAGTACATGGTTGATTTGATTGATAAGGATAAAATAAAAAATGATGTGGAAAAGCTGAAGAAGGTCAGCGATGTCCAAATCGTTAGTATGCATTGGGGAACGGAGTATTCCTTTGAGCCGAATGAGGAACAGAAAGAGCTTGCACAGTTCCTGAGTGATCTGGGTGTGGATGTCATTATCGGTGAGCATCCGCATGTCATACAGCCGATGGATTATGTGACAGGAAAAGACGGGAATCAGACTCTTGTCATCTATTCACTTGGCAATTTCCTGTCTGCACAGGATGATCATGAGAATATGCTGGGAGGCATGGCAAGCTGGACCCTGTCCTATAATATAACGAATGGTGAAGTGAGCTTTAAAAATGTGGAGTTTCTTCCAACCGTTACTCATATAGAAGGGAATTTCTCATTCTTTCGTACATATACTCTGAAGGATTATACAAATGAACTTGCTGCACGTCATACACTGACGACGCAGTATCATCAGGAGAATACAAGGGAGTATTACATAAATCTTGTGAACAGGGTTATGAATGATAAAGTGAAGATCGTATATTAGAAAGGAACACAGGCATGGCAGGAAGAAAAATTGTTGTATTTAATCGCAAGGCCTCTCATGAATATTTTCTGGAGGAACGCTTTGAAGCCGGACTGGTTTTGCAGGGAACGGAGATCAAATCCATTCGCCAGGGTCATGTCCAGATTCGGGATGCGTATATCAGCTTTACCAATGATGAAGCGTATGTAAAGGAAATGCATATTCTGGGGTATGAGTTTGGCAACCGGTTCAATCATGATGAAACCAGAATACGAAAGCTGCTCCTGCATAAGGAAGAGATCCGTAAGCTGCAGCAGAAGGTAAAGCTGAAGGGCTACACAGTGATTCCGATTTCTGTATATCTGGAAAAAGGAATGGCAAAAATGGAGATTGCTCTGGCAAAAGGGAAGGATCTGCATGATAAGCGTAATGTTCAAAAGGAAAAAGATGCCAAGCGCGAGATAGAAAAGGCGATGAAGAATCAGTATTAGACTGGAAAATTCGCCAAAAAAGCAAACGGCATTGTAGTTTGCGGTATTTTGTGGTAAACTATCAATGCCTGAAAACCGGGGGTGTACTGGTTTCGACAGGGATATGTCTGGTACAGACTGCAGTCGAGTGGTTACGTAATAACCAATTAAATTTAAACGGAAAAACTAAATTAGCTAACCTCTTTGGTGGAAACCAGAGAATGGCTTTCGCTGCTTAATAACCGATATAGGTTCGCAGCCGCCTCTGCATGCTTCTTCCTTGACCATGTGGATGTGCGCGTAAGACGCAAGGGATAAGGAATCTGGTTTGCCTGAGATCAGATTCACGAAAATTCTTCAGGCACATTCATCAGCGGATGTTCATGACCTGCTGATGTCTTAATCTTCATGGACTAAACTGTAGAGGTCTGTACGTGGGGCTGTTTCTGGACAGGAGTTCGACTCTCCTCACCTCCACCAAATAAAAGTGCCAAGTTGGATGTCATCGAAAAAAGCCGATAAATAAAGGCTTATTTGATGATTTGTCCAACTTTTTTGATTGGAATCCGCATTTTATACTTCTCTTCCCCGATAGAAAACGAAGCAGGATTTGATACATCCATCTTTCATTGTAGATAAGCGCAGAGTATGCTATGATATTTTTATCAGGATGATAAGAGAAAAGGACGGGATATTTCTGTGCCTTCCTTATCAAAAGGCTAAAAACAGCATGCATTTCACAAGAGATCATGGGGTTATTATCTATTACATATATATAGATAGCAGAAAAAAGGAGGAAAACCATGTTGCAATTACGAGAATTCACAGAAAGTGACCTTGCACTGGCCGAGGCTTGGCTGCATAAGGCTCATGTAAGAAAATGGTATGAAATTCCACAGCTTGGTGTTACGCTCGAAGACTGGATGATGGAATATAAAGAGCGAAACGGAAAATATCAATGGATCACACATCTCATTGTTATGTGGCAAGAAAAACCGATTGGTCTATGTCAGTATTACAAGGCTACAGATAGTGAAGAAGATTTTGGTACACTACCACGCATTGGAACATATGGCATTGATTATCTTATCGGTGAAGAAGACTGTATTGGTAAAGGCCTTGGAAAAGATATGCTGAAATTGCTGGTAAACAGGATATTTTCTTTTCCAGACGCCTACAGAATTACTGCTGACATCGATAGGGAGAATCATGCTTCAGAAAAAACATTGCTATCCTGCGGCTTTACCTTACAGAATCCGGTCAAGAGCCGGTACATATTGTTGAAATCGGAGTTTATTAAGACTAGTTAGCATACCGGCTACCGAAATGGTTTCTTCTCAGACTGTGATATAGCTGCTGCAGCAGTTGTCGAAATACCATGCGATAAGGAGGATGCTTATGAAGCTCACAGATTTTTCTGATACATTTCACGTCCGCAGACTCTGTCCAGAGGATGTGAAAAACATATATGCGCTATGCAAGGCAAATAAAACCTATTACAAATACTTCAAAACAGCGCCAACACATGAAAATATCATGGAGGACTTATCCCGCACTCCACCGGGAAAGACTGCAGACGATAAATACTTCCTCGGCTTTTTTCAAAAGGATCAGACACTTATTGCGATTCTGGATTTGATCTTCGATTATCCGAAACCACAAATTGCATATATCGGTCTGTTTATGTTGGATGTTTCAGAGCAGGGAAAAGGAACAGGCTCCAATATCATGAAGGGAGTTTTTAAACAGCTTGCGAATCAGGGAATCACCTGTGTGCGTCTTGGCTGTATACACGGGAATGTGGAAGCTGCTTCCTTTTGGAAACACAATGGATTTTATACATTTAAAGAACAATTACAGGCTGTTGATGATCAGGTTGATTTAATGGAAAAGGCGCTGTAAAAACAAAATATAAACCCGATAAAATCAATTCTCTAAACATCGGGTTTTCTTATGCGATTCCGGTTATACTTTGAATGAAAGGAGGATGGTGATGGAGCTGATTACAGGAATCAACAGGGTCATGGCTTATACGGAGCAACATTTGAGGGAGGATTTGGATTGCGCTAAGCTTGCCCAGCTTAGCGGGTGCTCCTATGCGGATTTTCAAAGAGTATTCTCATTACTGAATCATATGAGTTATCTGGAATATGTCAAAGCGAGAAGGCTATCGCAGGCTGCTGTGGAAATTATTCATAGCAGGAAACGCATACTGGATATTGCATTGGAATACGGCTATGAAAGCGCAGATGTATTTGCGGCAGCTTTTCGCAGAGCCTTCGGCTGTTCACCGAGCCAGGCCAGAAAACAGAATCTGCAGCTTCCGCTGTTTCTGCCGAGATCCTTTGCTATCACTGTGCACGGAAATACAGAAATGAAATATGAAATAAAAAGGAAAGCCGGTATGCATCTGTCCGGTCATTCCGTGATTTCTACACAAAATGAAAATCGTTCAATAAAATTTTGGTCGGATGTAAAGGCAGATGGCACATTGCAGCGTATGATGCAGGAAGCAGCTACGGCAGTTTCCTACGGCCTGTGCTTCGGATATGATAAGTACGGCAATAACCGCTATATGATTGCGGTGGAAGGTATGCTGTCAGAAGAGTATGAGGCCTTTGCGCTTCCCGCGGCAGATTGGATGATATTTCAGAACACCGGACCAATAGCTGAGGGCTTGCCTGCATTGTGGAAAACTATTTATGCAGAAGTGCTGCCAGCGAGCGGCTATGACCGAAATGAAAGCATGCCGACCGTGGAGCTGTATGGAGAAGGATCATGTGAGGCAAAGGATTATCACATGGAAATATGGATTCCGATTATTCGGCGGTGATGCTGTACAGGCATATTTATAAATTCATGAACCTGTTATACTTTCATGTTAGTAAAGGATTCACCAAGCTGTAAAAGAAACGCAGCCGGTGGATGTAAAAACATAAGCATACAAAAGGAGTGCTAATGATCGTTGCCGTGCAATGGTTGTGAATACCCCTTTTTTGTGTGTACAGGATAATGCGATGTGCTGGTGCGTTAAGGTAAAAAAAGAAGATTTCACCTTGTCGTTAAACACGAAAGGGATTGATCTTCTAATCTCAATGGATATTTTCCGGCTTACCTTATGCGTCCTTCAACGTATTGAAGGAAGGCAGAACATGGGCTCTTTGTTTTGCCAATACTAAAATGATTGTGGAATTCGCTGAAACACCATTATATGCTGCTGAATTTATAGGCTGTCAGCTTTCACTCAGAGCATTGATATATTTCTGGAATGCTGTCTGATACTGGCTCAGCTTGTCTGTTTTTAAATCCAGATCGGATTTCGCCTTAATTTCATTGCTTTGAACGATTTTATCGGATTCCTTGATGCCCTTATACAGCTTTTCCCATGCAAATTTCACATCATCGTACTTCTTATCCTTTAATCCGTTCACAAAGGTGTTGTATTCCTCAAGCTTTGCAACAGCTTCGTTATACTGCTTTAATGTCAGTTCGATGTCCAGCTCCTCTCCTGTCGCAGAAGTACCGCTGGAAGTGTAATACCCGATATCACATAAACCGACATTCCAGATATTTGTAACATACCAGTCATTGATTTCACGCAGCTTGGCACTCACTTCCTTTGTAGATAATTCTGTTGAGCTTTCATCATTGCTTTTTGGTGCTTCCCCGCTCTTATCATCATTTCCTCCACCGCATCCGGTAAGCATAAGCATTCCTGCAAGTAAGACAAATAACAGCTTTTTCATAGAAAACGCCTCCTTTTGTTTATCATATCATGTTTTATCCGGTTTGGTGCAGGAAATCGTATGGTTTTGTATGTAAATATTACCAGTGAAATAAAAAAATCTGACAGCTTTTTACTGTCAGATACCTAGGCAGGCCGTCATCAGATACTGATTTGTGAGAATGAAGTTAAAAGTCAGGTATTCTGATGACGGTATCGTTATTATAAACGAATTTTGCATAAAATGCAATCATTTATTTATAATGTAGTAACTAAAAAGATTCTAAAATACTGTGTAAATATTACATATGGCATAATATAAGTTTAAATTTAGATGTTATGGTAACACTTATACTATAATGAACATATAAGTGGTGATAGTATGCAAAATGACGTGATGACTGATAAATTTATAGATTATGTGAATGACAGAATTGAGGATCTGGATATGACGAAGTCTTCTCTCGCAAGAAGTGTCGGGCTGGATAAAAACTCTGTAACAAAATATCTGAAAAAGGAACGGACGATGCCTCTGCATGTCGCTTTGAAAATAGCGAATTATCTGAATATGGATATCAGCAGAATCTGCGGTATTCAGACTGAGCAGGTGCTGATGCCGATAGAGCTGAATCTGATGCGGGAGCTGCGCAGTATCCGGGATGAAACATCACAGGTGCGTCTGACGCTTGATTTCATAAGTATTACCAAATCCTTCAACTCCTCTCATCGTTAGCACCGAAAGAACAAGACACCGGTTTGATGGTGTCTTTTCTGCTGTCTTGGCTTTTTTGAAGCAATCAGCTATAATGTTCATAATCAGGAGGTAGCCTATGAGAATCAATGAGAAGCGTTTATGGAATCATATACAGACACTGGGGCAGATTGGAAAAGCAGAAGATGGAAGTGTAACACGGCTTTCGTTCACAAAAGAGGATGAGGCGGCAGCTTTTCAGCTGACGGAATGGATGCGGGAAGCCGGTCTTCATGTAACGATTGATGCCTGTGGTAATATCATAGGTACGCTGAAGGGAGCTGAACCAAACCTGCCTCCTGTTGTTTGCGGCTCCCATTTCGATACGGTAAAGGAAGGCGGAATATTCGATGGCTGTCTGGGAGTGCTGACAGGTATTGAAGTATTGCAGACCATACGGGAAGCAGGAATACAGCCGCAGCGTTCCATCATGGTCATTGGCTTTCGGGATGAAGAAGGAAACCGTTTCGGATATGGCATGATTGGCAGCCGCTCGATTTGCGGGAAAGTGGAAAAAGACGGACTGCTGTCTGTGGATCATAAGGGAATTACACTTGCACAGGCAATGACACAGGCAGGCTATCATCCTGCGTGTTATGCGACCTGCCAGCTGTCATCGCTGGAAGCATTTTATGAGGTACATATTGAGCAGGCTGATGTTCTGGCAGCACAGAATCTCTCCGTGGGAATTGTTGAGGGGATTGCCGGGCTGGTGAGATATACGGTCACAATATATGGCAGAAGTGCACATGCGGGGGCAACACCGATGCATCGTCGTCATGATCCGGTAACCGCCATGTCCCGCTGGATTCTGCACATGACGAAGCTTGCGCAGCAGCAGCCGCATACGGTGGCTACAATCGGGGAAATTCATACCTACCCCGGCGCCTGCAATATCATTTGTGATCGTGTAAGCTTTTCTCTGGATCTGCGCTCTCTGGATGATGCTGTCATACAGCAAATACTGGATGTAATGCAGGAGTTTGAAGAAATGCTCGAACAGGAACAGGGAGTACGGATTGAACGCCGCCTGGAACAGCAGCTGCCGGCGGCGATATGTGATGAAGGCCTGAAGCAGGAGCTGGAGGTCTGCTGTAAAACACTGCAGCTGCCGATTCTGCGACTTGCCAGCGGCGCCGGTCATGACTGTATGAACTTTCAGGGCATTTGTCCCACAGCGATGATCTTTGTACGCTCTCAGCATGAAGGAGCCTCCCACTGTAAAGAGGAATACAGTACACAAAAGGACTGTGCAGACGGGTGTCAGCTTTTGCTGGAGGCATTCCGGAAGTATTTGTAAGCATTCAGGAAACAATTACCTATGCATAGACGTTTACAGTTTTGCTTCCTCTTTGGTATAATGAACACTGTTGTGCTCACCATATAATGTCGGGATATGGCCGACAGTCTCTACATCTCACCGTAAATGAGATACTATGGTGCTTCTTCTTTCATGGATATCATGGAATATGGTGAGGACATGGTTAAGGAGGAAAATATGAGCAAAATCGCAGATTTTTTCAAATTTAGGGAACGCAATACCAGCTATAAAAAAGAGCTTATCGCCGGTATCACCACGTTTATGACAATGGCATATGTTCTGGTTGTACAGCCCGGGGCAATCGTCGGCTATGGGGATGCCGCATTTATCATCGATGCCAACGGCGTCATGATTACGAAGGAGGCGATTGTTGTCACCTGTGCCATTATCAGTGGGCTGATTACGCTGCTGATGGCATTGTATGCAAACCTCCCGTTTGCACTGGCAACCGGTATGGGAAGCAACTTCATGTTCGGGGCACTGATTCAGAGCCAGCAGTTGTCCTTTGGCGGTGCTATGGCAATGACTCTGATTTCAGGTGTTATTTTTCTGTTGCTGACAATCTTCGGTATCCGTGATTTGATTGTTAAGGCGATACCAAAAAACATTAAAATATCGATTGGTACCGCAATCGGCTTCTTTATCGCCTATCTGGGATTCAAAAATACAGGGATTGCAGCCTTTACGGAAAGCGGAATGGGCATGGGGAATTTCACTGATCCTGCTGTTATGCTGGCCGTTCTGGGACTTGTTATCATCGCTATTCTGACAGCGTATAAGGTGAACGGTGCTATTCTGATCGGTATCGTTATCGTTACGCTTCTGGGAATACCGGCAGGGGTTACCACAGTGCCGTCTACCTTTGCCAAGGTTCCTGATTTCACAGGGCTGGGCAATGTCATGTTTAATCTGGATTTTAAATCCGTATTCAGTTTCTCATCCGTCATTCTGATCTTTACGGCGTTCTGCGGAGATTTCTTTTCTACGCTGGGGACAATTCTCGGTGTCAGTGCAAAAGCCGGCATGCTGGATGAAAACGGGGATTTACCGAATATCCAGCAGCCGTTTCTGGTAGATGCCATCGGTACCTGTGTCGGTGCGCTTACCGGTAATACGGTCATCACCACCTTTGTGGAATCCAGTGCTGGTGTGGAAGCAGGCGGACGTACGGGATTTACAAGTGTTGTGGTATCCGTTATCTTTATGATTATGGTATTTCTCTCCCCGCTGGTGCTGATGATTCCCAATGCGGCAACCGGACCGGCTCTGATTTTCGTTGGCTTTTTGATGATCAGCGGCTTTAAGGATATTGATTTCGCAGATTTCTCAGAATCCTTCGGGCCGTTTGTCATGATTATGTTCACTGTGTTTACAGGCTCTATCGCCAGCGGTATCTCTGCCGGTATTCTGGCATTCGTACTCATCAAAACAGCAACCGGTAAATTCAGAGAAGTACATCCGATCATGTATGTTATGGCGATACCACTGATTTGTTATTTTATATACGGGTAAAGCAAAAGATGCATGAGAGTGCATCTTTTTGAGAAAGGAAGTGTTGTATATGAAGCTGCAGCCAAAGGATAAAAAACAGCTGCTCAAGGCGGCTCTTGGTGAAATTCCAAGCGATTTGCTGATCAAACATGTTCAGCTGGTCAACGTGATTACCGGAGAAATCTATCCGGCCAATGTATTTGTTTATGATGGTATGATTGCACATGTGGAATATAAGAATCTGGATGCGGATCTGGACAAGGCAGCGACCGTTGTGGATGGACAGGGACACTATCTGATTCCCGGCTTTCTGGATGCGCATGAGCATATCGAAAGCTCCATGATGACGCCGCGTAATTTCGCAAAGGCAGTTCTTCCTCACGGGACAACGACCGTGATTACCGACCCGCATGAAATTGCCAATGTATGGGGCATGGAGGGCGTGCGTTATATGCATGACAGCGGAGAAGATCTCCCCATGCGTCAGCTGATCGATATTCCAAGCTGTGTGCCTGCCGTACCCGGTCTGGAGAATGCGGGAGCGGATTTTCTGGCAGAACAGATTGAAGAGCTTTGCGGCTTAAAGCGTGTCATCGGACTTGCGGAGGTTATGGATTTCCTTGCCGTTATCCATGGTGAGGACCGTATGATGGATATTCTGAAGGTTGCGGAGGATCGCGGACTGTATATGCAGGGACATGCACCGTATGTCAGCGGGCGGATGCTGTCTGCCTATCTGTGCGGTGGTCCGAATACCTGTCATGAAACACGGGCATCGGATGAGGGCTTGGAAAAGCTGCGCAGTGCAATGTATGTGGATGCCAGAGACAGCTCCATCACAAAGAATGTAAAGGATATCTGGGAGGGTGTTAAGCAGGTGAAATTCTTCGATCACCTGTGCTTCTGTACGGATGATCGCGAAGCGGATGATATTCTGAACAACGGACATATGAATGATGTAGTCCGCAATGCCATTCGATGCGGTATGGATCCGGTAACAGCTATTAAGAGTGCTACCTATAATACGGCACGTGAAATCAAAATCGAAAACCTGGGAGCGATTGCACCTGGCTTTGTTGCAGATATGCTGCTGGTGGAAAGCCTGGAGGAATTGAAGCCGAGTCATGTATTTTACAATGGTGAGCTGGTAGCGGAAAATGGAAAGCTGCTGGCAGACATTAAGGATGAAAGCTATGCTATTGAGCATCGCAATTCCATGCATGTGAAGAAGTTAAGCGTTGAGGATTTCCGTATCCAGGCTCCTGTGGAAAACGGGACGGTTAAGGTGAATCTGATGGAGTATAAGGATCTGCTGTTGTCCAGCACACTGGTAAGCTGTGAGGAGCTTCCTGTGGAAAACGGTTATCTGAAGCTGAATGATGATGATTTGAAGTTTGTAGCTGTCGTAAACCGTCATGAGGGGCACGATACAGTTGCACTTGGTGTTGTGCGCGGCTTTGGTACGACAACCGGAGCTCTTGCTTCAACGGTTTCTCATGATTCACACAATCTGACGATTGTATACGATACTGCAGAGAACGCGTTGCTTGCCGCAAATGAGCTGATTGCCTGTGGAGGCGGCATGTGTGCGGTAAAGGACGGAGCTGTGCTTCATACCTTGCAGCTTCCGCTGGCAGGACTGATTTCGCTGAAGCCTGCAGAGGAGCTGGCAGTTGACAATGCACTGATGAAGGATGCGAATCGTGCGCTCGGTCTTGTGGATATGGAAAACCCGCTGCTGAGAATCGTAACCCTTGCTTTACCGGTTATCCCGGAGGCGAAAATGTCCGATCTCGGACTGATTGACGTTTTAAAGAAGGAGATTGTACCGCTGTTTGCATAAAAACAAGGCGAGTTAAATGCGCTTAGTTTGTAATAACAACAACAGTGACAGCTGTTCATCACTTAAGGAGCAGGCTATGGGCGCTCTGCTTCTTACTTGGAAGCAGCGAGACCAGAACACTTTGAGAGATTGGGAATCAGGCTTATCAGCTTCGTGCGATGAGTCTGATTCCTTTGTTTATAACTGATAACAGCGGATAAAGCTCTGTTTTATAAAATCTGCTTCCTGTATTAAGACACGGGTATAAAACGGTAGTTAAAAATGGTATTTAATTTCAGTAATGCAGAAATGATTTATGGTACAATGAAGCTGTAATCGTCGTGCGTATGGCATGGGGAGGAGACTGTTATGGAGATAAGCAGAGAGGATCACCGTATATTTATAGAGGAACAGGGACAGCTGCCTGCAGAGTTTACATTCCCCTTTGTGGACAAGCAGGTCGTGGATATCAATCATACATTTGCCGATGTATCCCTGCGCGGACAGGGGATAAGAGGCGCACTGATGAAGGAGGCGGCAGCTGTGATAAGGAAGAAGTGCTGGAAATGTATGGCATTTAGTCCCTATGCACTTGCCTGGATGAAAAAGCATGAGAAGGAACAGGATATTTGGATGAAGGAGGAACCACGATGAAGCTGGCTTGTATATATATCAATGCACTGCATTTTCGTGATACGGTAAGCTTCTACGAGCAGCTGCTTCAGCAAAAAGGGAAGGAAGTTACTGCACAGCGATGGGTGGAGTTTTCCTGCGGGCATACGCTTGCCGTGCTGCATGCGGAATATGATGCGCAATGCGTACAAAAAGAACAGGATGTGGACGAACACTATAATAATGCATATGTCGAAGACTGCATACAGACGGTGAACCAAGGGAATGATATAATGGTTCAGAATTATGTTTGTGAGGATTTGCAGTCAGAATATACGCGTTTGAAAAATCTGCAAATCAGTCCGCTCTCTCCCTTATATTATGTTTCAATCTCGATGCCTTACTGGTATTTCAATATCACAGACCCCGAAGGAAATGTCTTGGAAATAACCGGGCCGTATGCTTCAGGCAAAGAATCGGTATAGTCAATCCCTTCCGGACACATACTAAGAATGGAGTGTGATGAACATGGAACAGAAGAAAAAATCCTGCTGTGACAGCGAAGAGCTGCTGCATGGTGAGGAAGCAAAGAAAACAGCCGGCAACAATCAATGGACGAACAATAACCTGAAGTATTATCCGGATGAAAGAGATCGTCAGGACGGTCCCGGCGGAAATTGAGAAAAAGGAAAGACTGAGCCTTCTATACCTGAAGATTCAGTCTTTTTCTTATCACGTTAGGACATCGTGTAAAGGAAAAAAGAAAAGCAGCTTAACAATCAAAGAAAGCTGCCTGGATTACCTATGGCTGTTACATGGTGAGTAAAGTGCAAATGACTCTGCCAGTGTTAAAGCCCCGGCTGTAGCTTTTTTTTATTTTCTTTTTAAAGCAAGCTTATAAAATAGTTTATGTAAGAAATATTATCATTTCTGATATGATATACAGCAGCATGAACATGTCTTGTGGCTGTTATTATCAGACATCGGATAAAATTTGCTGGATGGTGATTTCTTTTAATTTCTTTCGATATTCCAATTCCGCACCATGCAGATAATGCATGATTTTTTCTTCCTTTTCCTTTACCTGCTTTCTGGAATCAAACACCCGATCGACAAGGCTTGTACTCACAGCAAATTGCTCCTGCCCCTCGATGGCATTAAACAGGTCCAGAAAGGTGATGCGGGAGGGGGTTTTCAATAATACAAAGCCGCCGTTTTTACTGGCGATTGAAGAAACGATCTTCGCTTTGACCAGCTGCCGCATGATTTTTTTTAAATAGGAATCTGATACGTTCAGCTTTTTACTGAGCTCGCTGCTTTTTACCGGCCGGCTGCTTGTACTTATCAGCAGCACGATACAGATTGCCTGCTCCAGACTGCCGCGTATTCTCATACTCTCACCTTCTATCATGTATAGTATAGCTGTTTTTTCTTTGTCTTTGCAAGCCTTTTCCTTAAATCAAGCCGTCTTTTTCGTGTGAATTTTTCATAACAATTCTAAACTTTCTGTAAAGAGCGTTGACACAAGCATATAATGTACTATAATTCCAGTATTCCGTGGATATAGTATATCTATGGATAGAAAAGAAAGAAGAGGATATTATGAAGGAAGAATGGAAAAATATAGCAGGCAGTACATGGATCAAGGTTGTGCTGGCAGCGATTATTGTGATTCCCATGCTGTATTCAGGTATTTTTCTGGGTTCTATGTGGGATCCTTACGGAAATGCGGATAAAATACCGGTTGCAGTAGTAAATGAAGACAATAAGGTTACCTATAACGGTTCCAGCCTTCATATCGGGGAGGATCTGGTTGCGAATCTGAAAAAGGCAAAGGAAATGGATTTCTGCTTTGTCGATGCCGAAAAAGCCAGCCAGGGCTTAAAGGATGGCTCTTATTATATGATTATAACGATACCTGAAAATTTTTCATCAAATGCAACAACGCTCATGGATAAACATCCGAAAAAAATGGAGCTCAGGTATACAACGAATCCCGGTACCAATTATATCGCCTCGAAAATGGACGAGACAGCGATTGCAAAAATACGGGAACAGATTTCCGCTACTGTGACAAAAACCTATGCCGATACATTATTCTCCAACGTTCAGGTGTTGAGCAGCGGCTTGAAAACAGCGGGAAAGGGCAGTCAGAAAATTCAGAACGGATTATCCGACAGTATTGCGGGGAATCAGACCATCACGGATAATCTGAACACTCTTGCCTCCAGTACACTGACCTTTCAAGACGGAAGTGAAACACTGAAGCAGGGACTGCAGGCTTATACCGATGGAGTGGCACAGCTGCAACAGGGAAGCAGGCAGCTGCGAAGCGGTATCCGCACGATGAATGGAAAAAGCGTACAGCTTGTTAACGGCGCATCCTCGCTGCACACAGGAAGCGGTGAGCTGCAGCAGGGGGTAGAGGCGTATACAACCGGTGTAGCTGCCCTGCAACAGGGAAGTGAGCAGTTAATGCAAAGCTCTGCAGTTTTAAATCAGGGGGTGAATGCTCTGGCGCAGGGAACCTCCGATTTGCATAAGGGCAGCTCTCGTGTTCTGTCTGGTATGCAGGAGCTATCCACTGCAATAAAATCAAGTACCGACAGTCATGCTGATCTACTTGCTTATTTGCACGAAAAAAATACCGGCAGTGCAGATAGTCTGAAGCAGGTTACACAAGGGGCGGCGGCATTGGAGGCTCAGCTGCAGACAATCATAAACAAGAATACAGATGCGAGTCAGAGATTGAATGCAGCCGCACAGAAATTGAAGGATTTGCATGCTTATGAGGATACTGTGAATCAGCTAACAGAAGCGGCAGCGGATATGAATGATTTAAATCAGCAATATGCTGTGCTCAAGACAGGGCTCTCTAAGCTTTCCAAAGGAAGTGAGGAGATGACAGCTCTTCTCAGCGGAAACGATCAGGCATTGACGCAGCTGCAGCAGGGTCTTTCCACTGTACAGCGTTCACTGGATGCACAGGGCTCCACCGCGGAAGCCATGGGTCTGATACAGGGTATGCAGCAGCTTCAAAGCGGCCTTGCAGATGCTGATAAAGCCTTATCTGGTGAACAGGGACTGGCTTCGGGGATTCATGCTTATACAAAGGGCGTAGATACGATTAGAAACGGTCTTTCCACCTTATCACAGAAATCTACGGCTTTAACAGCCGGTGCAGCTCAATTACAAACAGGTACGACACAGCTGAACTCTGCAATTCCTGCTTTACAGGGCGGAATCACACATCTGCTAACGGGTAGTGATTCTCTATATCAGGGAGCCTCAGCATTAAACAGCAGCAGTCCGACATTATTAAACGGCTCTGCTCAGCTGCAGGGCGGCGCTTCTCAAATCAGCAGTGGTGCTCAGCAGCTTGCGCAGGGCTCCAATACACTGGGAGGCGGACTGTTACAGCTGAAGGACGGTTCCCATACGCTGACAAGCTCGCTGCATAAGGGAGCTGAAGAAAGCTCGGTATCAGCAACACAGAATACAAAGGAAATGCTGGCACAGCCGGTGGTCACAACTCATCAGGAATTGAGCAATGTGGAAAACAATGGTACAGCGATGGCGCCCTATATGATGTCTGTCGGGCTGTATGTTGCCTGCATGGCCTTTACTCTTATGTATCCGCTGTTGAAAAACACAGGTAAAACGACGTCCGGTTTGCGTATGTGGGCTTGCAAGGCTTCTGTTATGTATACGGTCTCCACATTGATGGCAGTCATTATGATCAGTGTGCTGATGCTGGTTAACGGCCTATCTCCCTATCAGACGCTGCTTACCTTTGCCATGGCGGCACTGGTTTCCGCAGGCTTCATGTCCATGATCGTTTTCTTTAACATCACCTGTGGAAAAATCGGAAGCTTTATTGTTCTGATATTCATGGTATTGCAGCTGGGGGGAGCGGCAGGTAGCTATCCGATTGAAACATCCTCCGGATTTTATAATGCGATTCATCCGTTTATGCCATTCAGCTACAGTGTGCATGCATTCCGCAATACGTTGGCAATCGGCGGATCCATTACACCGGATATTCTTGTCTTTGCAGGTATGCTTGTAGTCTTCTCTGTTCTTTCCATTCTGTTTTATCGCTGGAAAACAAGTGTCAGTGAAGAGCATTTTGAAAAGACATTGCTGGCGCAGTTTCATTAGTGCTTATGTAAACCAGCATACTTTGAACATATTATAAGCAATCTGAAAAGGACTTATCGAAGCGATGCAAACGTTCTGATTACTTTGCGGCCGATAGGTCTTTTTTCATCTGCTTCCATGCATAGAGAAATGAATTTTTCATCTTCTATATGCTTGTCCTATGCCTGTTATCAGTATTTTCATATTATGCAGTGAGGTGAAAGCCTCAGGTTAGGAGGAACTTATATGAAGTATGCGAATGGTGCGTGCTGTCCATGGATTCCCAGGGAGCGCGTAGCTGATAATGAATACTGCTATGATGATGTGGACTTTATGGAGCAGCAGCCTAAACATCAACGGCAGCAGGCACAGATGCCTGGTATGGCCTATGTACCGATGCAGGTATGGAAAAAACCGTATGAAAGAGAGATTGGGTTTCAAAGAGGAACGATTTTTCATGCTCTTGATAAACCCTTTCTCGGTGATGAGGGGGCGTGCTGATGATGAATAGAAAGCAACTGCTGAGAAAGCTTCAAATGCTGGATTTTGCGATTCAGGAAACAGCACTGTTTTTAAACTCACACCCTGATGACAGACAGGCAATGCAGTATTATCAGTCTGCCGTGAAGGAACGCGAGAAGACTGCAAAGGAGTATGAACATCTTTGCGGACCATTGACAAATCGGCAGAATCACTCGGATAGCTGGGAGTATAGCAAAGGGCCCTGGCCATGGGAAAGGGAGGATTGATGTATGTGGACATATGAAAAGAAGCTGCAGTTTCCGGTGAATATCAGAAAACCGGATCCTGCTTTCGCAAAAATCGTAATTTCGCAGATTGGCGGTCCGGATGGGGAACTGGCTGCCTCTATGCGTTATCTGAATCAGCGCTATGCCATGCCGTATGACAGTGTACGTGCGATGTTAACGGATATCGGAACGGAAGAATGCGTACATAAAAGTTATCCGTCAAAAAAAGCCTTTATTTATGGGAGATTTTCGGGTATAGGTAAAGCGTGAAATTATCTGCAGTGCCTCCATCACGTATCGAGCACTCTCTTTCATACTTTACACAGCGCAGGACCTCCTTCAGCATGGAGTTCTTTTCAAGGGCACTCATATTCTCGTACTGCAAGAGAAGCTGCTCTGTCATCGGGATGATGCTGGTGGCACTTTCAATGCGTTTGTTCTCTTCTATTATTTCCTGCTGCAGTGTCTTCTGCTTCTCTTCGATTTCTGTTATTCTGGAGGATATCTTCTGAGAACGTTGCAGGAAGGTGTCCACGTCATAGATGCCTTTTTCCAGAAAGTCGTGAATGTTATCATTCTGCTTGTTCAAATCCACTGTCTCTTCCCGCAGATCAGCCAGCTGGTTCTGCAATATCTGAAGAATACTGTCGTCGATCTGTGTGTGGCCATTGCTGATTCTTAGTTTTTCTTCCTTGATATATTCTGCCAGAACTTCGATGAGCTTCTGTTCAACATCATCAAAAGGTGCACTGACATTCCTGCATTTATTGTTGGGGCAGATCAGCCCGGTTCGAATGTTTTCTCTTTGATACGGACGTCTTTGCATCTTGGCACCGCACTTCGCACAGATCACAAGCCCTGCCAGTGGATTTTTCATTTCTCTAGCGGAGGTCGGCAGTGGTTTATGCATGGAGAATTTCTTCTGGACCTGGTCGAAGAGCTGCTGATCAATGATAGGCGGATGAATACCGTCAGCCAGCAGGTAGTCATCACTGCGGGGACGGCTTACAGATACGGAGCCGTTCTTTACTCTTTTACGCTGTCCTCTCCACCCCCAGCGGATCTTCCCAACATAGACCGGGTTCTGTAGGATATCTCTGACAGTAGGGTACACCCATTGTTTACCGGTCTTGGATGGGATCGCCATTTCGTTTAGCTGATCAGCAATGGTGGAGATGCCATGTGCTCCATATGCATACCAGCGAAACATCATCCTTACGACCTGCGCTTCCTTCTCCAGCGGTTTTAATGTGAAGCCCTTGTCGTTCTCTATCTTGATGCGTTCATAGCCGTATGGAGGCCGGTTGCCCACATATTTGCCTTCCTTAACGGATGCCTGTCTGCCGTTGTTCAGTCTGCGTTTGATCGTCTTATATTCACGGCGGGACATGAAAAGTCCAAACTCAAAATACTCTTCATCGAACTCGTTGTTTGGATCGTATGTTTTAATCGGTGTGATGATCTTCGTATCGGACAGCTTGAAGGCCTGGGCTACGATGCCCTGGTCGATCGTATCACCTCTTGCAAGACGTTCTACCTCCATGACCAGTACGCCATCCCATACACCCTGTTCCACTTCAGACAGAAGCTGCTGCATCATCGGTCTGGACGCAATGGTTTCTCCGGATACGACTTCACGATAAATGTCAGCAATCGGCAGGTGCTGACGTCTGGCAAGCTCCAGGAGCGCTTTCTCATGACGGGCAAGTGTTTCTCCTTCACCACGCAGCTCCGCTTCTTGGTCAGCACGGGACTTCCTCAGATAAATTA
The DNA here is from genome assembly GCA_012317185.1 of [Clostridium] innocuum. Lineage (NCBI taxonomy): Bacteria > Bacillati > Bacillota > Clostridia > Eubacteriales > Clostridiaceae > Clostridium > [Clostridium] innocuum. The sequence continues at coordinate 4,026,100 of CP048838.1, read as the reverse complement.
AATATTGCATGTTGATACCTCCATTTACATTTTATGTTCCGATGTGGTAAAATAGAGGCATAGAAAAAGATATGACTGGCGAGGTCATTTTTCTATGCTTGATATCAGTTGGCGCTGATATCGGACACTCTCTGTTGGCGCAGGGAGTGTTTTTTTATTTGCTTATAATGTCATTAAAAATTTTCTGATATTCTTCAGCTTGTGATGCTTTTAAATCTCCGTTGATTCTAAGGAGATACTTTCCATTTCGATACATATACTCTTGTAGAAATTGCATCTTTTGTGTTATTGATTTAATATAATCATATCTTGCTTCAGCATCATCTTGTGTATCAAACACCTCTATGGATCCACCTATTGGATCTTTTTTATCCTGTTTGTATCTTTTGTCTGAAAATGCTGCTTTTCCAGTATAGGCACCGGTTTTACCCATTAGCTTATTAGGATCGGTATCGGCTGTATATACAATGATTTTATCAATGTTTTTGCTATCTTTTTTTAGAGCATTTGCAATTTCCTCGGCAGTGTAGTCCTTATTTGTCTTGATATCAAATAAAGCGTTCAAAAGAGGAATATCCTTTTCTGCGTATACACAGTACCCGAGATAGCTAACTCCTGCTATGAAAACGGTAGCAATAATAATAAGTATTATATTAAGTGTGCTAAGTTTTAGTTTTTTTTTACTATTTGCTGAATGCTCACGTATTTCTTGCTTTGCATCTTTTGATTTTATCAACGATACAGCTGCAAGTACTGCACAAATCAAGCACCAGAATGCCCAGATATTCAAATCCTTAAAGTTCCCCGCCATTGTGAATCCACATAATGCCGCAATGCCATAAAGTATTATGATAGCGATGTTACCGCCCTTTGTACCTTTTCTGGTAACGATTGACACGATACCGCCAGCAAGCATCATAATGGATACAATCAATCCTGCACTACCACTTACCTCCCCAGATGCTTCTAAAGCATTTACTGTTCCAGCAGCACAAGACTGCAACAGCACAAACAAGCAAAGTACGATAGATAAGATTCCAGATACTAATTTCCAAGTTTTCATTTTTTCCCTCCATTGCTTTTTATGTAAACATCAGCTGATGTGTTTACTAATAACTTTCCCCAAGCATATTACTGAATCATTTATATGAATATCCTCATACTTTTTATTGTGACTAATCAAAACACTGTCACCAAGTTCTTTTACAAACGCTTCACCATTGATCATGAAGATACCTATTTCACCAATATGTATTTCAGATTGCTTCTTTATCAGTAGCGTATCGCCATCGTGATACGTAGGTTCCATGCTGTCCCCATTTACACCGATAGCGAAATCTACATGCATGTTATCCATCTCATTTTCTATTTCTATCATTTCTGGTGGAATGTCATCGAATACATATTGCCCGGTTCCGGCAGATGCTACATGGCCATAATAGGGTACTAATATAGGTGGCTGCAGCATTATGAATTCCTTTGCATGCTCTGTCCGCCGTTCATATTCTTTTTGTAAAACTGTATCTACCATATCTTTTCCGTGTTCATCAAGAGCGCGGTATTTTTTTATTAAGTTTAGTTCATTAACAGTAATACTATTTGAATTGACAACTTTTTCCTTTATATATCCATCAGCTAGAGCATCTGTTTCCAAACCTAGAATATCGCATATTCTCATAACTTTTTTTACACCCGCATTTTGAATACCACTATTCAACATGGATTGAATCGTAGTCGCAGGGATATTCGCTTCTATAGAAAATTGTCTTATACTTCTATATTTGTTTATGATTAGTTCTCTTAGTTCATCTTCTAAAGACATATCTATACCTCCATGTCTCAATAATACATTAAAAGCATACGAAATTCAATACGTATGAACGAAATTAAGTAAAAATATTCGAAAAACAGTTGACATAAAACTTAATTAAGTTTATCATATGAATGTGGTGAACGGAATTAAGTTCATCATCGTGCTTGAATAAGCATAATGATTTAGAGCCGATTATTACATTTGGGCTGTATAATTTACTTTTCTAAAAAGAATGTACGAGCTGGACTGCCAATCCAGTAAGCCATTGAAATGATTTTATAGCCTCTTGCTATTGCACTCTTTACAACAGATGGCTTTGAGGTACAAAATTTCTTTTTTCTCATTATATCACCTCCTTTGTACAGAGGCTCTAAATCACCTAAATTATACCATAGAAAGGGTGTGAGGATGATTTGTATTATATTTTAGAACGAGAGTTAAAAAAGAAAGGTTTAACACGCAAGAATATTTCGGATAAATTAGGTATTTCTATTAGCACTGTCTCTTGCAAATTGAATGACCATTCGGAGTTCACCATTAAGGAATGTAAGGAAATTCGTGAACTTTTAAATTTTAATGGGACAATCGATGAATTATTCAAAACAGAATAGGAAAGGAAGTGAGAAAATGAACAAAAGGAAAAAGAAAAAGGCTTCATCCAAATCTGCCAATTTGAAAAAGCCAATTTCATTATTGATTGATGGCAAAGAGATAGCCAAAACTATTTGTCCTTATCTAGGTCGCCATTTGCCCATTGATGATAAATCTGGAGAAAGTCGATAGTTGCAGTCATAGCTGTACCGACAATAGCTTTTGCTACTTCGTTTTGATATTTCTCTAAACCTTCAGGCGTTGGTTCAAAACTAATCGAAACACCTTTAGATAGTGGAGATTTATCAATAACTTTAGCTACTATTTCTTCATCATTTATCAACTTTCGAAAATCATTAAAATTCTTACTCACGGTTTCACCTCCCCTCACAGACATTATATCATACAGGAGGTAAAGATATTTTTGAAATCAGTGATTCAGATTAGGAAAGGTCAATTCAAAAGAATACGCATACCTTATAAAGGAGGGATGTAATGGATGTGACAGGAAATGTAATTGCAGATTATATGCGAGGGAATACCCGTATAGTTATATTGGATGATGCGATAGAACCAGAAGAGGAGCAGGAGCTCATCTATGAACGTGTCAGAGATATCATCACAAGATCATGTCTGCGTAGACAAAAAGAAAAGGATGCTTCATCCGTCGAAAGTGCAGCATCCAAACTCAAACCCTTATAAAAAGATTCATCTTTATTATAAGGGATACAAAGTGGAAAAGCAAGGGAGTGAATTGCAGTGAATGAAAGAAAATGGTTATTAGCTTTTATACTATCAATTATTGGAATTATTCTTAGCGTTTTGTCTCTTATTTTGGAATGATTTGATTTTTGATTTTATATTTATCAGGAAGCGGCTTAGCGATAAAAGTACAAGCAAAACTTTTGGTTGGTGTAAATACAGTCATTTTTAGGATAGTTTCTTTGTGTAATAGAGGGAAATCTAAAAAAGTGAAATATCCTTCTTTTGAACCATGATAATCGATTCTGGCTCCTATCAAGTTATCCTTGTTTAAGGCGTATACAACAGCTTTGGAAGAATAATTTTTAAAATGAATTAAAAAACTTGACTTATCGAAGGTGTTTGTCCAATTAGAGGGAAATACCTGCGCTTCATAAATTTTGCCCATGTATTTTATTTTAGCGCTTGAAATAGTTGTATCGCTTGTGGATAAATTCAATATTTTGGATGAAACCATTAACACACGTTTTTCTGTATAAAGTATGTATCCGAAAGAAAAGTTATTCTCATCATCTGCAGTGATTTCAAGTTTAACAATTGATTTCATATATCCTTCCCATGATATATAGGCGGAAACAAGAGAAATACCCATAGCAGTAAGTGCTATCCAATTTTCTGATAGCCAAATTGTAATATCATTCACAAAACCACCCTTTCTTTACACATAATCATATCACATAATTGCCAGAAAGGAGTTTAAAATTTATGGATAATACTATCACATTATCTGTTGAAGAATTAAACAACATGATAGACGAAAAAGTGCATGCAGCACTAGAAAATGCTAAACCAGTGAGAGACGAACGAATGAAAGCTCTGGAAACGCATTTTAGAGAAGAAATATACAATAAAAAGATAGACTTGAATTGGAACACTTCGTGGACTGCTATCAGAACATCGGTAGCGTTAAAGATGGGTTATCGGTCAGCATCGAAAGTGCCACAGCACCGATATGATGAACTATTAGAAAACATAAAGCATGAATCAGAAATAATACTGGAGGTTTTTTCAAAGGAGAATAAAAATGGAATTACAAACATTTAATAGCACGCAATTCGGTGAATTGAGAACAGCCGAAATCGAAGGAAAGATTTATTATTGCGGCAACGACGTTGCCAGAGCGTTGGGTTATGCAAGACCTAATGATGCTATAAACCAACATTGCAGGTATACGGTAAAACACAGTATACCTCATCCACAGAATCCAACAAAAGAATTAGAAATGTCATTTATCCCAGAAGGTGATGTATACCGATTGACAGCACGAAGTAAGCTGCCACAGGCAGAGAAGTTTGAATCATGGGTATTTGATGAAGTATTGCCACAAATCAATCATACAGGTGGATACAGAGTACCTCAGAATCCAATGAAAGCATTACAACTTATGTTCGATGCTCAGAAGTCCATAATCGAGGATCAAAGAGAAACGAAGTATCAGGTTGAAACACTGGATAAGCGTATGACCTTCCATGAAGAAGAACAGGAATTGAGTAAAAGGCAGTATGACTATATATCTGGTAAGGTGAGTAATCGTCTAAAAGAAGTAAAAGAGGTACGTGATTGGCATTTGAATCCTAAACAAGCAGGAGAGCTACGGCACGGGCTTAATGGTGATATTTTGCGATATATGGGTGTTAGATTTAGAGGTTCTATTGCAAGAAAAGATTTTGAAAAGGTCTGTCAGTTTATCGAGGGATGGGACCCGTCAAGCGTGACATTACAAAAGATTTCGGAATTGGAAGAAGTGGAATAATGATGTGGGAATACATAGTAATCGGTCATGCAGTATTAACAATATACCTAGTTATCAACATGTACAACACCCTGCGTATGGGGGTTATATGCGACCCGATTGTTTTGCTGGAGAATCATTATGAAAACCATCTATAACCGCATGGATCCAGACCACTACGATGATGAGTGGCAGCTGTCAGCAGACGAGCTGGCAGACCTGCAGGCGGAAGATGCAGAAGCTAAGAAAGAAGAAAGGATTACAGAATATGAATGACATCATGAAAAAGGTCATTGTATGTCCCAAGTGTGGGAAACAGGAATATTACGGTATGCTGCACTGGAGAGACGGAAAAGAAATGTGTCGTAAATGTATCTATGACGTGTGGGAAAGTGAAGGACCTTGGAGAAGAACCCCAAGTGATGAAGTTTTCCCGATCTACGAGGATGGCAAAGATTACACACTTATGACAGCTACTGAGCGTAGCACAAAATCAACACAAGAAATATTTTAAGGAGGAAGAGATATGTTACCAGCAATAAAAGTCTGGAAAATGGACTACAGTTTTATCATCAAGAATTATCTTAACCCTGCATTATGGCAGAAAACATGGACGCTGTTTGAGTATAAGGATTTTGTCATCACTATCAAATTGACAAAAATTGAAACGGAAAATATGAGAATTGTGTTTCGCCTGAACCTGCGGGACAACAGTAGACCGAATACATGGGGAGATCAAGAGGATGTATCATATTCCCTCAAAGGCAGCAGTATCAAATTTCTTATTAAAAACATAAACGGAGCTATATTCAGAATGATCAGTTATCACGAAAGGAACCATGTGCTTGAAGATTTACCCGTATATATAGATGCTAAACAGCAGGGTGATATCGAAATAGAGAAATTAACTGTCTTAGCATCCGAATTTTTGGACGACGAAGGCGTTACAAACGAGGAAATTAGAGAGGCGTATATTGACAAGTATGTAGATGATAACAAGCAAAACGATAAATACATTCAGAGGCTACGTAGCGCATACGAATATCATTTACTGACTGACTTTTATCTCGTGTTTGCAGAATCAATAGGTGACGATGCAAAGTATCAAACAGTCATGGATAAGCTGGAAGAGAACGAGATTGAAAATGTCTTAAAAGAAATCAACCAGTATAAGACATACATTGAAACAGACGATTATCAGGAGGAAATGAAAGGCCTTCTGGAAGAAATTTAGGAGGAAAATGTATGAGCAAAGTAATATGTGTTATGGGAGAGAGCGGAAGTGGTAAAACGACCGCAATGCGCAATCTTCCACCGGAAGAAACAGTATATATTGACTGTGATAAAAAAGGTCTCAGCTGGAAAGGCTGGCGCAATGAATACAATGCAGACAATAAGAACTACATGGTCAGCGATGATGCAGACAAAATTATGCGTATGCTTGTCAAAATCAGCGACAAGCGTCCAGAAATCAAATATGTAGTCATTGATACAATCAATGGCATCATGGTGGGCGATGAAATGCGCAGATGCAAAGAAAAAGGCTACGACAAGTGGATGGATCTTGCACAGTGTATATGGAATATGGTGGACACCGCTCCTACGCTGCGCGATGATCTCAATATCATATTTACAGCACATACGCAGACAGAGCGCGATGACAGCGGTTATATGTTTACTCGCATCAAAACGAGCGGAAAAAAGATTGACAAAATCTGTCTTGAAAGCAAATTCACAACCATCCTGAATGCAAAAGCTGCAGGCGGACGCTATGTATTTGAGACACATGCCAAGAACAGTACAGCAAAAACGCCTATGGGAGCATTTGAAGAGGATGAAATTGATAATGACATTATGGAAGTTATCAAAGTATTGGAGGAGTATTGACATGACGAGAAGTTTATATGAAATCAATGCAGCATACTTGCAGCTGTTTGAAAGAGTTGATCCAGAAACAGGAGAGATTCTGTTTACAGATGAGGAATTGGATGCAATCAAAGAAGAATTTGAAGTAAAAGCTGATAATATCGGCTGTTTGATTAAAGAGGTGAAGGCACTGATCAAGGCAAGAAAAGAAGAAATCGATGCTCTTAAAATGAAAAATGATTCAGACCAGAAGCGAGTCGATCATTTGGAAAAATACTTGTTAAATGCGTTGATGATGCGTGGTAAAAAGAAACTTGCTACCGCCAGAAACACCATAAGTACGAGAAACACAAAGTCAGTTTCTATTGATGCAGAAATTCTCATACCTAAAGAATATTTAAAAGTGAAAACAGAAACATCGCCGATGAAGAAAGAAATCGGTGCAGCACTGAAACAAGGAATTGACGTGCCTGGCTGTAGTTTAGTAGAGAAAACGTCATTAACAGTTAAGTAGGAGGATAAAATGGAACCAATCAACGGATGGAATGAATTAGAAGAAGCTGGAAGTTTTGAAAAAATTGAGTTAGGCGGACACATATGTGCAATCGTTGGCGCGCGCACAGAAGTATCTAAAAGTGGAAACAAGATGCTCGTTATAGCATATGACTTCGCACCAGAAGATAAACAACCAGGTTATTATGGTGCAATGCTTGCAGCGGATAGAAAGAAAGACCCGAATGCAAAGTGGAGAGGTACATATTATCAGGGGTATGGAACAGAACAGTCAAATCCATATTTCAAAGCTTTCATCAACCGGATACTGGAATCTAATCCTGGATACATATGGTCTTGGGATGAAGGAAGCTTGAAAGGAAAGAAATTCTGTGGCGTATTCGGTAGGGAAGAATATCTGAATGATAAAGGAGAATCAAAATTTTCTACTAAGTGTATGTATGTGAGAGCTGTTTCTGAAATCGACAACGTAACAATTCCAGAAGACAAGCTGCTGAAAAAGACAAGCGTACCTTCTGGTGGATTTACACCACAGCAGGCATATGCCAGCCATCTGGATATAAGGGATGATGATCTTCCTTTCTAAGCAATGAGCAAGTTGTATAAGCGCAACGGTGTCTATTGCATAGATGCCGTTGCATTAAAACAAACGGATGAAATGTTTCTTGATTGTGGAGATACGCTGGAAGTCGATATAAAGCTCATTGATAGACGGCATATAACAGATAAACAAAGGCGCTTTATCTTCGCTTTATGCGGAGAGATAGCACGATATACGGGCTATGATTCAGAATGGGTGAGAATGGAATTACAACAACAGTATGCATCAGTAATGGAAATAGAAGTGGAAAGTCTGTCTTCCTGCAGCATGACCTACGCAAACGGCTTAATACGGGCTATTATTGACTATTGCATATATAACGAGATACCGTTCGCAAAGAAGATTATTGCGGACTACGATTATACATTCGACGAAAAGCAATCATATGCGTTGGCTTTAAAAAGAAGATGTGTAATATGTGGGAAACACGCTGAGATACATCATGTTGATGCGATAGGTGCCGGAAATAACCGTCAAAAGATATCGCATGTTGGAAAACGTGCCTTGCCATTGTGCAAGGGATGCCATATAAAATGTCACACGATAGGTAATGAGATATTCATACAAGAGAATCACTTATCACCTTTTATCATTGATAAGAAAATGGAATATTTTATCAAAAAAGGCGAATTAAAGGTGTTTGATGATGATTAACTACCCAGACGGACGTAAGTATACCTCTGCACAAACACCTACTGAAAAGCCTAAAAAGAGCAAATACGGAGCGGTTAAAACAGAGGTGGATGGGATAATGTTCGATAGTAAGCGCGAGGCATCCAGATATCAAGAATTACGGCTACTGGAGCAGGCAGGGGAGATAGCCAACCTCCGCCTGCAGGTGCCTTATATACTCTTTCCAAAAAATGAGCATGGAAGAGCCTTGAAGTATATTGCAGACTTCGTCTATAACGACGATACAGGCGCTCTGGTAGTCGAAGATGCAAAGGGACACTCTACAGACGTTTATAAGATTAAACGGCGCCTAATGGCGGAATTAAAGGGTATTGAGATAAAGGAGACATAAAATGAATTGGGAAGATATGAAAATCCTCGTAGAGAAATGCGTGCCAGAACAGTTGCTTAAAGAGTACGATATGTGCATCGAAATAAGCTGTACAGGCGCCAACACGGACGAAACACGAATCGAGATAGACTACAGCAAATGTGAGATTTTTGTCACAGAAAGCTAACAGATTGAGGTGGTGAGGATTGGAAGAATTAGGAACATATGTGAATTTATTTCGAAAATTCACTGAATGGGAATGGTACAAGGATGTGCCTGTGAAAACACTGTTCCTACATTGTTTGATCAGAGCTAATTACAGAGCTCAGAAATATAAAGGGAGGACTATAGAACGAGGAAGTTTCGTGACATCCCGAAAAAATTTATCTTTAGAAACAGGGTTGACAGAACAACAGGTTAGAACAGCATTGGGCAAACTAGTAGACACTAAAGAAATAACCAGAAAAACAACCAACAAGGAAACGGTCATAAGTGTAGTAAACTACGACAAATATCAGCCTAACAGGCTAAGTAAAGACCAGTCAATCAACCAGCAGGATAACCAACAAGCAACCAATGAGCAACCAACAAATAACCAACAAATAACCATCAATCAACCACAATATAATAAAGATAATAAATACAATAAAGAAAATAATCTTTTAAGTAATATAAACAGCCTTCCTGTTTCTCCTTTCCCGGATGTTGAAAAACAGCTTGAAGAAAAAGAGCAGGAACAACAAAAGTTATATGGTACACCAATCATAGAACTGTATGAAGAACGCTTTAACCGCTTATTATCACAAAGGGAGCTGCAAATAATCTGCCAATGGAAAGAGGAGTATGACGATAAGCTATTACGTTATGCATTCAGGGAAATGTTGGTACAGGATAAAAACAGTGTTGATTATGTTGATCGTATCTTATTAGATTGGAAAAAGAGAGGGCTGACAGCCGAGCAGTACGAGGGAGGAGAGAGATAAGTGGTTAATAAAAATATGACAACCTATGATAACATCCTGGATTTCATCATAAGACGTCAAGGTGAGTTGGGCATCAGTAACCGTAAACTTGCAAAAATAGAGCACTACATGAGCAATTAAGTTTATTTTAAGGGAGGGAAAATGGAAAGCTATATCAAACATGGGGATTGTCTTGAAGTAATGAAAGATATTCCAGACAAAAGTATTGACATGATACTGTGCGATCTCCCTTATGGTACGACACAATGTAAATGGGATGTTGTTATTCCGTTTGATAAGTTGTGGGAGCAATACTGCAGAGTAGCAAAAGATAATGCAGCTATTGTTTTGTTTGGCGCAGAGCCGTTCTCAAGCCGCCTGAGGTTGAGTAATGTACAGATGTATAAATATGACTGGATATGGGATAAAGTCAAAGGCACCGGATTTTTAAACGCAAAGAAACAACCATTAAGAAATCATGAAGTGATATGTGTGTTTTATAAAAGTCAATGTACATATAATCCACAGATGACATCAGGACAGCGGAAAGTATCTTATAGGCGTAAAGGGTTGCAAACCGATGTGTATGGACAAGCAGATGAAGATTATATCTATGATTCCGCTGCACGCTACCCACGCAGTATACAGGTATTCTCGGCAGATACGCAGAAATGCTCATTACAACCTACACAGAAGCCTATAGCTTTACTCGAATACCTTATCCGGACCTATACAAATGATTACGATATTGTGCTTGATAATTGTATGGGATCTGGATCTACTTGCATCGCAGCGCAGAACACAAATCGTAAATACATAGGAATAGAATCAGAAGAAAGTATTTTCAATACAGCAAAAGATCGAATCAAAATGAATAAAACACAGTTACAGCTTTTTTAGAGAGAGGTGTAAGAATTGAAAATTGAATTATATAACGACCATTTTGAAAATGCCAAACGATACCAGATTCCAAGAGCGCAGCTTATTATAGCCGATATCCCATATAACATTGGGACAAACGCATACGGATCGCGTTCAGACTGGTACATTGATGGAGATAACAAAAACGGAGAGAGCAACAAGGCCGGAAAGACTTTCTTTGATACGGATGATGATTTCAAGATTTATAATTTCTTCCAGTTCTGTGTACGATTATTGAAAAAAGAACCTAAAGAAACCGGGAAGGCACCTTGCATGATTATTTTCTGTTCTTGGCAGCAGCTTAATGAGATAAGGGAGTACGCGAAGGGATTTGGATTTAAACACGCACAACCGTTATTTTTCATAAAAAAAACATCATCTCAGGTGCTAAAGGCCAACATGCGTGTGTGCGGAGCGACAGAGACAGCGATTGTGCTCTACCGTGATAAGCTGCCAAAGTTTAACAACAATGGAAGGATGATACTGGATTGGTTTGAGTGGGATAGAGGAGGTAATTATCCTAAAATACATCCAACACAAAAACCTGTCACTTTATTAAAACAACTCATCCAGATTTACACTGATATCGGTGATGTGGTGATTGATCCGGTAGCAGGCAGCGGGTCAACGTTAAGAGCGTGCGCAGAATTAAACCGCAGTTGTTATGGGTTTGAGATAAAAAAAGAGTTTTACAATAAGTCAAAAAAGTTGATGCTCTCAGATGTTAATCTAGCGCTGGAGATTTAGCGATGAAACAGTCAGTAATAGCAGGTCACGCTATAGTAAAAATTGAGGATATACTCAAAAAGTGTGGTTTGGAAAATGTCCTTGTCACTGTTAATGATAAAGATTATGTGGCACTAGATGAAGTAAAGAAAGCGATAAGAGAGTTATATGAAGGAGAAGAAAAATGATGAAACGGATTTTAGATGTTTGTTGCGGAAGTAAAATGTTTTATTTTAATAAAAATAATCCTCTTGTGCATTTCAATGACATCAGAAAGTTAGAGGAACCTCTTTGCGATGGAAGAATGCTTAAGATAGATCCGGATACTCAGTGGGATTTCAGACACCTACCTGTACCGGACAACACCTATGACATGGTTGTGTTTGATCCGCCGCATTTAGTAAAGGTTGGAGATAATTCATGGTTGGCAAAGAAATATGGAAAATTACCGCCAGAATGGAAACCATACTTGAAACAGGGATTTGATGAATGTATGAGGGTGCTTAAACCATATGGAACATTGGTATTCAAATGGAATGAAACAGATATAAAGCAAAAAGAATTGTTTGAAGTATTAGATACTATACCGATATTTGGAGATAAAGGTAGAGGGAATAAGACTTATTGGTTTGTATTCATGAAGGAGAGTGAAAAAGAATGAAAGTATTAAAATTTAGAGTATGGGATTTAATAGAAAAAAGAATGCTGCAATGGGGCGACATCATGAATCTTCCTGCATGGGAGATTTTTCCGGGCACACCAGAGCAACGCGCATTTTACGTCATGCAATGTACAGGATTAAAAGATAAGAATGGTAAAGAAATCTATGATGGAGATATCATAGACATACATCAAACCGTTAACGGATGTAATCTGTTTGTAATTACTTGGGGTGACGTTGGCATTAGTGCTCGATATTTAATTGACAGTGAAATGTTGAGAGAATACGAATATGATATCAAAGAATTATTAGAAGTGAACATTGGAAAATACGAGAAAAGCGTTGAAGTCGTTGGAAATATTTATGAAAATGACGAATTGCTGGAGGTTGTGAGCTTATGATCAACAGAGTGGTATTAGTCGGCAGGCTTACAAAAGACCCGGTGCTGCGTAAGACTGCAAACGGAGCCAGCGTCACAAGCTTTACATTGGCCTGTACCCGCCGATACAAGCAGGAGGGACAGCCGGATGCTGATTTCATCAACACTGTCGTCTGGAACAAGACTGCGGACAGCGTATCACAGTATACACATAAAGGATCACTGGTCGGTGTGGAAGGAAGAATCCAGACACGCAGCTATGATGATAAGGACGGTAAACGCGTTTATGTAACTGAAGTTGTCGCAGACAGTGTACAATTTCTGGAAAGCAAAAGCGCAGCTGCAAGCAATGCGAACAGCAATGCCTATGTACCTGATTATGACCAGGGAAGCAATCATGGCTACCAGAGTGACAACAGCCAGTCCTACTCTAATGACTTTACAAGCAGTACACTGGATATCGCCAGTGATGATCTACCATTTTAAGGAGTATGAATATGAATAAACTTACAGAATTAGCATACAAAGGCAGCGAATCATTAAGAAGTGTAAAAGATTTGAAAGAAGCTTCAATAATAGGTGATATTGAAATTAAGCTATATAAGAAAAATGGTCAAGCTGTTGTGTTTGAACCATTCGCAACACTTGAAGAAGTTATTCTCACATTTGCTAAAATGGCTGCATGCTTCCTGACAGAGAAAGAAATTCTCTTTGTACAGGCTTCTCTTATGGGGTGCATAGACCAGATACCGTCTGACGACTTCGTGGAATGTATGAAAAGCGTTCCTGCAAAATTTAATAAAATGAAAGAGCTATGGGGTAATGGTGATGAGTGAAGTAAGATGCGTATGTGATTTATGTGCCATTGGCATACAGCAAGATAAAATGTGCTATATAGGAGTACAACAATGCTTTAAAAACGGCGTGTATACAAAGTATAAGAGCCGCACAAACAATCCGCCTCTAAAATTTGAAAATTTGCATGAAGGTATGTGGGTGTGGGATGATAAGGAAAAATGGTATAGGAAAATAGTTATTCTTTTTGAACCCAGCCAAGAACACCCTAAAGGTAGTTTTAAGTCATATGCAGATTCATGTGAAACAAGTTTAGATTTTATAGAATTTAAAGAAAACCGTTTCTATCGCGGGGAGGTAACCGATGAAAAAATACAATAGCATAGACGGCCGTATACATACAAACAGCAGGTTGTGGTTTGCTTTCCGGATGGCAGTGAGGAGGTTGAAAAATGCGGAGAACGACCTTAGAAAAAGTATATAATGTTAAAATTGATGAAATCAGAATTGCAGGAAAAAGCGCATATGTGCTGCATGAAGAAAATCTACAATTATTGTTTTATACAATCGGAGAGCTGCAGCAGTATCTGGAAGAGGTTTACTCATGATTGATATAGCACTGGCAGTAATGCTGTATTTTACCTTTATGATGATATGTATAATCAACGAGCACGAAGGCAAGGGGTGATGCAATGCTTTATAAAGATGAGAAAGAATACCTGGAGGGCGAACTCAGGAGTTACCGAAAGATAGTAGACATGTGTGATAAATACATACAAGCGCTAACGGATGCAGAAATAGCAAGATACGGCGTATCATCACCACACTTTAAAGAGGTGATATACGAAAATGCAGGTGATCCATACAAATGCAATTATGCAGATTTAGATGCAGAAGTAAAAAAAGCACTTCATGGGTTATCTGTATGGAACCCGAGAAGAAGATGGATTGAAGAGCGATTGAGCTGTCTTACTCCAACAGAATATAAGATTATCAAGTACAGATATATGATGTCTACAAAAGCCACATATGAATGGATTGCAAGTGTTATACCATGCGGAAAGAACACAGTAATAAGAACAATAGAAAAAGCGTTAGAAAAAATGCTGAAAATAGATTGATTGGGTACTTATACCCGCTGTTTTAGGTGTATAATCGTAATCGAGGAACAGGTATACACTGCAACTCAATTTCTCCCTTACGGTTTACTTACGCGGCATCTTCGGATGCCTGCCGTAATCTACAGACGATTCCCCCCATCCATGTATCGTCTGTAGATTAGGGTAAAATGCTTCCTTGCTTCAAAAACACCCTAAACGCGAAATTACGAAGCAAGCGTTTTAAGGGCCTGGGCTGACGAAATGAGCTTGGCAAACCAGCAGGAAACGAGTTGGTCAATGATGAGATAGCGCACTCATGGAGGTAGACATAAAAAAGGCGCTGTAATTGATATCAAAGCAGGGAAGGACCTCATACTAATGAGAAAACCTGTTAGATATATTGGTTGCCCTGGCGGCAGAATAACCAAAAGAAAAAGCGGTAAGGAATCCTAAGCGGACTTGCCAGCGTAAAGCGTCTGAAAAGGGCGCTTTTAATTTAGTTTTGTTACATAGATAATGTAATAATATAGTTTATAATTCAAAAGTGAAAGGATGTGTGATAAAATGTACTTAAGAAAAAGCAAATTTAAAGGGGATTTTATCATGATATCTGAAAAACTTGTTATGCGGTTTGGTGGGGAGAATGATATTGATTTAGAAACATTGTCTGTATCGTTAAACGCCACAGTTGATACATTGAAGAATTTATCTAACAATCTCATAAGCGAGAATGATTTTTGCAAGTTTAAAGTTTTGAATATACAAAAAGGGAGCTTTGTAATAGACATTGAACAAATAATGGAAATTGCTCCAACAATTATGCCTATGGTGCCGACTGTCATAAAAGCGTTTAAAGAAGTGTTAGAGATAAGAAAGTTTCTAAAAGGCAATCCTCCTAAAGAAATCGTCAAGAGTGATGATGTAACTAAAATAGAAAATAAATACGGCGATATTTATTATGCTAATACAATGACCGTAAATATTTACAATAACGATATTGAAAAAGGAATGGCTACTACAGCAAAAACAGTTTTAAACGATAATGATAGAACGGGCCTTTCTTATGAATTTGTTGATGAAAAAGGAAAGAAAGATTGTTTGGATTTAAATAGAGAAAATCTATCTTATTTATCAATACCTCAAGATGTTGATAAATTTAATAAAGGGATAGAGGAAAATGAAGTTATAACATGGGTTAAAGTGAATAAACCAGATTTAAACGGTAAGTCGCAATGGGGGCTGACTCTAAATGGCAAGAGGATATCTTGTATCATTAGTGATCAGGAGTTCCTTGATAAGGTACATGATGACGAAATCCCCTTTTTGAGTAATACAAAATTATATGTGAAAATGGTAGTGAGATATAAAATCAGAAGCTTTGAAAGTGGTGAATCTTCTGAGATAATCAGTAGAAATATTATCAAGGTATTTGAAATACAGAATGATTAGCACCCAATGAGGTGCTTTTCTTTTACCCAGAAAGGATGATAACATGCAGGCTATACCTATCACGCAAAAAAAAGCAAACGAGTATGTAGCGCAGCTGCACAGGCATCACCCTCCAGTACGGGGAGATATATTTAGAGTTGCATGTGTTTTAGATGGCCGCATATGTGGTGTGGCGCAGGCTGCAAGACCTGTATCCAGACACCTAGACGACGGTAAGACAATAGAGGTGGTAAGATGCTGCACTGACGGGACATATAACGTCTGCAGCTTTTTATATACTCGATTGGCCAGAATCGCAAAGGAAATGGGATACGAGCGGATAATCACTTATATTCTGGAAAGTGAATCAGGATCAAGCCTTAAAGCATCGGGATGGCACAAGGAGGCTGATGTAAAGGGTCACAGTTGGTCATGTAAAAGCCGGCCGAGAAACACACAAGCACCTACGTGCAATAAACAGCGATGGTGCAAGGAGCTGAGAAAGGGATGATAACGTGATATACATAAATAAAAAAACCGGAGAGAAAGTCAGAGCAGAACAATTTTCACAGCAAAACATCATTGCCAGATACGCCAGTGTCAAATTAGAGAGCAAAGAGGGCGCTATCATTAACATGGAGGCAGGAGATTGGATTGTACAATGCGGCTCTAAGGTTTTTGTCGTACGTAAAGAGACATTTAATAAGCTGTATGTACGTGCTGCACCACGGCAGAGGTTAAAGTACGCAGATGCTGATACAGTAATTGACTGGACAGGAGCTGTACTTATGCCAGCAACGTAAGAAAGAAAGGAGGTTAATCTATGCCAAGACAAAGAAGTCCCAGCAGAGACGAAGCTAAGCGGATGTATCTTGATAGCAAAGGTAAGATGCTGCTAAAGGATATTGCTAAAGCTGTAGGTAAGCAAGATACACAGATTCGCAGGTGGAAATCATTAGATCACTGGGACGAGGAATTGAAAGGTAACGTTACTATTCCGAAAGATAACGTTACTAAACAGAACAATGGTATAGAGAAGCCTCCTAAAACAGAGCTACTGCCAGAAGAAATAGAAACACTGAACAATGAGGAGCTGACCGAGAAACAGCGCCTTTTTTGTTTGTATTATGTAAGATGGTTCAATGCGACTAAGGCATATCAAAAAGCATATAGCTGTGACTACTTCACGGCAGCTGCTAACGGTCCACGATTGCTAGGGAATGCTAGAATAAAAGAAGAGATACAAAGAATCAAAGATGCAAAGATCAAACAGACCATGTATTCTACAGAAGATTACTTCCAGAAGATGATTGACATTGCCTATTCGGATGTAACCGATTATCTGTCATTCGGGCAGGAAGAGGTGCATGATAAAAACGGAAACACATTCATGATGAACGTCATAAACCTGAAAGAATCATGTGATGTTGATGGCACACTTATTCAGGAAGTAAAACAGGGCAAAGACGGCTGCTCTATAAAACTTGTCAGCAAAGAGTTTGCGCTAAAATGGCTGGATAAGCATTATAGCGAAGCTACAGACTTACAGAAAGCGCAGCTGGAGCAGTTAAGGGCGCAGACGGATAAGCTTACGGGTAATAATGCTGAGGTTGAAGACCTGGAAGAAACGGACGATATGATCTATGGCGAAGATAACAAAGAAGAAAACGATACAGTATAGATTCGGACAGAAACATATCGACTACATCCGGAAGTGTGTTCAGTGTACAATCAATGTAGCCGAAGGCGCTGTACGTGCCGGTAAGACCGTCGATAACGTGTATGCGTTCGCTCATGAGCTTCGCTTCACGAAAGACCGCATCCATCTGGCCACCGGTTCTACAGTGGCGAATGCGAAGCTTAATATCGGTGACGCCAATGGTTTCGGCTTGGAATACATCTTCCGTGGACAATCGCACTGGGGGAAATACAAGGACAATGACTGTCTGTATATCAAAGGACCCGCAACAGGATATAAACAGCGTATCGTCATCTTTGCAGGTGCGGCCAAGGCAGACAGCTTCAAGAAGATACGTGGAAACTCATATGGCATGTGGATCGCAACTGAAATCAACCTGCATCATGAGAATACGATCCGTGAGGCATTCAACCGGCAGCTGGCAGCTGATAAGCGTAAGATTTTCTGGGACCTCAATCCAGACAACCCAAAGGCTAAGATCTACAGAGACTACATCGACAAATATGCGAAACAGGATGAAGAAGGGGCACTGATCGGTGGCTACAACTATCAGCACTTCACGATATTCGACAACGTAACTGTAACAGAAGAACGTTTTCAGGAGATCATGGCACAGTATGATAAGAACAGCATCTGGTACCAACGTGATATCCTTGGAAAGCGTATGATTGCGGAGGGGCTTATCTACCGTGCATTCGCTGATGCCGTACAATCTGAAGCTGAAACAGGTGAGAATCGGTTCAAGCGTAAGGAAAAACCGAAGAACCTCATGGAGATCATCATCGGCGTGGACTTCGGAGGCAACGGTTCCGGTCATGCGTTTGTTGCGACCGGTATCACCAGAGGATATCAGGAAATCATTACTCTGGCTTCGGAATGGCATGATTGCAGCAAGAAAGATATCGATCCGGACAAGCTGGGGCAGCTATTCATTGACTTCTGCCTGAAGGTACTGAACATGTATGGTAATATCACACATGTCTATTGTGACAGCGCAGAACAGACATTGATCAATGGACTGAAAAGTGCAGCTAGAAAGAACGGACTCGGCTGGCTGCGTATCGACGACGCATTGAAAGAAGTAATAACGGAGCGTATCCGCCTCACCAATAGGATGATGGCGCAGATGCGCTTTTCTTATATGCCAGAGATGTGTGACACACTGGTATCTGCATTATGCACCGCTATCTGGAATCCTAAGGAGATCACAGTGGATGAGCGGCTGGATGATGGGACCAGCGATATAGATACCCTGGATGCATTTGAATATACGATCGAACGGTATATCAAGAAGTTCATCCGGTATGAGTAGGAGGTGATGGAATGAATTTCACAAGGATGATGAGCCTTATTGCAAAAGAACTGAACAAGACTTCAGAAACGCAGGTAGATATGGCTCTAACTATGAAGATGGCTACACAGATAGAGCTTTGGTCTAAGATGTTCCAAAACAAAGCCTTCTGGTTGAATAGAAATGTGAAGAGCTGCAACCTGCCCGCAGCCATCGCTTCCGAGATTGCAAGGCTGGTCACTCTGGAATTGAAATCAGAGATATCCGGAAGTCCTAGAGCGGAGTATCTACAGAAGCCCTATGCAAAGATGCTGAAGGACATCCGAAGGTACGTTGAATACGGATGTGCAAAGGGCGGACTGGTATTCAAACCGTATGTGACAGAACAGGGGATCAGTATCCAATTCATCCAGGCTGACGCATTCTTTCCTGTATCGTTTGACGACTCGGGAAATATCACAAGGTGCGTGTTCGCAGAACAGATGCGGAAAGGCCAGTCGATCTTCACTAGGCTGGAAGATCATGAATTGAAAGGTGACAAGCTGCGTATCACGAATCACGCATACCGTAGTACGACTGATGCAACGCTTGGGACGGAGATACCGGTTCAAAGTGTTCAGGAATGGTCGCGGCTGGAATATGAAGTGATATTCTCCGGTGTTGCGAAAGTACCCTTCGGTTATTTCAAGGTACCGTTGGCCAACGCTGATGATACGGACAGTCCGCTTGGATGCTCTGTATATTCCCGTGCAGTCGACCTGATCCGTGAAGCAGATGTACGCTACAGTCAGATCAGCTGGGAGTATGAAGCAAAGGAGGTCGCTGTCCATATCGGTGAAAGCATGCTGCAGGATGACCCGAACGATAAGAGTAAGAAACTGTATCCACATGGGAAAGACAGACTTTATCGCCCATTGACATTCGATACCGGGGCAAGAGATAAACCGTTGATGGATACCTTCAGTCCGGACATACGCTCTGATCCACTGTTCCAAGGCTTCAATGCGCAGCTGAAGCTCATAGAGTTTAACTGCAGCCTTGCTTATGGTACAATCAGTGATCCGCAGAATGTGGATAAGACTGCAGAAGAGATCAAAAGCAGTAAGCAGAGGTCCTATACCCTCGTATCTGATACGCAGATGGCGCTACAGGATGCCTTGACGGACCTGATCGATGCGATAGATTTCTACTGCAGTATCTATAACCTGTGTCCTTATGGCAACTTTGATGTATCATTCGACTGGGATGACAGTATCGTGGTAGATGCTGAAAAGGAACGTCTTCAGGACATGCAGGAGGTACGTGAGGGGCTGATGCCGAAATGGAAATACAAGGTGAAGTGGCAGGGGCTGACGGAAAAGCAGGCGAAAGCTGAACTATTGCAAGAAGTAGGATCTGGCATCTCGTTTCCAGGAGATGAGCAAGAAAATCCTCAGTTGGGGCTTGATAGCACAGGGGATGAAGATGAAGAAATAGCTGGCAAGGCTTTAAACGGTGCGCAAACACAATCCTTGATTGCTATTATTCAACAATATGCTGCAGGTACTTTGACAATAGGTCAAGCAGTAAATGTGCTGTCCACAGCGATAGGTGTATCTAAGGAAAAAGCAAAAGCAATCTTAGAGGGGACTAGCTAATGCTCGATCCTAAATATCTGAGGGATGTACCGGAGGGAATCGCTGAGTACTTCGACGAACTAGAAACACGTATCCTGAAAGACATCGCCAGAAGGATATCGCAGAATGATTACATGATGACCAGTACAGCTGAATATCAGATGCATAAACTGGAGGAGCTGGGCGTCTCAATGCTGGAGATAGAACAGGCGATATCGGAAGTTCTAAACATCACTGATACGAAAGTGAAAGAGATCATACGCGATTCCTCTTATCGATCTGTGCAGAAAGATAATGATATGGCTAAAGCAGCAGGGATAGAACCTCCGCATCCAGATCTGACACAAGCTATTCTGAATGGTATCCGCTCTACGAATACAGAAATACGTAACATCTGCAATTCGATGGCATCTGCAGCAAACATGGCATTTGAGCACGCTTTGGATCAGGCATATCTTTCTGTATCATCCGGAGCGTTTTCTTTCGCAGATGCAGTGAAAACAGCAGTCAACGATTTAGGAAAGAACGGGATCCGATGGATAGATTATCCAACCGGTGCACATAGAAGAGCTGATAGTGCCATACGCAATGCATTGCGGACAGGTGTCAATCAGACCGCGGCCAGATGTCAGGAGCAGAATCTGGATGAGATGGATTGCAATCTGGTGGAAACGACATCCCATATGGGGGCAAGACCGGAACATGCGAAATGGCAGGGTATGCTGTTCTGGCGGAAAACACCGGTCAATGGACTGCAGAACTTCTATGAAGCTACCGGATACGGAACCGGTGCCGGACTATGCGGGTGGAATTGTCGGCATAACTTCTTTCCAAATTTCGATGGTGAATTATCCTTCGAACACTATGATGAGGAAGCCAACGCAAAGCAGTACGAGCTAGATCAGGAACAGCGTTATAACGAGAGGAAGATCCGTGAATGGAAGCGCAGGCAGGCTGTAAATAAGGCTGGTGGCGTGGACAACACCAGAGAAGCGAAGAAAGTTAGAGAATGGCAGAAACGCCAGGCAGACTTCCTGAAAAAGTATCCAGATATGAAACGTAATTACGCTAGGGAAAGCATATCGAATAGAAAAGTTATGCTAGGGAGCAGTGCTGGCGGTAAAGCAAATGATGCTGCAGGGATACTGATTGAGAAAATCGACATGAAACATGTTGACAATTACATCCATAAATATGAAAATGAAATTAAGGATCTACCGGTTGAGCATTCCTATGTTTTACAGGCTGATGGTAAAGTGTTTCATTATACAGGAGATAAGAAGTCAGTCAGATTTGATGAAGCCAATCTGAAAGATGCGATTATCCTACATAACCACCCTATTTTAGAAGATGTTGAAACAAATTCTTTTGAAAATGATGATTTCTGGTTCTTACAAAATTATGGTCTTGTCATCGATAAATTAAGAGCAACATATGGAAATCTGCGTTATGAAGTAAAGGTCTTGAAAGATATCTCATCAATTGATTATGACAGCTATATGTATGGTGACATTGGAACAGTATTGATGTATGGGGAGATTGAAGGAGATATCCATGAATTGATCTTTAAGCAGCTGGATAAGGAGGGATATATCAAATATGTCAAATCAAAAGCTAAATGATAAACAAAAAGCACTTTTTGAAGAGTGGGTCAAGAAAGACCAGGAGTTAGAAGCATCTTTTCCTCCTTTGAAAGGTCAGCAGCTTAGTACAAGAAAAGTGTTACCGAAAAGAAAACTATTAGAAGAATACAAAAAGAAAATCAGAGAAGCAGCAGATAAGCACTCATAGCGGGTGCTTTTTTAATACCTGGAAGAGGGTGAGATAATGTGTAAACATGCATATATCACGAAGCAGCGAATCTATTATGATAAAGGATGCAGGGTCATACGGGAATATGATACCTGCATTTTTTGTGGACGCAAGACAGAAGAACGTCTCAGCTATATGAATGATCCACCGAAACGAAAGTTGCCCTATTTTGGACCACATTTCAATAGCCACGGCGCAAGGCGTAAAAAGGCGTGCAGTCAAGTGGATGCAACCCATGTGAATAAAGCGTAGACGGAAAGGTAAAAAAATGAAAAGAAAGTTTTTAGAAGATCTCAAGCTCGAAAAAGAAACGATCGATAAGATCATGGACGAGCATGGAAAAGATGTAACGAAACTGACAACAGAACGTGATAATTTCAAAAACCAGTATGAAACTGCACAAACTGCTTTGAAAGGTTTTGAAGGTGTTGATGTCAATGAACTGCAGACAAAGATATCCACGCTGAACACTCAACTTGCGAATAAGGATACAGAATGGCAGGGAAAACTTGATGAATTGGAATTTTCCGGTCTGTTGAAAGATGCTGTTAAAGGAGCAGGGGCCCGCAATGACAAGGCTGTTATTGCTTTGCTGGATGTAGCTAATCTTAAGAAAAGCAAGAATCGTCAGGCAGATATCACCACAGCCTTAGAAGCAGTCAAAAAAGACAACGCCTATCTATTTCAGGACTCCAAGACACCGTATGTTGTTTCGAGGACAGAGGGGCCAAATCAGAATACAGCTGATCAGAAAGATCAGGCAAACGCAGCGTTTAGATCGCTGTTTGGAAAGGAGTAAGTTATGCCAGTAAATATTACAAATCGACAGGATGCGGAAGCTCTTATCAGAGAGCAGGTCGTATCGACAATTTTTCAGGACGCACCGAAGCAGTCCGTATTCATGGGGATGGCACGTAAGCTGCCAAACATGACGAGCAAACAGACACGCATCCGTGTTCTGGACTTTTTACCGACCGCATACTGGGTGAATGGTGATACCGGTATGAAACAGACAACCCGCCAGGCTTGGGACAACGTGTATCTGACAGCGGGTGAGCTGGCCGTTATCGTACCGATTCCGGAAGCAGTTCTTGATGATGCAGAATTTGATATCATGGGTGAGATCACACCACGTGTCAATGAGGCAATCGGACAGTGTGTCGATTCCGCTACCATCTTCGGATATAACCGTCCGGCTGAATGGCAGTCTGATATCATCACACTGGCTCGCCAGGCAGGGAACAATGTCGCTGATACAGGTGACAAGGATCTGTATGACAAGCTGCTGGGTGAAGGCGGTGTATTCTCCAAGGTAGAAGAGGACGGCTACATGGTAAGCGGCTGTCTGTCTGCGCTAGGCATGCGTGCTAAGCTGCGTGGACTTCGTGCAACTGATGGGGCATTGATCTTCAAGAGCGATATGCAGGGTTCTACGCAGTATGCACTTGATGGAGCACCGATGTATTTCCCTACGAATGGCAGCTATGACAAAAACATCGCACAGCTGGTAGCCGGTGACTTCAAGCAGGCGGTATATGCGATCCGTCAGGATATCACAGTAAAGATCCTCGACCAGGGCGTTATTCAGGATCCGGTCACCAAGGAGATCGTATATAACCTTGCACAGCAGGACATGATTGCGCTTCGTGTCGTATTCCGTATGGGCTGGGCATTGCCGAACGCAGCAACCCGTCTTGATGAGAATCGTACCGGCTGCGCATTCGCTTACCTGGAGCCTGCAACGCCGTATACGGCACAAAAGGTGACTTTCACTGTCAAGGATGGCAGCGGTGAAGATGCTAATCTGGTAGAGAAAGCACGCGTCGATGTGAACGGCGCTAAACTGATGACAGGTGCTGATGGTACTGTGGAATTTAATTTACGTGAAGGGACTTATCCTGTGAAGATCACGAAGAAAGACCACATCACGGTCAACGATACTGTAGTCGTAGCAAAGACTGCAGTAACGAAGGATGTCGTATTGATCAAGAACCAGTAGGAGAGGGAATCCTCTCCTTACCTTTAAGGAGGTGCTGAAATGGATTATCGGTATTATAGAGATGATTACAAGGGGACGGTTAGGGAAGCGGAGTTCAATGTATTGCTTCCAAAAGCTGAAGCAGTCTTAAAGATGTATATAGATGACCGCGTAAGGACTGATCAACTGCAGGACACATTAGATGGCTATGGGAACTTCGATAAGGCGTTGTGCTTTGAAGTCGATTATATCGATCAAAATGGCGGTACAGCAGCGGTGAACGGTGCATCTGACCTCGATCTGAAGCAGGTACAGTCAAGCGGCTATACATTTCAGATGGGAAATGGCGGACAGTCCTATAAAGGGATCCCGTTTTCGCCACTCGCTAAGTCTGTAATAATGACAGAGCTACGCCGCAACGGTCTGCTCAAACTGGGGTGGAACTGGTGAGAGTGCTGCCAAGAAGATTCCGACCTCATACAGTACAGCTGATCAAGCAGCTACATGAGGATGATAACGGAGCGACAGCTGAGCAGGTCATCACGATACTGCATGTGAAAGCAGACCCAAGTTACGGAATGCAGCAGTCAAAGCGCGGGATTACAACTGATGACAAGATCATCGTGTATATAGAACTTGGTGATTACACTGCCTATGATGAAAATGACCGTGTACTGCAGTATGGAACAGATTTTATTATCAGTACCAATGATACGCTAAAATTCCGTGATGATGAATACACCATCACAGGAGTAAATGAGATATTTCTCGATGGTACGAAGCCGATCAGAGTGGAGATAACAGGGAAATGAGTGTTAAGGTAAAGGTCCAGTTTGACGGGGATGCCCGCATGTTAAAAGACCGGATGAAGCTAACAAAATGTAAAAAGAAGCTCATAAGCCAGGTTATCAAGGACACGACACCGTATGTGCCAATGCAGGATGGTATTTTGTATATGTCTGCGTTAGTTAATCAAAATCGCTATAAGGATAAAATTGTCTGGACAGGACCGTATGCACGCTTCTTGTATCACGGGAAAGTGATGGTCGGTATACGTTCACGTAGAGCATGGGCAAGACTTGGAGAAGTCAAAGAGACTACGAGCAAGGCATTGAAGTATGGTAAGACGCATCCGCTTGCCGGCCCTGAATGGTATATCCGTTCCAAAAGCAAAAACAAAGGGAAATGGGTGAAATTGACGAAAGGATGGTTCAAGCATGGCTAATGTAGCACTGGAGGATGTCAGGCAGATCGTCGAAGAGCTGTTCATGGGATACATCAGTAAGATCCAGATTCCAAACACAAAGGGATGGTATCTGGAGTATTTTCCAAACTCCAAAGAAACGGCGATCTGTTTCAAACGAATGAATGATGTTCCGATCCTTCAGCAGTATATCACTGGTGGATATAAGGCTGAGTTTTCATTCACGGTAAGCATGCAGGCATCTGTTAAGGATACCAGACATAATCTTGACATCACGAAGCCGTTGAATGACCTGGCTGCGACATTTGCACGAGAGACAAGAGAAGGGTTTCCGAATCTTACTCTTACGGATGCGAAGCCGATTAGTTTGGAAATGACATCAACACCGGTAGATGATACTGGAGAAAAAGAAAAGACGGCTACCTTCGTGGCAGCCTACAAATTAGTATATGAAAAGAAAGGAGCGTTTGAGTAATGGCATTTACACCAAAAAGTACTGTCGTCAATCGACATGAGAATCTGAACTATGCTATATGGGATGGTATCGAGAAGCCGGTCCTTGCCGGTACTGGTATCACGGACTGGACAGAGGACGCATCACCGAATACAGATGACGGACAGTATATCAATGAAAAGAACCAGCATTCCAATATGACAGGATATGCACCGTCAGTATCGTATTCGGGAGAATTGATTCCGGATAACGCCTTTGTCATGCATGTGTATGAGGTAGGTAAGAAAAAGCTGATCGGAGAGATGTTTACGGCCTATGAAGTAGAAACATGGGCGCCGATCGAAGGGTCTGCAGGGGAATTTGCAGCACATAAGTCTGAGTATGAGATCCAACCATCCAATCCAGGATCCGGTGAGGGTGGCGGTAAAATCGCACTGGAAGGAACCTTCGCACAAAAGGGTGACAGCTTGCATGGTAAATACAATGTCGCAGATGGAACATTCACAGAGGGCGTGTATGATTACAAGACCGGTACCTTCAAAGCAGATGGAGTGGGGGCATAGCAGATGAAAATCACATTACAGGAAAACATCATCCCACTAGATATTGCAGGACTACACTTCGAAATGGATGCGGATGATATCACATTGCATCAGACGATCAGCGATTT
The DNA here is from genome assembly GCA_012317185.1 of [Clostridium] innocuum. Taxonomy (NCBI): domain Bacteria; kingdom Bacillati; phylum Bacillota; class Clostridia; order Eubacteriales; family Clostridiaceae; genus Clostridium; species [Clostridium] innocuum. The sequence continues at coordinate 3,999,523 of CP048838.1, read as the reverse complement.
CATGGAAAAGTATCGCGGGAATCGACTTGTAACGGAAACCTTTATCGATGACTGCCGGAATACTATTGACGGACTGTTGGGCGCTGGTGTATATCGTAAGATCTTCCATAAGGATGATTTAAAGCCTTATTATGTTATCCTGCAGCTTGCAGAAGCACTAAAAGAACGTCTGGAGGAAGCTGCTACGACAGAGCAGATGAAAAAGCGTCAGCAGTCCGCAGAAAAGGAGCTTCAGGCAGTACAGGGGATCGTCAATAGTATGGAGCGGTTCACAAAGCAGATGGAATATGCGGATGGAAAGTACGGTATGAAGAATGTGGCTAACAAGAGACGACCTGCCAAGAACCGTAAGAGCAGATAACAGAGACTATACGATAGATACAGATTTCCGTACTTGGATGAAATTTGAGATTATCATGGTCGATGCAGGGATCGAAATGGATTACAAATTGTATTTCATGATACGGGGAGTCATGAACATGCCTGATGATATTTCAGAAGAGTTGATCCAGGCTCTTTTTTCTTTCTACAGGCTCGATAAACCGATACGGAAAACCTCTGGCAAGCAAGGTGAAATCGGATATCGTTTTGACTATGATATGGGCCTCATCGTAGCTGCATTCCGCCAGCAGTATGGCATCGATCTGCTTGCCGCAGAGCTGCACTGGTGGGAATTCAAAAGTCTATTTGAGGGACTTACAGATCAGACGAAGTTCATCCAGGTGGTAGGTTATCGTACTGCGGATATCTCAAAACTGGATAAGGAACAGAAACAGCGTTATACGGAATTGAAAAAGTTTTATGCGCTCCCTAAGGAAAAAGCGCAGGATAGGTCGCAGGAGGAACTAGAGGCAGAGATCTTGTCAGGACTGAAGGGCGGTGATGCGGATTGTTAGGGAACAGTGATGGCTCCATCATCATTGAGGTAGATCTTAATGATAAAGACTATGAATCACGCCTGAAGTCGATGGAGGGGAAAACGAAATCTTTCGGTACGCAGCTGAAAAGCCTTCTGAGTGCAGTCGGAATCACCAAGGCTGTCTCTGCAGGCTTCAACGCCATGAAATCATCCATAGGAAGTGCGATGGACCGCATCGATACGATGGATCAGTTCACACGTACCATGACGACGATGACAGGCTCTTCCAAGATTGCAGAACAGGCACTGGTCAAAATCAAGGATACCGTGACAGGGACTGCATATGGACTTGATGTAGCAGCGCAGAGCTGTCAGAAGTTCGTGACGTCCGGTATGTCAATGGACAAGGCAACAGGACAGGTGAAGACCTGGGCAGATGCGGTTGCATTCTATGGGGATGGTACGAATGAGACATACGCCAATGTAACAGATGCGATCGCAAAGATGGTCGCACAGGGGAAGGTCCAGGGAGATCAGTTGGACCGGTTGACGGATGCCGGTATCCCTGCAGTGCAGCTGTTTGCGGATGCGACTGGCCAGAGTTTCTCTGATGTTCGTGAAGCACTATCAGATGGCAGCATCTCATCAGAAGAGTTTTTGAATGTCCTGCAGGATGCGATGGAAAAAGGAACTAACAAGTTTGCGGCCATTGATGGTGCTGCCAAAGAGGCAGGCGCTTCCTGGAAGGGGACTTTCGATAATATGAAGGCTGCTATCACACGAGGGATGGTAGCTATCATAGAGTCGATCGACGAAGTGCTGCAGAGTAATGGTCTGCCAACCTTGAAGGAAATGATCTCCGATGTTGGGAAGGTCATGGAAAAGGGATTGAATTATGCTGCAGAGCATCTTCCAGAGTTGATCTCATTGATCAAGAAGCTGCTACCGGTCGTAATCAGCGTGGGGAGTGCGTTCGCTGCTTGGAAGATCACAAATACAGTGAGCAAAGCGAGTAAGTCTATATCGGATTTTTTGTCACTGGCGAGTGGTGGTACTGGTATCGTGAACGCATTACTGTTGAAATTAGATGCAGGTGGTGGATCGTTCTCTAAACTTGCTGCAGGTGCTATAGGCGCAAAAGGCGGTATCAAGGGGCTGGGCAGCGCTTTGGTGGCTGCTGCCGGTGGGCCTGTCACATTGATCGTTGCAGCTATAGCTGCAGTAGTGGCTGCCTTCGTATATTTCTGGAATACCTCTGAGGAATTCCGGCAGTTCTGGATAGACCTGTGGAACGGCATCGTTGAATGGTGTTCAGGTGCAGTGGACAGTATTGTCGAGTTTTTTACCGTGACGATACCACAGGGATGGGAAGATTTCAAGACAAGCCTGCAGGAGCTGTGTGACAGCATCGTTCAATGGTTTCAAGATGCATGGAACAGCGTCATAGCTTTCTTCACAGAAACGATTCCGGCGTGGATCCAGAGTGTGATCGACTGGTTCAATCAATTACCGTATAACATTGGTTATATGGTCGGACAGATCATTGGTCATTTCATCCAGTGGGGCATCGATCTGAAGAACTTCGTTACAGAAGATATTCCGGCATTCATAAACTCGGTAGTAGAATGGTTCAAGTCATTACCAGGAAAGATATGGGAATGGTTGAAGAGCGCATGGGAGAAAGTCAAGACCTGGGGAAGCAATATATATACCAGTGCAAGAGATTGGGTATCAAAAACAATTGATAGCGTTGTCGATTGGTTTAGGTCTCTGCCAGGAAAGATTTGGACATGGCTCACAAATGCAGTGTCTAAAGTAAGGGACTGGGGTTCTAATTTATGGAACACTGGTATCAACGCCGCAAAGCAGCTCGTGGATTCTGTTGTCCAGAAAGCAAAGGAATTGCCTGGCAAGATGGTAGATATCGGTATAAACCTTATCAAGGGGCTGTGGGAAGGTATCGGAAGTGTAAAGGATTGGATCCTGGATAAGATCAGTGGGTTTTGCGATGGAATCGTCGATGGTATGTTGGATTTCTTCGGCATCCATTCCCCTTCCAGACTGCTGCGTGATCTTGTAGGTAAGATGCTGCCTCCAGGTATTGCCGTGGGATTTGAAATGGCCATGCCGAAGTCAACGAAGGATATCCTTAATGAGGTTGACGGTATGAATGCGGAATTGCAGAAACAAGTGAATGCCAGCGTGAATGACATCGGTGTACCTTTGGAAACGAATGCCAGGATCACGCAGCAGCAGAGTGTCGTGAACGCGTTCCCAAAGACTATGCAGCTAGTACGTAATGGTGTTAATGAGTTTAGATTCGTATTGGATAACGGCGCAGAAATCGCGCATTGGCTTGCACCTGAAATGGGTGTTGAGCTTGCAGAACTTAGATAGGAGGATGTGACATGCGAATAAACAACAAGCGGATGGAACGATTCCATATGAGAGTAAATTCCTTCACATATCAGCCCTATGCAGTAGAGCGTGAGGTCTTTCAGCCTGAACGCTCCCTGCGTCCTGTTCTTGGCAAAAGAGTGCTGACGCCGAAGAGTATGCAACTGATAGCTGAGTTTCGCAGCAAGAAGGATATATCTGATTTTCTGGCAGAGCTATTGAACCATGAAGAGAACATGATCGACATCGAAGATGGATTCAAATATCGGTGCTATCTATCCAAACTGAGCCAACCCGTAGACGAATACTGGCAGGGCTGGTACAGGGTGACGATCCCGTTGTCCGTCATACAGGAAGGAAGCAGACGCCAGTTGTTACTTAGTAAGGCGGAAAACCATATCGTTGTCGCAGGTAATTGGCAAACAGAATGTGTGTATGAAATAACGCCAATGGCAGCTATGGATTCCTTCACTATTGACGGGCATACCATCCGGAAGCTGTATGCAAACAGAACGGTCTATTTCGATGGTGAATTGAAAAAAGTTTATACAGATACAGAGCCGAATAAATATCCGGATTGTACGCTGAAACAGAACAGCTTTCCTACATTGGATCCGGGAAGTCAAAAAATCAGTATGAGCAGTACGTCTGTAAAAGTCGTATTGAAATATACACCAATTTTCGTATAGGAGGAACAAGATGCTTGAAATTTACACAAAGGAAGGTTGGTTACCGATTACCAATCGGCAGAATTACTATACATCATATGAATATGACGGTACCCAGACTTTATGCTTTGACATTTCGCCCAGTGATGAAATGTACCGGTATATCGCCAATGAAACATCTGTCAGAAATGAAGAGAACCGCTATCTGATTAAAGATATCAACAAGAGAAAGACAGCATGCACGATAACCTGCAGCCTGGATATGGATGACTGGCATCAAAACGAGCCTTATCTCAACACGAAGGATATAGCAAAGTTTCAGACAAAGAGCCTATCAGAGATTCTGGAAGCGATCAAACCGTCTGGCTGGTCTATCTTAAACGCAGGTATACGGGATTATCGAAGGACCCTAGAGATGGAAGATGCGTCTGATTATGAAGTGTTATTCAAATGTCAGGAGATATTCAGTGTTACATATGAGGTCCGAACACTTGATAAACAGATCGTTGTAAAGGATCCTGAACAGGTCATAGATAAAGGAATCTATATCACCCCACAGTTGAATCTGGAAAGTGTTAAGATGAAAGGCAATTCAAAAGATTTCGCCACCAGGATCACAGCATATGGAAAGCAGAATGAGGATGGCAGCTATGTCAATTTTGCATCCATAAATGGAGGTAAGACATACGTTGAGGATAATAAATATGCAGGCAAGGTGCATCCGATCTGGATTGTATGGAAGGATGAACGATATACGATTCCGGAGAACCTACTTGCTGATGCGAAAAAGAAGTTGAAGGAACAGGCATATCCGGTATTATCCTTTGAGGTCACGGTCAATGACCTTGCGGAAACAGATGATAGGTACAGCTTCCTGAAGATGGGGCTGTATGACATTGCACACGTAATTATTGACGAGCATACTGAGATAATTGAAAAGGTGATCAAGCTGCAGAGGCATCACGATTCTCCGGAGAAGAACAAGATCACGTTATCCTCAGAACCGCAAACCATAACAGGAAAGGTGAATGATGCAATATCCATTCTTGGCAACGATGGTGAAAAACTGAAAGGATCAGTGTTGCAGCAGGCGCAGGAGATGGCAACGAAGCTGATAAATGCATGGGCAGAGAAAGGATACATCTACCAGACACAGAATGAGATCTATATTTTGGATGCATTACCGAAAGAGAATGCGAAGTATTGCATTAGGATGAATCTTGGAGGTATAGCATTCAGTCAGAATGGATGGCAGGGACCGTATAATTCAGCTTGGACGATCGATGGGAAGTTCAATGCTGATTTCATAACAGCCGGAACATTAAGAGGTATCCGGATCATGATAGGCGATAACTTCTCAGTTATGGAAGATGGCACCATGAAGTGCGCAGATGCGACAATGCGCAACGTAACGGTGGAATCGGGAACATTTAAAGGAAATCTTACAACAAATTATGATGCTTATATCGGTCACAATTTACATTTAAGCCATGAAGTAGGGATGTTCAGTCAAATAACGCTCGGAGAAAATGGAGATACAGCAATCACGATGAGTGACGATCAAATCAGAATAGGGATCTTGAACAATAATCAGGATTTGTTATCAAGACCGTTTATATCGATAACCAAGGACGATATATTTTTAAACCTTAATGAAGACAACCATATCCGTATAAGTTCGATTTTAGGAGTGACGATGAAAACGAAAGGTAAGGTTATTGATATGAATTATGATATCTAACGTTAGGAGGCGATTAAATGGATATAGTAGTAACACAAATCAAACAGATTGGTAGAGAGATAATGCTTGACGGAAACAGTCTTGTAGGTTATCAGCACTCAGCCAATCTTTTTATTAAGCTTATTAAAGACACATCGGAAACAAATCCATTTAAGGGAATGGTGTTATCTGGTTACTGTACTAGTTGGAAATCAGATATGCCGATCGTATGCCCTCTACAGGAAAAAGATGATGGGACATACATTTTGTTGCCTGATGGGGTATTTGAAAACGAAGGCGATGTATATTTGTCTTTGGCAGCGATTGACGAAAATAAAATCGTTATCACATCTAACAGATTAGCTCTACAAGTAGATGTATCCAACAAAATCAAAGCTGCAGTTTCTCCACCGGAAGAATATTGGCAAAGAGAAGTATTAAGTGCTATGAAATCATGGTATACGAGTACTGTTGATCCTTATTTTGAAAAAAGCAAAGAGAAATTAGATGATTTGATAGACCAAACTAACGAATCTCAAAAGGATGTAAAAAATGCAGTGGCACAATGTTATGATGCTATATCAGCACTGCAACTTGAAACATTCGATATGGACGGCGGTGACCCGTTCACACAAGCGAGCGAAGAAGACATTGATGTAAACGGTGGGTATCCGATTTAAAGAGAGGAGAATGAGAAATGCCATTTTATACAATAAGACCACGTGCTGGAACAAAGGCACAATGGGAACAATCAAATATGGTTTTGAAAGAACGCGAAATCGGTTATGAAATACCGAATGCAGGTGTTGGAAAGGGAATCGTTAAAATGAAAATGGGGGATGGAGTAACACCTTGGAATAGTTTACCTTATGCAATACCTGACGCATTAACACCTAGCGATATCGTTACGACGGATTCAACATCCAATGCAAAAGTACCTAGTGCCGGATATTGTAAAAAGAAATTCGATGATATAAAAACCGAATTAAACAGAAATACTGTTCAATTAACTAATTCGGTATATCTTCCTATGGCCAATATGTATAGAAGTGGGCAAGTTGTTTATTTAAAATGTGCTGGTTATATGCAAAAGGAATTGGCAGCGAACGGAGAGACTACGATAGCTACGCCGTCGATGATTCCGGAAGCTTTTCGCCCGACAGTAGATCTAAATTTTTACGAAGTCGTAGGTAGTACAAAAATTATCGCAAAGATAAATATTAAACAGGATGGAACTATTTTGTTTTCCCCTCTTGAAAAAATAGTAAAGGATGTTGGCGTCAATATACACCTTACATATATAACAGGAAAATCTACTATCTAACGAAAGGAGCATTAAGATATGGAATTTATTAAACTGAAAAATGGCAGTAGATATCAGCTGATCACAGACGGATTCAATGTCGGAGATAATCATGTGAAACTTGCTTTCATTGCTGATAGATCACTAAAAAAGATTCATTCTGAATTCTCAAAAAAGGAAAATGTTGAGACATTATGTGTAGAAACCGCAACAGGTGAAACACTAACTGTCTGTGATGGATATGTGGTTTTAGACAGCTACGTATCATTAGATTTGCATTATGAGGTATCACCAGTTGAATATGGCGGTGATGGTGAAGTTGTAAAAGCAGCTGATTATGGAGAAGTTGCTTTCTTGTCTTTATATAAAGAAACTGCAGAAAGCCAATTAAAAGAATTGAAACTTAAGCAAGAGGTGACTGCACAGGCAGTTCAAGATTTGATACTGATGGCGGCAGGAGGTGAAGCATAATGGCAAATTTTCTGGTATATCGTATCTTAGATGGGAAGCTTGATTTTGCTGATGTCCCCAAAGCGCTAGAAGCCGGAGTGAAAAAAATTCTGGTTGAGATAGGTCACGAAGAATTAACGAAGTAGTATAAGAGTGTAAAACGCCCTACATATTGCCAAGAATGGCGGAAAGAGATGAGGTTATGAAACATATGACACAGACTTTAACAGACAACTACAATGCCTTTGTCGGCGCTGTAATCGCCGTACTGAGTATGGTATTTGGAGAGCATTGGTATTTATTCGCATTATTTCTATTACTCAATATTGCAGACTGGGTAACAGGCTGGATGAAGTCAAGAATCATGAAAAAAGAAAATTCAGTAAAGGGTTGGCAAGGAGTACTTAAAAAGATTGGATACTGGATCATGATCACGTTTGCATTTATGGTTGCAGCGGGCTTGATCGAAATCGGTGAGATAATCGGTGTAGACTTGCAGATTACAACACTGCTTGGATGGTTCGTACTGGCAAGCTTGATTGTGAATGAAGCACGCTCCATCTGTGAAAATTTCGTTGAAGCGGGATTCAACGTACCAAAAGTTTTGAGCAACGGCTTAGCTGTTGCCGACAAACTTATTAACAAAGAAAGCGAGGACGAAGAAAAATGAAAATTTTGCTTATTGCAGGACATGGCGCAGGCGATCCAGGAGCTTCCGGATGCGGATACAAAGAAGCTAACCTTACCAGAGAGTTAGTCAATCTGATTGCTCCGAAACTGAGAAAATATGCAACTGTGGATGTGTACAACGAAAACCGCAGCGCATTCTACGACGTGCAGAACGGTACATTCAAAATCAGTAAGTATGATTATGTGCTGGAAGTACATTTTAACGCATTCAATGGATCCGGACACGGAACAGAAATATTTGTAACAGACAGTGAGCAGTATACCGATGTAGAACAGGCAATCATGAACAAGTTGGGAAAGCACTTCGTGAAGCGTGGTGGTTCCGGTGTCAAGGTGACAAACTGGCTGGTGATTTATACATGCAAGTGTTTAGGCATCAGCTCCGCCTTGTTAGAGACGTGCTTCATTGACAATAAGGCGGACATGGCCGAATACCAGGCACACAAAGAATCCGTGGCACAGGGCATTGTAGACGGCATTGCAGAAGGCTTCCAGCTGAAAGCAAACAGTACAGAGCAGAAACCAGGGAACAAACCTGCAGAACATAAGAAACCTTCCAAGCCTGCGAAACCGGGACAGCCTGATCAGATTTTGCATAAAGGAGAATACTTCGTCATTCCAGGAATACATAGCGTAGACCAGGTATTGGCCAACATGGATAGCATCTGGTGCGAGGAGATGACCGGGAACGGCGGTAACTCCATTCAGGCGGGACCACTTACCAAGTGCGATAAGAGCGGTAAGAAAACGAAGTCACAAGTGTTCAGCGTAGGCGATTACTGGAAGTGTGACAAGAAATTTAAGGTGCTTGCGGTGGATAAACCTACAAATTCAGTGCAGGCAAATGTCGGAGGTCGTAAAATATGGTTGTATGCCGGACCGCTGCGTGAAGTCTAATATATGAAATAACCACTCATTCCTTTGGGAGTGAGTGGCTTTTTTTGTAAGTTATTTTCTTCACTTACATTCTTTTCAATACTTGACAAAAAAATGACATTATGATTGACATTGCTATTTTATTATTATACTATAATGATGTAGAGGGGAAATGGCCCCTTATAAAGTAAAGGAGGGATTTCGATGGCTACGCAAAGTTTCGATGGTTCTATAAAAGTCAATAAGAAGTCTGCGAAGTCGTTTGATACAATCCTTAATAGTAAAAAAAGAACGACGATAAGCAAAATTCCAGTAGCTAAAGATGCTGACGTGAAATCATTACGGAAAATTTTTGGGAAGTGATAATTTTGGAATTGCAGATTATACAATTATGTGACTTGTTGAATGAATTCGGCGAGGAATCTGTCAGAGATATTCTTGCCGATTTTTTGTGTCCATTGAATGAAGATGTCGAATTTTTTTTAAAGCATAAAGCAATTCTCTTTGAGAATATGGATAAGAGTAGAACTTATTTAGTGTTTGGTATAGATGATGCCAAAATGATTCTTGTAGCTTATTTTAGCTTAACGTCATTACCAATAGTTTTTGATAATAGTATTAGCAATAAACGAAAAAAAGCTATCCTTAGGACAGGGTTTGAAGCAAACAGTCAGTTGTCAGCAATTTTAATTGGACAATTTGGAAAAAATTATAAGAATTGTTATAATTTACTTATTACAGGAAAAGATCTTTTTGATTTAACTATGCATAAAGTTTTACAAGTACATAAACTTATAGGCGGGAGAATTATATATCTAGAGTGTGAAAATAGACCAAAGTTGAGAGCGTTTTATGAAAAAGTAGGGTTTGAATTATATACTGATGACAATGGCGATCCTATTATCAGTGATACAGGGTTATTGACATATATGATATCGACAAAAAATATTTCTCTAGATAAATATGACGTGAGAGAACGGATTCATGAAATAATGGTAACAGCGTAAAATTATAGCTACTCTCCACACCAGATAGTAGCTTTTTTTGTTTACAATTCAACATATAAGTAGTATAGTATATAAGCAATCACTTAATGATTGTATCGCCCTTTTTCCCCCCATTATTTGTTCATGAGGACGATAAGCCGGCTTTATGTCGGCTTTTTTAGCATAAAAAAGAGCTATTATATTAAAAAATATGAAGATAATAAGGCAGAATATAGCGATATATAAAAACAAAAAACGCCATTTAATAAATTAAATGACGTAATCAGAAACTCCTTCTACATCACGGTAGATGAGCATAAATGGATTATATCCACATATATATTATAAGATAAAATCAAAAAAAATCAATAAATTTTTGCAAAATCACATAATCTTTGTTGATTTTTTATTAGAATTAAGATATTATATACCTTCAGATTTAACTACTCTCCACACCAGAGAGTAGCCTTTTTTTGTTAAACATCGAACTTACAATATTTTACTAAGATAATGATTTGCAATTTTTGAAGAAATGCTATATAATTTCGTAGTCACTCTTTCATACAGTTTATGCAGTGACAATGGGACAAAAGCCGGCTATAAGCTGGCTTTTTATTATCGAATTAGAATTAAGAAAAATTAAATAATTAGAGTTTACATACATGTGAATATGTAATATACTTTTATTGGCTCTCTACCCCTTTCGGAAATACCCCAATATTTTCCCACAGAGAGTCAGGCCGGTGTATTCCGGCTTTTTAAATCTGCAAGCAAATGAAATGTTGATTAAATGTAGGTATGGCATAAGGAAAAGAGCCGTTCATAGCAGCTCTTTTCATGAATTAAGAAATTGAGGTGTGAGTTTTAGCTAGCTATCACTCATTATAATATATGTTAAAACACAAAAAAAGTGCAGAAAAAAACAAAATACTTGAAATTAAAAATATATATGATAGAATATTTTCGCCTGTTGAATATTGCCTAGGTATTGAACAAAGGCGGCCACTATCATTGGCGAAGTTCGGATTTATCCGAACTTTTTTATTATCTTGCTTAATAACGCTAAAATATTCATAACGTATTTACAAATGTTCATATAAGCTATATAATGATTACGTTGCCGCCCATTAAAAAGAAAGAGATACCTAGGCAGTATTTTGCGGCACTTGACCACCTTTATGGTGGTCTTTTAATTAATGATAATCAGACGTTTAATCTTTTATCAATAAGTATTATAATAAGCCTAATTAGGCATCTAATTCCTCCATATCATATATTGAGATACGCAGATGTATCTCAATAACACGTAAGGAGGAAATATATATGTGTAACAGATGTGAATGTAATGCTTATGACTTTAACGATTATGGTTTTGACAGATTCGATAGTGATAGAAATTGTAGATGCGATGATTATGGTACAAACGCATTGAATGAATCAGAACGAGTAGCTTGCAACACAATGCGTCAACACTGTAGAGAAAATCGCTGCGCACGTCAATTTGTACGCTGCATGAGAAATGCCCGGTGCGGATCTAATTGGTAACTTGCGCTAAAACTTAATGTATATTTGTTCACTCTCATTTAGCTTTAAACTGTGTATTTGTGATTGCATCAGTAAAAATGTAATTTAAGAGTCTGTATATGAATAGCCAATTTGCTACTCTCCACATTAGAGAGTAGCATTGTTTGTATCAATTCATTTATCATATAATTCGTGATGCTCTATATCAATTGTGTTTGTCTTTGGTGTCCTGCCATTACAGCATTGCATAATAACGGTCAAAGTAGAATTTGTGTTAGGAAATATCTGTACACCGTTGATTATTTCTTTGTCAAAATCATCTTTTATGACTTGTACATCATATTGTGCATAAGGACATGCCTGTGGAATGCTATGCAAGGAATGTGTGCTGTCTGGGGTAGGGAGAGTAATAGGTTCACTTAGTCCCTTTTCATCGGTATAACATCCCATTATAAAGTTAGAAGCACTGTCTGTTCTCTCATACACTCTTATAGCTGCCTGATTAACAGGAGCACCGTTTGCTTCCATAGTTTCAATTGTTAATGTGCCTGTCATTTCACTCACCTCCGATATAAACTATGCAAAGGCGATTGCGATGTGTCATTAAAAAATATATAGTAACCTGTTATCTATATAGGTATTTTTATTTATTACTATGAAAATAATAAATTTAATTATGCATATTGGTCTTTATAGTTATATCGCACTACACAATAGATACTCTTGTATCTACGGTATTCGGACACCAATAAGCAGCTGTTTCTACAGACGGATAACTTTTAGGTACTCACGAGCTTGCTCATCTGGAAATGGTATCCGCAATCCTGTATCAGCTGACCAGAAATCTCAGCGTCGAGGAAATAAAAGCAGGTGGATTTGATGCATATTATGTTGACCATACAACCGGCATATGGACACAGGCAGCCAGCGGAGCACCATTTACTGCCGCATATTACCAATCCAAAGGCGATCCGCTTACTGATTTGTTTGAGGACATGGCTGCGGAACAGAAAGCACGGACAACCTATGAAAATCTGATACGGGCTGCCAGTGACCCCGATGTCATTGCCCCTCTGCGTTTTTTAAGAGAACGTGAAATCGTACACTTCCAGAGGTTTGGAGAAGCACTTGCCTATGTTCAGAGTCAGCTGGATGCGGAAAACTATTATCAGTGCAACCCTGCCTTTGACTGATACCAGCGGATGGTCTTCCATCCGTTACATACGATAAAGCCTTTACCTGCCCGATTTCTTTAAACATAGGAACACAGCATGATAAAAAAGATATCGTCATATAAACGATATCAAAGCTTTGGTATATTTTCATGCTAACATAAGATATAAGTAAGAACTAATCCAGTATCGCGTTTCCCAATATGGTATCAAATTCACGGATGTTACACTTTTTATCCACATTGATTTTGAAATGTCCGGCTTTTGTCCACAGCTCCAGCTCGGCATCGATATCAAACAATTTCCCTGCATTCTCTGTAGACCACATGTCAATAGAACGATAAGGAATGGAATAAATCTCGATTTTCTTTCCGGTAAGACCCTGTCTGTCAAAAATAATGATTCTTTTGTTCGTCAGTGCTGACATATCTCGATTTGTCTTATAGCACTGCAGAATCTCTTCGCCAGGTACCAGAACAGACAGCATCTCCTGTGCCGGCTCCGCTTTTTCAATGAATGACCATATTCTTCTAAATTCCTCTGCCATAGTTTTTTCCTCCTAGTATTTCTCATTTTGCATGATCCGCTTATGCAATCGCTCTATTTAGCATTGTATGATGACATGCTGTACGACAGAACATCTTTCTGATTGGCATACATGCTTTATCCTAACTGCTACAGGCAATCGATTTCCTGCCTTCTGCTGTACACATGCTCTATGCTGTTTTTCTTTATGATCTCTGCACTTTGATTATAACATGTTTCGTATTCATATTATATATAAAACATGAAATATACAAAATAAATCTTGCAGGATAACTTATCGTAATCAAAATATAGAAATATATGGAAATTATAACAGCGTCCTTATGACGGCGTGCGTATATATGGTCTTTTGATTTCTATTCATTCTGATGAACAGCCTCTGCTTTGCATATCCTTTGCTTATATTTTACAAAGATTTTTGCCCTCCTTCCAAGGAATGTGTACGTATCCAATGCAATATAAAACAGCTGTCAGATACATGGCCATCCGGAATAGCAGATTTATCTATCATAGAACCCGGTTAAAACTGTGCTGAATATATGGTTACATCCACATGGTACCTTTGGCATTCACGCATCATCTGAATTCATATATGCGATTTCATCAACAGCCGTTAAAGCAGCCAAAGACAGGAAAAATCGGATTCTATAAAAGTGGTATGGCTAAATTGAGACAGACATTCTCGTATTCTTAAAATCCCTGTTTACAAATTCCTTTTGTATAGTATAATACAAAGGGCGGGGTGATGATATGCAATATAAAATCGGAAAGATTGCAAAAATCATGGGGGTGACACCGGAGGCGATCCGGCACTATGAACGACTGGGGCTGATTGTACCCTTCAAAGATCCGGAAACGAATTATCGCTATTATACAAGTGAACAGATTGATCAGCTGCTATATATTCAGCGGTTTTCTCATATGGGAATTTCGCTATCCAATATACGTGAAAATATTCTTCGCGGCAATGTACAGACGCATCGTGAAATGGTACAGCAGAAGCGCAATGATTATGTGCAGGAGATACAGCGGCTGCAGCAGAAGCTGATGAACCTGGACCACTATATCAGCGTATTGAAAATGACGGCCTATTGTCTGTACAACTGTATTTATATCCAAAGACCGGGTATCTTCTTTATTTCACAGGAGGACTGTTTGAACATCAAGGAGGATGCGCAGGATTCCATCCAATTTAATCTGTTTCAGAAAAATGCGGATTTGTTTTTCCAATGTGCCCTTATCTCAAAGGAAGAAGACGATGACCGTAAAGGGATCAGCGGATTTGGCATTTATGAAGATTGCGCTGCTGAAATTGGAGTGAGTGAGGAATTCGGCTTCTCATATCTACCGGGGTGTGCTGTGGTAATCTATGCGTTTGAGCATAATGACAAGCGTTCAGCTTTAACCCGTGAGCGCATCCGCACCTTTTTTCAAAGAGAACACCTCATTCAGAAAGGTCCTGTCTTCCAGCGGCTTGTATATCGAACCTTTGAAGACCATAAGGATGCGAATCTTGTTGAAATGCTCATGATTCCTTATATTTATCAATAGAAGGAGTCTTTTTTTCTATTATCAGATTCTTACGATTCTGTCGGTTTTCTTGACTTTCTTCTTCCGTGTCGGGGATAATACTAGCATAAGATAGGAAGTGAAACCATATGTCTGGTAAAAATATTAAAAAGCTGCGCATGGAATATGAAATCAGCGTGCAGCGGCTTGCTGCATATATGCGTATAGAGCAGGAGGAGTTACTCGATTGGGAGGCAGGCATCCGTGTTCCGGATGAGGAACAGCTGGAGCGACTTGCCCAGCTTTTTCAGGTTGACAGCAGCGAGCTGATTGATGCGAAGGAGCGATCAGTCATGAAAAAGCAGAGGGAGTCAAAGCCTTCTGATCAAAAGAATAAGAAACAGAAGGCGAAAAAAGGCAAAACCAGAAAAAAGACCAAGCGGAAAACAAAGCATAGAACCGATCATAAAACAAAGAAGCAAACCGTTGTCAAAAAACGAAGGACATGGCCGCTGGCTCTGGTCCTGTTGCTGCTTGTGGCTGGTCTGGCGGCTGGAGGCGGATTCCTTTACTGGAAATACGGAGATGAGCTCTTTTCACAGAAGCAGGAATACCGTATGGAGGATATGGCCGGTACCTTTACGGACGAAAATGCTCATAACGGTGCTGCATCTGCAATTGTACTCAGGAGCGATGGTTCCTTTGTTTTCACACAAAACAGCTGTGAGGGAATGCAGGATGTGAGTGGAACGTGGAGCATTTCGGATCACAGCATCAAAGCAACCAGTACACAGGGGACCTATACCTTTGCAATTCGAAGCAGCAATCAGCTGAAGTATGAGGGACAAACGATTAACTGTGGTCCGTATAATAAGGACATCTTTACCCGTGGCGGTGCCAACGTGCAGACTCCGCAACAGGAAGAAAAGCCGCAGAAGCAGGAGGACATCGCTGGAACGTATAGTGGAAATCACAGTACACTTGTTATATCCGATGTAACAGATACCACCTTTTCCTATACTCTGACGAGTCTGAATCCGGAGAATGCGCAGCAGGTTGCCACTATTTCCGGCACTGCGCAGCGAAACGGTGATACAGCATCATTCAGCTTTTCGGATGACGGATACGGAACACAGGGAAATGGAAGCTTTACCTTTCAGGATGCACAGGTGGTATTTTCCATACAGAAAACACAGACAGATCCACAGGCTGTGTGGGGAATCTTCGAGGAGGGGACGCTGTTTCGCTAGACAATTTCATGACTTTGTCCGAATTGCAAAAAGGGGCTGTTTACAGAAGGGTCTGTATGCTTTACAATACAGGTAGAGATAACCATGAAAAATAAATGCAGAAAGGAATCGCGATTTACGGATGTCTGCATCGTATGAAGTCACAGGCTGGCTGAATAAACGTACAATTCCTATACAGCACAGCTGTATAGGAGTTTTTTTCAATGGAGGCGGTACTATGGAAGCTTATCAGAGAACAGTGGAAGAAGCATTACAGGAACAGCACAGCAGCATGCATGGATTGAGTGAAGCACAGGCACAGGAACGAAGCAGCGTATTTGGTCTGAATAAATTACAGGAAAAAAAAGCATCCCTTTTGAAACGGCTGGTCAGGCAGCTTTCCGATCCGATGATCATCGTACTGCTTGGGGCTGCGCTCATTTCCGGAATCACCTCCGCATATGCACATGAATCCTATGCGGATACCTTTATCATCCTGTTTGTCGTCATGGTAAATGCGATGCTCGGCTTGTATCAGGAGGGAAAAGCGGAGGCGGCGATAGAAGCTTTAAAGCACATGAATGCGCCTGCCTGCAAGGTCGTGCGAAATGGTGAGATACGGGTTACTGCAAGTGAAGACCTTGTTCCCGGGGATGTAATCGTACTGGAGGCTGGAGATGCTGTACCGGCAGATGGCAGGATTCTGGAATGTGCCAACCTGAAGGTGGAGGAGTCTGCCCTGAGTGGTGAATCCCTTCCGGTGGAAAAGCAAACAGAGGCTTTGCAGGAAGACAATCCACCGCTGGGTGATCGCAGAAATATGGTCTATATGGGAAGCAGTGTGGTATATGGCAGAGGACGTGCAGTGATCACTGCAACCGGTATGCATACAGAAATGGGAAAGATTGCAGATGCGATTCTGGTAAGCAGAGAGGAAGCAACACCTCTGCAGCAGAAGCTGAACCGGCTTTCCAAACTGCTGAGTCTTCTGGTTTTGGCAATCTGTGCTTTTATGTTTCTGTTTGAGCTGTTACGTAATGGTGATTTGCGTGCGGAATCTTTATTGGATACCTTCATGCTGGCTGTTTCCCTTGCTGTTGCGGCTATTCCGGAGGGCCTTGCCGCGGTAGTAACGGTGCAGCTTGCAATCGGTGTGACGCGCATGGCAAAGCGCAATGCAGTCATACGACAGCTGACCGCTGTGGAAACACTGGGCTGTACACAGGTGATCTGTTCGGATAAAACCGGTACCCTGACACAGAACCGTATGCAGGTGGTGGAGCATTTCGGTGATGATGAGCGTCTGCTTGCACTGGCAATGAGCCTGTGCAATGATACGCAGGTACATGCGGATGGAACCATGCAGGGAGAGCCTACAGAGGTTGCGCTGAGCGCATATGGGGAAACGCTGTTTCATATCAATGAGGAAATGCAGAAGTATCCGCGTATTCATGAATTTCCGTTTGATTCCCAGCGCAAGATGATGACCACGATGCACAGGCAGTCTGACGGTGTTGTTCTGCAATTCACCAAAGGAGCGACGGATGTTGTTTTACAGCGCTGTACGGGCATTTGGCGCAATCAGAAAATAGAACCGATGCGGGAAGAGGATCGCGAAGAGCTGAACCGGATGAATAAACGCATGGCAGATCGTGCTTTGCGTGTACTATGTGCTGCCTGCAAATGGAATGAGCATATCGAAACAGATATGGAAACAGCAGAGTCCAATCTGGTATTTCTCGGTCTGTGCGGCATGATGGATCCGGTACGTGAGGAGGTAAAGCCGGCGATCGCCCAGTGCCGTAAGGCTGGCATCCGTCCGGTCATGATTACCGGTGATCACATTGATACTGCGGTGGCAATTGCGAAATCGCTTACTATCATAACGGATACCTCACAGGCGATGAGTGGCAGTACACTGGATACGCTGTCACAGGAGGAGCTGACTGCCCGCATTGATCAGACATTTGTATATGCCCGTGTAAAGCCGGAGCATAAGGTACGTATTGTGGATGCATGGAAATCCAGGGGATATGTTGTTGCGATGAGCGGAGATGGTGTTAACGATGCTCCCGCCATCAAGCGTGCAAATATCGGTGTCGGTATGGGAATCACAGGAACTGATGTTACAAAGAATGTGGCAGATATGGTGCTTGCGGATGATAATTTTGCGACGATCGTGTCGGCAGTTCAGGAAGGGCGTAGGATTTATGATAATATCCGTAAGGCCATTCAGTTTCTGCTATCCAGCAATATTAGTGAGGTGCTTTCCATATTCCTTGCCACGATGATGGGATTTACAATATTAAAGCCTGTGCATATTCTATGGGTCAATCTGCTGACGGATACCTTTCCTGCTCTCGCGCTGGGCATGGAGGAGGGGGATGAGGATCTGATGCGGCGGCCTCCGCGTCCTAGCAGTGAAGGGCTGTTTGCCAACGGCCTGCACATGCAAATCATATTTCAGGGCTGTGCTATTACACTGATTACCCTTTTTTCCTATATTGTCGGTCATTTTATGGAAGCCGGTGTCTGGGAAATCACACAGAGTGCAGACGGTATGACCATGGCATTTCTGACCATGTCGATGACAGAAATGTTTCACGCATTCAATATGCGTTCCCTGAAGCAGTCCGTTGTGCATATGAAAAAACAGAACCTGTATCTCATCGGTTCTGTCGTGTGTGCACTTTTCCTGACGATTGCGGTCATCTATATTCCTGTTTTATCCGAGCTGTTTGCGTTTGAACATATTTCCGTTGCGGAATTTGCTGTTGCGCTGCTCATGTCTGTCTCCATCATTCCAATCGTGGAAATTGAAAAATGGATACACAGAGCTTTACAGCGAAAGCACGGATAAGCCGGAATTCAAGAAAAGCGTCCTGTGCAAAAGGTGTTTATCAATCATTCAGCAGCTTTGTAGCTCAGTATTACATGCATAAGCATTGAGGTAAAGCGTTACAGCCTGATGAGGAATGGGAATTCATAGGGATTCCTTCAGCTATCGCATAAATTTTACATGATTTGATAAAGGCATAGAAAAGAAGGTATTCGCATTAGAACAGTGGATGGAAACAGTTCCACTGCATATTGCGGATACCTTTTATCAATTCCAGTGATTGTTTACGCGATTTGTTTCCATTCCTCCTCCAATATGGACATCAGGATATCATCGGCATATACACCGTTATCCCAAATGGCATCCCGCAGAATGCCCTCCACGCGGAACCCTGCTTTCTCATAGGCTTTTTTGGCCCGTATATTGAATGAGAACACATCCAGTGAAAGTCTGTGCAGCTTTCGCTCGCAAAAGGCGAAATCTCTTGTTGTTTGAATCGCCCAGCTGCCGATTCCCTTTCCGCAGTTTTTGCTTTTAAAAATACAGATTCTGAAATTTGCAGAACGTGCCTGCTCATCAATTTCATTGATTACGCTCTCACCGATCAGGCTGCCCTGCGGATCAAATATCAGAAAATCATATCGTGTGGAATCGTTGAGACAATTCACAAAATATGCATCCACTTCCTCTTTGCTGTAGTGCATTTTACTGCCGGTCATACGTGCAACCTCGCTGTCACATTCTGTGAATCCGGCTAAATAATATGCGTCTTTATCCTCAATCCGCGATGAGCGCATGGTATACCCCTTAAATTCCCAAATCGATGCTGTCTGCATTTCCATGCCTCCTCATCTTGATTCCTGCTTCCTTCTGCATGGCGGTAATGATTGCCATTTTATAAATCTCTTCTGTTGTTGCGCTGCGTGAAAGATCATTCATCGGCAGCCGTACACCCTGCAGAATCGGACCAAGTGCTTCAAATCCACCCAGATTGGCGACCAGCTTATATCCGATGTTGCCTGCATTCAAGTCCGGAAAGATCAAAACATTGGCATTACCTCCGACTGTGGAATCCATCGCCTTCAGCTCAGCTACCCGTCTGGACAATGCACAATCCACCTGCAGCTCGCCATCCACATCATAATCCAGCGGCATGCGCTGTAATCGCTGTGCGGCTTCACGTACAGTATCAACATCTGTTCCGCTCCCGCTTCCATGTGTGGAATAGGAAAGCAGGGCTACCTTTGGCTCCAGCTGAAAGGTCTTTGCACTCTCCGCTGCCTGCAATGCGATTTCCACCAGCTCATCCGTGTTGGGATTTCGGTTTAAAGAGCAATCTGCGAAAATATAATGCTCATCCCTTCTGCTCATAAGAAAACAGCTGGAGACGATGGTATGCGGCATGCGTGTTTTAATCAGCTGCATAATCGGACGTAGGGTATCGGCAGTAGAATTGGCAGAACCACCGAGCAGTCCGTCGGCATATCCCAGCTCAACATACATCGTACAGAAATACGTATCCTTTTTCAGCCATTCCCGGCATGTTTGTTCATCTGTTTTTCCCTTACGCAGCTCCAGCATGCGGCGAATCATGTCCTCACGCTGTGTAAACCGCTTTGGATCTACAATCTGAATTCCGGTGAGAGAAAGACCATATGCCTCTGCCTGCTCATATAGCTGCCGGGTATCTCCATACAACAGCGGAGTGAGAATCTGTTCGTTATAAAGCCGTATCGCTGCCTCCATCATTCGTCTGTCTCTGCCCTCTGTAAACAATATTCGAACGGAGCTGTCCTTTACACATAGCGGGATATTCATAAATAACACTCCTCTCTTTTTATTATAACATCTCTTCTGTCTTTCGTCGAAAAGATCACGGTATAAACCACAGGAAAATGTCCAGACTAAATAGCAAGGAGGATGTATATGAAAGTCATAAATTATATCGTTTTGATTATCAGTATTATCGGCTGTGTCAACTGGGGTCTGATTGGACTCTTTGATTTCAACCTGGTAGATATGCTGTTTGGTACCGGATCGATTCTTTCCAGAGCTGTTTATATTCTGGTAGGTATCTGTGGTATTTATCAGCTTTCCTTCTTCTCCAGTCTGAACAACGAGAGATAGGAAAGAATACGGCTTTCTGCAGTCTGCAGAAGGCTTTTTCTTTTTGCGCTGTGATTCATTGATAAAGCTGCAAATAGATGCTGTGCTATGAGCAGTGTAATGCTTCTGATTTATGAGAATTTGGCTGGTGCCTGCGGCCCTTTTGTCTTTTCTCTTATGGAAATACAGCGTTTACAGGATGGCAGGATTTGATGCCGTATGCTATACTTAATACAGAAATATATGGTTTCAGGAAGGAGTGTTGTCCTGTGAGAAAAGGCATCCTTGGACAGAAGATTGCATAGACCCATGTGAATTCCAATCAGATAAGCAATGCATAATTCGCATGGGAGGACATGAATATGAAAGAAAATAAATATGACGACGATGTATTTTTCAATAAATATAAGGAAATGAACCGTTCTGTTCAGGGACTGGAGGGAGCCGGTGAATGGTCACAGCTGAAACAACTGCTTCCGGATTTTGAAGGAAAACGCGTTCTTGATCTTGGATGCGGCTATGGCTGGCACTGTATATATGCTGCACAGCAGAAAGCTGCATCCGTGCATGGTGTGGATATTTCAAAAAAAATGCTGGCAGTTGCAGAAGAAAAAAGCAGAGATTACGCTATCACCTATCAATGCAGCGCAATGGAGGATCTGCAATTCCCCAAGGCATCCTTTGATGTGGTTATCAGCTCTCTGGCATTTCATTATGTAAAGGATTTTAAACAGCTTGCAGCCGCTATTTCCACATGGCTGACACCGAAAGGAAGCTTTGTCTTCTCGGTTGAGCATCCGGTTTTCACAGCCTATGGTACGCAGGACTGGTATTATGCTGAGAATGGGGAAATCCTGCATTTTCCTGTGGATAATTATTATTACGAAGGAAAGCGGGAGGCGAACTTTCTGGGGGAAAGAGTGGTTAAATACCATCGTACGCTAACCACCTATCTCGATACACTGCTGTGCAATGGCTTTGAGCTTCAGCACATCATAGAGCCGCAGCCTCCGGAGCATATGCTGGATATTGAAGGCATGCGGGATGAAATGCGCAGACCGATGATGCTGCTCATAGCTGCGATCAAGCGTTAATCGTAATATGGAGACAATTATTTTATAAAAGAAAAAGCCGATATACACAGCTGAATTCTTCCCTAATAAGGGAAGCTGCTAAACCTGAGAAAATCGAGTAAAGAAATAAGGGAAAACCTGAAAAAATGAGGAAAGTAATAAAGCTTCAGCATCATGTTATTTTCAGGGCGTTTGCAAAAAGAGAATTCAAACTTATCTATGAAAGATAATAGCGCTGAATTCTCCTTTTTTGATTTTCCCCATGAGTAAGAACCGCATTGGAATTTACTTCTTCTATTTTATTTGTGTATTGCATGTCGTAATACGAGTTAGATACAACAGCGTCATACCGTGCTTTATTACATTGTGCTGCATCTTAATAATTGTATTACAGAAAGCACGCAAATATAGCATTCCGTCGTCTGTAATTCTGGGGTCGTTCGCGTTAACACAGCGTCTGTTCCTGTGTCTGCGGCAGTGCGGCAGGTGCGTGCAGGGGATTTTTCATAAACAGGGCGATTCCGCAAAGAATCAGCTGTGCTGCAGGGTAGGCCATCCAGATTCCGTTCAGCTGAAACAGGAAGGATAAAGCAAACAAACTTAAGGGTAATAGTAAGCAGGGCTCCATGTAGACCAGAAAAGTGGAATTTCGTGTTTTTTCTGTCGCATAAAAAATGGCTGATGTAACTCTGGTAATACCGAGAAAGGGAAAAGACAGCGTAGTGATCAAAATAGCAGTCTTCGCTCCTTCAAAGATGGCATCGCTGATTCCAAACAGAGCGGTCAGCGGATTCAGGAAGAGGACTACCGCTATGCAGAGAATCAGAGAAACCGCAATCGTTACAAAAAAGGCTTTTCGATACAGAATATGAATCTTATCCTCCTTTTTGGCACCGTAATAAAAGCTGATCAAAGGCTGTACACCGTCGCCGATTCCCTGAAGCAGCAGCTGTGCACTGCACAGTACATAGGAAACCACCGAATAAATGGTAACCGCTGCATCACCGCCATAACGCAGACACATCCAGTTGGTTAATACGATAACAAGAGAAGGTGCCATTGTCTGTCCAAAGGGGGAAAGTCCGATGCGGACGATGGATTGCACAAGCGGTATGTCCGGCACAATATCCTTTCGGGAATAGCTTTTAAGTTCTCTGGCATACATATAGAGCAGCGTAAGGACAGCGACGACACCCTGTGCAGTGATGGTTGCCCAAGCCGCACCTGCCAGTCCCATATGAAAACGGAAGACAAATAAATAATCGAGGATGATATTCGTCATCAGTCCGCTGCTCATGATTGCCGTTGCCAGAAAGGTTTTCCCGTAATTGCGCAGCAGTGGATTCAATCCGTTGCCAAGAACAGGGAGCAGTCCCCCCATAAGTACAACTATGATATAGGAGCGGGCCTGTGCATACATGGCTCCCTTCGCTCCCAGCATACGCAGCAGCATCGGGTGCAGTGCAAGCAGTCCTACAGACAAAATGATTCCACAGACAAGCAGCAGTGCCAGTGTCGATCCCATGGCATGGCGTGCCTTGTCCTCTTTTCCATCACCACGGCTGCGGGACATGACAACAGATCCTCCAATCCCCAGTCCGATTGCTGTAGCATTTAATATTACCTGTATCGGATAAGCGAGGTTGATAGCCCCCAGAGCAGTATCCCCCACTGCATTCCCTACAAACAACCCATCCACAATCGCATAGAAGCCGCTTAACAGCATTGTGAACATGGAAGGAAGCACATAGTTCCAGAACTGCTTGTGTATATAATCTTTTTTCATTTTGACTTCACCTCCGTGCGGATGTAAGTATAAACCCTGAAGCAGCTCCAAGGTCAAGGAAAAATCATAAAAAAATGAGGATTTAGTCCTCACATATGGGAATATACAGCTCTGCATAATAATTCTGATCATCCTGATAGCTGGTAAGGGGTATCTCCCGCAGATACAGGGTATTCTGCAGGGTTAGCTTCTGCTTTGCGGCATAGGTGAGCAGCGGTGCAATATCCTCAGGGTGAATCTGACTGTGGAGCATGTGGATCACAAGGAACACACATGGCTGCTTATGCGCTTTTATCAGCTGTGCCGGCGGGTAGTCCATGTGCAACTCCTCCATGATATCCTGTTCCAGTGCAATGATGGTTTTTCTCGGCTGTATGTCACAGTTATCGATATGATAGGTTTTAAACAGGGAGCAGAAGACAAACTGATCCTGTGTCAGATGGGCAATCTGCTGTGTGAAAAAATCACTTGTTTTTTCACTTTCAAATAGAATGACAGATGTCGGAAAGGCTTTGATACTGCAGATGTTCTGATTGGATTCCACTCTTTGATACGTCTCGGATATGCAGGTGAGCTTTTTCAGAAGCTGCTGCTCATACCGTATTTTTTCTTCCGTTTCCTGTTTCTTTTTCAACAGCAGCTCATACATATTTTCCCTGCTTCTGCTGGTGCAGATGGACTGAATATCCTGTAAGGATATATCCAGATGCCGGTAATATATGATATCCAGCAGCTCCAGAATATTATCCAGATCATATTCCCGATATTGGTTGTCCGGATTCACTGAAGGGTGTACCAGACCCTTTTTTTCATAAAAGCGAATCGTGTCACTGCTCAATCCAAGCAATTTTGCTATCTGTGAAATTTTATAGGTTTCCATAATTTCTCCAATTCTACCGAGCGCTGTGCATGATATCCCATGCAGCTTCCTGCAGATTTCCATACAGGTCTTTATGTGACATACGTACCAGCTTCAGCTCCTCCAGCAGCTGTTCCTTCTTTTTGATGTAAAAGACCATCTGTTTCCCCTCATGGTGCAGCAGCTTATTCCGCAGGACGCTTTGCAGCTCCTCATCATCACTGGCATAGTTTCCACACAGGAAGAACAAGCCGTTTTGGCGCTGTATGCGAATGTTATCCATGGCTGCCTGCACAAGCAAAACCTGTCGTAGGTCACGCTGCTTTATATAGGGCTGAAAGGCCGGTAATTCCCGCTGAATTTCATGCAGGAGCATTGCGGCACTCACGCTTCCGGAAAATGCTTCTGCGTCTTCCTCACGTAATGCTTTTCGGACATCCTCTTTCAAAAAGCCCAGACTGGAAAGCATACAGACCTTATCACTGTCCGGAAACAACGGGGCTTCCCTGCTCTCAAATACGAGAACCTGTCCGGTATCCCTTGTGGCATCCTCACAGGCGAAAAACAGTGCCACAAGAGGATTGGTTGTCAGGTCGAGCAAACGGGTGCACACCTGATAGTGCTGCATTTTCACCAGCTTTTCAAAATGGCTTCTGCTGTTATAAAAATCCATCGGATATTCAATCAGCGTCTGCTTATAGATGGCATCCTCCCGCACCGCCATGTCAGGACTGCGAAACAGGGAGGGAGTCATCTTATAATTCATATTCTGATGTCCGCGGAAATAGAAGGAAACATGCGCCCTACGATACAGTAGGATGATTTCCATATATTGCGGAAGGGAGGTGATTTCTACTAGCTGCACAGCATCCTTCTCATATAGAATAGCATCCTTAACCGCTATGTCTTTTTCATACCCTGCCTGTCTCAACAGCTCCAGCAGCAGCAGATGGCGTTTCTCCATCACCGCCGCGTGCTTTAAGGTGTAGTGCAGCAGTGTCTGATCGGATATCTCGGTAAGATATTGCAGCTGTGAAGCAGGGGTGTCCGCAACCAGAACATCTGCGCGGGTGATGCTTCTGCTGATATAGCGGTAGTCATAATATCCGTTGCTGCGCAGTGAGTATAGAATAACATTATGAAATGCAGTGCGAAAGCGAGGAAGCTTATAGAGCGTTGCTGCTTGCTTTTGAAGAACTTCTGTCATGGTATCATCTCCGTTTTGTTACCTTTATTATACGTAAGGTTTGGGGAAAATGAAAGAAGTATGCGTGGTTTTGCATAGGATGATGGATTACTTCAATGATGCTTCCTCTATGACCACCTGCAATTGACCTACTGGCAGGGCAGCTTTCTCTGTACGAAGGTACGTGTATGAAATGGAAAGGCACAGAATCATCCACTGGATTCCATGCCTTTATACGTTGCTTTGTCTGCTGTTATAAGAGAACTTCACAATGAGAGGCTGTTTTCTCTTTCTGCTTGGACAGCTGTTATTTAACGTTCTGTATGCGGCATCTTCCAGGCTTCATGATCGGTATGCAGCAGCTTCTCCGCAAGCTCTGAAAGCGGCTTTCCTAGATATTCATCATACAAAGCATGAATGGAGGGATTTTCATGCGAATAGCGAAGCTTGGCGTTGCGATCCAGATGATACAGCGTATCGGCACGCTCAGCCGCAAGCTCCTCCCCGTCATGGATCGGCTGTCCGCCTCCGCCGCTGCAGCCGCCCGGACAAGCCATAACCTCGATGAAATCATAGGCTACTTCCTTCCTGCGCATGGCCTCGATGAGTCTGCGGGTATTTCCGAGTCCGCTGACGATAGCACATCGTACCGGGATTCCCTGTATTTCAAATGTGGATTCCTTCCAGCCATCCATACCGCGGACATTCGCAAATGCATCCGCATCTGCATTTTCACCGGTCACAAAATAATAGGCACTACGCAGGGCAGCTTCCATGACACCGCCGGTAGCTCCGAAAATCACACCGGCTCCACTGGCCGTTCCAAGCGGGTCATCCAGTGGATGATCCTGCAGATAGCCGACATCGATATGCTCGGCATGGATCATACGGACTACCTCACGGATTGTCAAAACGACATCCACATCACGGTAACCGGAATCATTCATGACCGGAATATCAATTTCATGCTTCTTTGCAACACATGGCATGACAGAAATATTATAAATGCTCGATGGATCAACACCAAGCTTTTCCGCAAACCATGTTTTCGTAACAGCACCAAACATCTGATGCGGTGATTTTGATGTGGATAAATGGGAAACCATATCCGGATACTGCGATTTCAGAAAACGTACCCAGCCCGGACAGCAGGAGGTGAACATCGGCATTTCCTGCTCCTTATTATGGTGCAGTCGTTCCAGAAATTCACTGGCCTCCTCCATGATGGTAAGATCCGCTGCAAAATCCGTATCGAAAACATAATCAGCACCCATTCTGCGAAAGGCATCTCCCAGCTTTTCAATCGTTGCCTCTTCCCGACGCAGCCCGAGCGATTCCCCCCACGCGGCACGGACAGCCGGAGCAATCTGCACAATGGTAATTTTATCCGGATCGTTAAATGCCGCAAAGGCACGCTCGCTGTCTTCGCGCACATGCAGGGCATTCACCGGACAATGTGTGATACACTGTCCGCATAAGCTGCATTCCGCCTCTTCAATACTGCGGTTCAGGGATACATTCACTGTTGTACGGGAGCCGGTATTCTGCACATCCCATACCTGCAGGTTCTGTACCTTGTCGCATATCTGAATACAGCGCATGCACTTGATGCATTTGTTGCTTTCCCGAATCAAAGGAAAGCTTTGATTCCATGGGGTATACATCACCTTTTTTTCATACGGAAGGGAAGTGATACCCAGGTCGTTGCTTATCTTCTGCAGTGAACAATTTCCGCTTCGTGAACAGTAGGCGCATTCGCAGTCATGCTGAGAAAGCAGAAGCTCCACATTACATCTGCGTGCATAGCGTACCTTTGGGGAATTGGTATAAATGACCATCCCCTCCTGGACTACGGTGTTGCATGCGGTGACCAGCTTATCCTTACCCTGAAGCTCTACTACGCAGACACGGCATGCGCCAATTTCATTGATATCCCTGAGATAACAAAGATGAGGAATTTCGATATGTGCCTCTTTTGCGGCTTCTAGAATTGTCAGCTGCTCATCGACGGCAATCTGCTGATGATCAATCGTTATCGTTACCATTTTGTCGTTCTTCCTCCTTTGAATACACCGAAGCCGTAATGGTCGCAGCGCAGGCATCGTCCGCATTCCTGCTGTGCCTCCTCACTGCTCATACCATATTCAATCGGCTCAAAATCAGCATTTCGTATGGTGGTCTGTCGCTCCTTCAGCTGTATACGGCCGCATTTTGGACGATCTGCATAATTCGCCGCAGGAATGATCACATCGCATTCAATCGCATGATGATAACCGAGATACTCATCAATATTGGCAGCCGCGACCTTACCTGCCGCAATGGCACGGATCACGGTAGCCGGACCGGTTACACAGTCTCCCCCGGCAAATATGCCTTCCATGTTTTCCACACCGGAATGATCCAGCGCGTCGATAGCACCATGGCGGATCGGGACACCCTCTTCCGCAAAATGCTGAGATTCTATACCCTGACCGATGGCCACAACGACGATATCACAGGGTATCCGTTTTTCCTCTGTATCCGCCTGCTTCGGTGAAGGACGTCCTTTGCGATAGGAAGAAATCATCTGCGGCTGTACCCATAAAGCCGCGACCTTCTGTTCCTCATCCAGTTCAATGCGCGTTGGTGCCTGTAAAGGCAATAGCTCACAGCCCTCCGCGAGTGCACCCTCAACCTCCTGCGGCAGGGCAGTCATATCCTCCTGTCGTCTGCGATAGGCGATTCCCACATAGGCTGCACCAAGCCGCTTACTGCTTCTGGCAACATCCATGGCAACATTTCCGCCACCGATGACGAGCACGCGTTTTCCCTTGAAGTCCGGCATGATGTCATCACCGATTTTCCGCAGCATCGTAACCGCTGAAATGACATTTTCTCCATCCTCTCCCGGAATACCCACTTTTTTATCTGTCTGTGCACCGATGGCGAGATAAACAGCATCAAATTCCTTATCCAGATCACACATGGCGATATCCTTACCGATATCCACACCGGTATGAATTTCCACACCTGCGGCTTTTATTACTTCGATTTCCTCATCCAGGCGTGCTCTGGGCAGCCGGTAGTTGGGGATTCCATAGCGGAGCATGCCTCCCAGGGATTTTCGTTTTTCATAAACTACTGTCTGATGCCCCATTCGCTGCAGATAATATGCAGCGCTTAAACCACCGGGTCCTCCACCGACAATGGCGATCCGCTTTCCGGTGGATTTTGCACAGGGCTCTGGCGGCAC
Source organism: [Clostridium] innocuum (assembly GCA_012317185.1). NCBI lineage: Bacteria > Bacillati > Bacillota > Clostridia > Eubacteriales > Clostridiaceae > Clostridium > [Clostridium] innocuum. The sequence continues at coordinate 3,970,513 of CP048838.1, read as the reverse complement.
ATAGCCGGCATGATCGACAGCATAGCGCTTGATACCGCGGATATTGATGGAATCATCCAGCATGTTTCTCCTGCATCGCGCTTCACACGGATGCTCACAGATATAGGCACAGACGGCAGGGAAGGGATTATCCTTCCGTATCAGTCGGACAGCATCGGCATTTCTTCCTTCCTTCACCAATGCGATATAGCCGGGAATATCCACACCGGCCGGACACATGGAAACACAGGGAACCGGCTGATTGAGACTGGCCGTACAGCGTCCGTGCAGGATATGCTCCTCATAATCATCCCGAAATCCCTGCACACCCTTCAGCACCATGTCGGCAGCCTCCTGTCCGATTGCACAGTCCGCACTCCATGAGATATTCTGTGCAGTCTTTTCAATCAGATCGATAGTGGAAAGCTCCGCTCTTCCCTCCAGTACATCCTCCAGCAGCATCTGCAGCTGTGCCAGACCGACACGGCAGGGTACGCATTTCCCGCATGTCTGTGCATGACACAGCTTCAGAAAAGCACTTGCCATATCAACCGGACAAAGGCCCGGCGGACTGGCGATGATTCTTCGTTCCAGATCCTTGTAGAGATCTTCTATGACCCGCTGCGCATTGGTAGCGGTCATAATCGTTAATCTGCTCATAGCATTCCTCCATAACTTGTTAACGGTTACATCTCCTTCAGTATAAAACAAAACGGGAACTTTTCCAACTGCTTTTGAAAGAATTCCCGTTTCTATGTCTGGTGTTATCAATTGCTGTTACATACTGCCGCTGTTATATGACCTCCACATCCTGTGTCAGTACCTCCAGTGTCCGTACGATACCATCACCTTCATTGCTGTGCGTAAGGAAGGCGGCATCCTTTCTCACCTCATCCTCTGCATTCGCCATAACGCTTACACAGCCTGCATACGGTGCCATCGCCTTGTCATTGGTACTGTCCGCAATCAACAGCACATCCTCCTTCTGAATGTCCATATCCTGCATAATACACTGTAATGCGGTTCCCTTATCCACATCGGCATGGACAATGCTGCACATATTTCTGCCGCTGCGAATCAGCTTGATTTCTTCCTCCAGGGTTTTCGGCATCCAGCTGATAAAGCCGTTTAAGGCGCTGCTTTCTCCGGTAACATAGAGCTTCAATACCGTATCACTGATGTCCTCAAATGCCTCTCAGGGACACAGCCGCATATCGTTCAGTAAAGCCTCCAGCTGTACATAAGGGTCAATGCCACTCGCATACAGACAGCCGTTTTCCACAATCGACAGTGTGACATCCTGTCCTTCGGCAAGTGCCTTGATTCTATCCACCAGCTTCAGCGAAACCTCTTTCTTCCGCAGTACGCGTTCACTGCCCATTTCCTGCAGAAAGGCTCCGTGACAGGCGGCGATATAACCCTTATACGTATTCATCTGCAGCTTTTCTGCGATCTTTTTCAGATTTTGCGGAGAACGGCGTGAGATCAGAGCCAGACGTGCACCGGCCTGCTGGGCCTGCAGCAGTGCTTCCTTTGTATCCTCGCTCAGTGTGTGATTGTTGGTTAGCAGTGTATCATCGACACTGCAGACGATCAGTTTATACATAAGATTGTCCTCCTTTTGACATATGCAGTGTAACGCAGAAACTCCTATCCTGTAAACAGACAAGGGAACGGTTGAAAAAAGGTTGACACGGTTTCGCTGTGGAAAACGGAAAATATGAAAAAAAATTGTCAAAGCACGAAAGAGGAATGACAAAGTTTTGTCATACCGCTATAATGAAGAGGAAAGGACGGATGTGTATGCATATACGGGAAACCTTACAGAATACCCGCAGCTGGAGTGCGAACGAGCAGGCCCTGTGTGATTATATTCTAAAAAACAGCATAGAGGTCATACGTATGAACGGCACACAGCTGGCACAGGCAGCTGCAGTCAGTACCTCCTGTGTCTATCGCTTCTGCCATAAGCTCGGCTTTGAGGGCTTTTCCGCCTTTCGCATTCAGCTGGCAAGTGAGCTGAACGAGAAGCTGAGCAGTCCCAGTGAGGTGAATTACGATTACCCCTTTACGGAAAAGGAATCCACCGCACAGCTGATTCAGACACTGGGCAGTCTGTATAAAACCTCGATTGATGAAACCATACGGCTGCTTGATATCACACAGCTGGAAACGTTCGCAGAGCATATTTATCAGGCACGCTTCACCTATATTCTTACGACGAATACCAATCTGCAGGCAGCGGAGAATTTTGCACGCAAGATGGAGGAAATCGGCATGCATATCCATGTCGCGGGGGAATTGCTGCAGCAGCGTCTGTACTGTGCCTCCGCCAAGCAGGGGGATGTGGCAATCATCCTTTCCTACGCGGGAATCTCCGATCATGTGCAGGAATGTGTAAAGCAGCTGTATGAGAATAAGGTAACCGTCCTGCTGTTATCCAGCAGACACGATAAGACACTGCATTATTTTGCCACCTGCCGTCTGTATCTTTGCGGCTTTGAATCCTCCTATCAGAAAATAACAACCTTTTCCTCTCATGTATCTGCACAATATCTGCTTGATCTTGTTTATTCCGTTATCTACCAGAAGAATTATGAGAAAAATATCGAGCATAGAGACCGTGCCTATCATGTATGCCGGCTGAAGGCGAAGGAGGAATCTGGGATGAAGCGTATGGAAACGAATAAAGGAGAGGAAACATGACATTTGAAACAATGAATGATGCATCCTATAGGCAGGAGGATGGAGCGATTATCCTGCATGCCAGCGCGAAAAGCGACTTTGTAGTGGGTCCGATTACTGGAAAGGCTCATGCCAGTGCAGCCTTTCTGTTTCAGCGGGTGAAAGGGGATTTTGTCCTGCAGGCAAAGGTGTCCCAGCGCTTTCTTTCCACCTATGATGCACCGGCTCTTATGGCAATGGAGTCTGAAACACGCTGGGTGAAGGCCTGCTTTGAGTATACTGATCTGCATACCAGAGCTGTTGTATCTGTTATAACGGATACAACCTCAGATGACTGCAATGGAGTGGAAACAGACAGCGATTCCATATGGCTGCAGCTATGCCGCAAAGATCATATATTTGCGATTCATTATTCTCTGGATGGGTTGCACTGGAGGATGCATCGCATATTACGCATGGAAATGGAAGAAGAATTAAAGGTCGGTCTGGTGGCGCAGAGCCCGCTGGGAGACGGCGGAGATTTTATCTTTGAAAAGGTATCACTGAAGCCGGAGCGAAAAGCGGATATACGAGGTGGAAACTGATTCCATACAGAACGGCTGAATACTGCAGGGAAAACGTGAGGTCAATAGGGCTGCACGTTTTCTTTTCTTGGCGCAAGCAGTGAAACATGTGCACATTCCACGGCTATGTGTGACATTTGTAGCCGGTATTCTCCCCTTCGGACAGGAAAAAGACTTCCACAGGATACGTTCCCGCAAAAGTCTATCGCTATCGTATTCTATTGTGCACTGAATGCCAGCTCATCATCGAGAGCATCCAGCATATTCAGGGAATTAAACTTCTCAATCAGCTTTTCCACTGTCAGCTGTTTCTTTTCCTCTTTTGGTATATCCATAATAATTTCCCCCTTGTGAAACATCAGCAGACGATCCCCGTAGGTGATGGCATGCTTCAGGTTGTGGGTGATCATGATGGTAGTCATTTTCTTTTCTTCCACAATTTTCTTGGTCAGCTGGATAATCAGATCGCTTGTTTTCGGATCAAGGGCAGCCGTATGCTCATCCAGCAGCAGAAGCTGCGGTGTAATCAGGGTTGCCATCAATAACGATAATGCCTGCCTTTGTCCGCCGGACAGGGAACCGACACTGACATGCAGCTTGTTTTCCAGCCCCAGCTGCATATCTGCAAGCTCTCTTTCAAACAGTGGAATCAAAGCCTTATCCACTCCCTTAGTAAGACCAAAGCTTTTTCCCTTATGATAGGCCATTGCCATATTCTGCAATATTGTCAGAGAAGGGGAGGTTCCCTTCTGCGGGTCCTGAAATACACGTCCTATAAACTGGGAGCGTTTATGCTCAGGAAGACGGGAAACATCCTTTCCGTTAAAGGAGACACTTCCTGCATCCTGTCGGATATTTCCGCTGATAACATTGAAAAACGTTGATTTTCCACTGCCGTTGGAACCGATAATCGTGACAAATTCACCGTCGTGGATTTCCACATTCAAATCCCTGTACAGGATGACCTCATTGGCACTGCCCTTGTTGAAGGTCTTTTTTACATGTTCTAGTTTCAGCATACTCTCACCTCACGATTCCTGAACCTTGCGATGGAAGAATTTCCCCATCACACCATTGCCGAGAACAAGCACCGCGATAAAGATGACAGCCATGATCAGCTTCAGATAGCTTGGCGGCAGACCCACCTTTAAGGCAGCCGCAATCGTCAGCCGATAGGTGATGGCACCGAGAATTACACTTGTTGTGAAGCCGATGAATGTAAAGCGTTTGAACAGCGTCAGCCCCATGATGACAGAAGCCAGTCCCATAACGATCATTCCGGTACCCAGCGTGATATCAAAATATTTCAGAAACTGAGAAACCACTGCACCGGACACAGCGGCATAGCCGTTGGAGATGGCAAGACCGTTCATTTTGATATGTCCGATATCCTTTCCCAGTGTCGCAATCAACTGCGGATTGTCTCCTGCAATACGCATAAGAAAGCCGTATTTCGTATCCAGAAACCAGTCCATCAGCAGCTTCAGGAATAAAACGAGAACCAGCAGGATGAAAATCGGCCACAGCTTCACGATCCAGGTGCCCAGTGATCCTCCTGCGGAATTGCCAAGCAGCGCCCCGTAGGAGAAAATCGTGTCATAGGTAAACAATGGAATGTTGCTCATATCTCCCGCTACAATCAGATTGATTGAATACAGCCCTGTCATGACGAGAATACCGCTTAAAAGGCTGGAGATACCGAATTTAACATGCAGGAAGCCGGTCGCATAACCGGCCGCAAGTCCTGCAATAAATGCCACAATTAGTGAAAGAAACGGATTGATGCCATGCATTACACACATGGCACCCGCAGCAGCACCGAGAGGAAAGCTGCCCTCAACGGTCAGATCTGCATAGTCCAGAACCTGATAGGTCAGCAGGACTCCGATGGCGAGGATACTGTAAGCCAGACCCTGCGCCGTAACGTCTAATATAAAATCCATACGTATTCACACCTTACTTTATTCTTCTACAAACGTTGCACGTTCTGCCAGTGAATCCGGGATTTTAATACCTAGCTGCTCTGCGACCTTTTTGTTGATATACAGAGTGGTATCCTTTGCGGTTTCCACAGGGATATCGCCTGCTTTTTTACCATTGACAAGAATATCGTAGGCAACACTGCCTGCCTGCTCTCCAAGCTTTTCATAGCTGATGGAATCACTTGCCAGCAGCCCGGCCTTCATCTGCCCGTCCTCAGCCGCAAATACCGGAATATTCTTTGCATTTGCCTTATCTGTAATGGAGGCAGTAGCGGAAACGACCATATTGTCGGTAATATTATAAATACAATCAACATCGCCTGCCAGCTGTCCTGCAGCGGTTGCGATTTCTGTAGTAGCACTGACGCCTTTCTTGACGATTTTAAAGTTATATTTTGAAGCCAGCTTTTCCACCTGTTTCACCTGAAGCTTACCGTTTACTTCTCCGATATTGTAGATCATACCGATCTTCTTTGCTTCGGGCAGGAATTCACGAATCATCTCCAGCTGCTTTTCCAGCGGTGCGGCATCGCTGACGCCGGTAACATTGCCGCCCGGCTTCTCATTGCTGGTGACCAGCTTTGCTTCCACACCATCCGTTACTGCATTGAATACAACCGGAATATCTGTTCCACCGGTCGCATTTACGGCAGCCTGTGATGCGTTGGTCGCAATGGAATAAATCAGATCCACATCATCGGAAACAAACTGCTTGGCAATCGTATCTGCCGTTCCGTTGTCCCCCTGTGCATTTTTTACCGTAATCTCAAACTTCGCATCGCTCTTACCCTTCAGATATTTCTCCAGTCCCTCTCTGGCACTGTCGAGCGCAGGATGCTCCATCTGCTGGATGATGCCGATTTTATATGTCTTCTTTCCATCATCCGTTTTTTCTTTGTCGCTGTCGCCACTGTTTCCACATCCTGCAAGAAGCAGTGCCAGTGCAAGTCCTCCCAATAATTTTTTCTTCATAAGACTAACCTCTCTTTTCTATATGATATTATGATGATACCTTGTTTTGTACATAAAATCAATATTTTCATGAAAAACTTTCACATTTTTACCATGAAGTTTCACAAATTTGCATTTATAGCTGAAACCGTTACACAATATGCACAGCTATGGTATAATAGCGGATGAGATGGCATAAGGAGGATGTACGGTATGCTGCACATATACAGTGGAAACGGAAAGGGAAAGACGACTGCCGGCTTCGGCCTGGTTCTGCGTCAGACGGGATATGAAAGGCGTGTTGCGGTAGCGCAGTTTTTAAAGGATGGCACAAGCGGAGAGCTGCGTGCTTTGCAGGCTTTATCCTGCGTAAAGGTGCGTGCGACACGAATGCCGCATGGGTTTTATTTTCAAATGCAGGAGCAGGAGCAGCTGGAAACCAGACAGGGGATACAGGAGCTGTTCGCATGGGTAAAGGACAGGGCAAAGGAATGCACATGCATCTTTCTTGATGAGGTTCTGGATGCTGTACAGCTGGGGCTGCTGAAGGAGGAAGAACTCCTGCATTTTTTACAGGAGCACCGGGATTTGGAAATCATCCTCACCGGCCGCAATCCCTCGCAGGAGCTGCTGGATATATGTGACTACCATACGGAGATGGTGGAACACAGGCATCCTTATCAAAAAGGCATAGCTGCACGCAAGGGTGTGGAGTATTAGAAAATCAGGAGGATAAGAAAATGGCAATGGAACAGGCAAGAGCATACCTGAAGCAGTATCATAAGGAACAGGAAATCCTGGTGCTGAACGCATCCAGTGCGACCGTGGAACAGGCGGCACAGGCCCTTGGAACACAGCCGGAGCGCATTGCAAAATCGCTTTCCTTTATGGTGAGGGAGCATGCCGTTATCGTGGTTGCTGCCGGTGATTGCAGGGTGGACAATCATGCATATAAGGAAACCTTCGGCTGTAAGGCGAAAATGCTGAAGGGGGATGAGGTGGAAGCCTATACGAATCATGCCATCGGCGGTGTATGCCCGTTTGGTGTACCTGCGGATACCCGCATATATCTGGATGTTTCGTTAAAGCGGTTTGATTTTGTATATCCTGCCTGCGGTACACCGAATTCCGCAATCAGGCTGACCATTGCGGAGCTGGAGACACTGCTTCCGCAGGCAGCGTGGGTGGATGTGTGCAGGATAGCTTAGGATGAAGGCAGATCGTCTGTACGCGATAACCCTGTATCTCTTGAATCACAAACGGGCAAGCGGACGCTGTCTTGCGGATACCTTTGAGGTGTCCCTGCGCTGTATTCAGCGGGATATGGATACCCTGTCCATGGCAGGTGTCCCCATCATTGCGTATAGCGGCGTGAATGGAGGCTATGAGCTGCAGGAGGGATACAAGCTGCCTGTGGCTCTGGTAAAGGAACAGGATCACGCTATCATTGCGGCATCCCTGGACAGTATGGAGAGTGCCGGTCTGCATAAGGAGGTACAAACCGCGAAGCTGCTTTTTCCAAAGCATGAGGAAGACACCTTGGGGGTGCAGCTTGATTTTTCCGTTGCGAATGAAACGGCTATCGAACAGCGCAGGCTATTACAGTCTGTGATTGCCGCAAGGCACAGCGTTACTTTTCAATATACGGACGCTCAGGGGAAGCAGACAAAACGCTTCTGCGAGGCGGTGGCACTGATTTTTCGCTGGTATGCCTGGTATCTGGTCGGCTGGGATGTGGATAAGCAGGCCTATCGGATGTATAAGCTGGTACGGATGGAACAGCTACAGGAAGCTGAACATACAAATCGTAAGCATCCCTGTCTGCGTGAAATTCTGAAGCAGCTGGATGAGACGGATACGCAGGTTATCTGGACGATCAAGCTGCACTGTCAACCGGAGGCCAGAGGCAGAGTGCTGGAATATTTTCAGGGAACAATCATGGAGGTATATGCGGACACATCCTTTCTGTATTGCATGCAGGTACCAAAGCAGGAGCATTTCTGGTATGCAAGCTTACTCGGCATGGGAAATACTGTACGGGTGCTGGAGCCGGAGGAGCTGGTGGAACGCATAAAAGCAGACTGCAGGGCAATGCTGAAGCAGTATGAGAAATAAACAGGAAACTATGACATAGTGCTGTCGTAGTTTTTTTGGTATGATAAAGCAGGAAATGAGGTGCTTTATGAGAGAGGATAGAGGAATGGCATACTGCGGTCTTGCCTGCTGTGTGTGCTCGGAATCAGATTGCCCAGGCTGTCATGCGAGGGGCTGTGAGCATAAGGATATGTGCGGTATTTTGGCCTGCTGCCTGAGAAAAGGAATGGACGGCTGTTATGTGTGTGACGAGTTTCCCTGCGATGAGGATATGCTGAAGAAAAGAAGAGTGCGTGTTTTTAATCAATGCCTGCAAAAAAGCGGACCGGCAGAAATCATGCGTTGTTTAAAACGCAATGAAGAGGCGGGGATACGGTATCATCATACAGGGCAGTTGATTGGCGACTATGATCTGGAAAATGATCGTGACATTGAGGAGCTGTTGATGAAAGGCGGTGTGCATAGCAGAGGGTGATGGAACCAAAGGAAACACCTCGCGACTAAGCCACGAGGTGTTCCATAGAAATTCACATGTATTTCTACAGGAGCGTACGTTAATACAATGAAGCTTTTCATCATGATTCTCTTGGATGCAGCTTAATACGCAATAAGGAAGCAGATATAAAGTATCATTATGCAGGACGAGAAGACTGAATCACTGCGAGATGGAATATGACACATTCATCAAAAATTTGAAAGATGTTATGATACATCAGAAACCACAGAAGAGCATTGCCGTTTGGATTATCCAGGTCTGTCGGGAAAGAGGAAAGGCGAATGCAGTAGGAGCGAGGGTTTCCCCTTGAGTGGTTTCCTGTACAAAGTAATTTATATACCCCTATCAACAATAATGGCAAGGAATTCTATAGACCGTTGACAGCGGGCCTTGGCGCAGAATTAGCATTTCACTAAGTGTATATTTTCAGAGTGATCCGGGACACTGTAACACGATTGCATTGGAAAAAGATCACGCCTGTATTTATACCGGATGAAGGGAACTGGGCGACTGCGTAAATGATTTGGATATCCATGTGTTTGAATGGGAGACAAGGATATCCAGAGTTCAGGTAGATTATAAAAACGGGTATGAAAATGAGGAAGATGATGAGCTGTCACATATGTCAGTACAGCTGCCGGTTTATGCATATACAGATAATGAGTTACCCTTTTCGTAGGAAATTATCCCTGCTTTTTTTCAAACAATTTGACATCAAAGAGGTGAATGGTTAGACTTTCTTTAAATAAGTACCGATTTTAGCTTTATTCCGTTAGATACTGTAGCTATTAAGAATAGTATACCATAAAAAGTTGAATGATGTAATTCTATATTTTAAAAATTATTTTGATATGATATAGGTGAAAGAAGTACTATTTAAAGGAGGCGAATCATATGAAAAAAATAGCAGCTATCATCGTATCATTATGTCTTTGTGTTGGAGTGTTAGGAGATGTAAAGTATACTGTTAGTTCAAAAGAAATACCGGAAAAGTACATTGTAGAAACAGGCTCATACAGCCAAAATCAAAAAGAGCAGCTTGAAAACGCAAATTATGTATTCTCAGAGAAGGAATTGAAAGACACTCCTTTTGAGGGTCAAAAAGTTGAAGTAATTAAAGGTGAATTATATGTAAATGGAAGAATCATTTGGACCATTAAAATTTGGATTTTATCTAAAGGTATTCCAATTTTAATAGGATGGATGGCAGCAGGTGGTGTGGTAAAACAGGCTACAAACAAAATAATAAAAGCAGAGTTAATAAATAAAGTTAAGTTTGCATGGAACAAATACAGCAACATGACTGATGCTTATGCAGATGAACAGCAGAATTTACAGTCTGTAAAACTTTCTAATGGCAACCAATGTGTTTTAGCCCCAAGTGGTAAATACTTTAATTGTATGTATTCCGCTTAACTTGTAAGTGAGAAATAAAATCAAAAAACAAGTGCCTGATAGAAATAAGCCATTAGTTGAGAAAGAAGAGCTGGAGAATCTTATTAAAGAAATGATGACTGATAAAGAGGTAGAAGATCTGCTGAAGGAAGGCTTTACCCGAGAACAAATTGCATATGTGGCCAATGAAAAGAAGAAATGTGATGAGCAAGGTAGGGTTATAGGTAAAATCATAGATATCCTAACATGGATATTTCCGGATTTTAAATAACCTCAATTAAGCCGAGTTTGGCAAGAAAAATAAGAAAAGAGAATGAAATCCTACGCGTTATTCGTAGTTTAAATTCTCTTTTTTGCTTATATTATACCAGGAGGTCTCTTTTATACACTGAAGCTATGAACGTAACGCCTTATACATGTAAAAACGGACGATATTTTAAGCTCAGCTGCTCGTATTGAACGAATGCTTCTTCACCTATCACAGATTTTCACCATTTGAATCAATCACACTTCGATACCAGTCGTAGCTGTCTTTTTTTAGCCGACGCTTTGTTCCGTTTCCATAATCATCCTGATCGACATAAATGAATCCGTAACGCTTACTCATCTCGGAGGAGGAACAGCTGATGATATCTATGGGACCCCATGGATAATAGCCGATGACCTCTACTCCATCCATGATTGCTTCCTTCATGTTTCGGATATGTTCCCGAAGGTAAGCAATTCTACGCTCATCATGAATGCATCCGTCCGAACTGATTTCATCAAAGGTCCCAAATCCATTTTCTGCAATGATAATCGGCTTTTGATAACGATCATAATAATAATTCAACACCGTTCGCAGACCAAGCGGATCGATTCCCCAGCCCCATTCACTAGCCTCTATATAAGGATTGGATACCGCCCCATCATCATTTACATCAGCACAGGAATTGCTTTCGCTGGAAGATGCACACGTGTAATAATAGGAAATCGCCAGAAAATCTGCAGGGTTTTCCTTTAACATGCGCTCATCCTCCTCCCGGATATCCAGCCGTATATCGTGCTCCTGAAAATAGCGAAGCATATATCCCGGATACTCTCCGCGCAGCAGAAGATCAGAGAAGAAATATTCACGCTGATTACGCTGCATATTCGCAAATACATCCTCCGGTTTACATGTCAGCGGTTCGCTTAGACCATCGTATACCATCATCCCAATCTGAAAATCCGGATTTATTTCATGTCCTATTTTTGTTACGATAGCACTTGCTGTGCATTCATTGTGTATTCCCTGATATTTCGCTTCCATAAGGTTAGAAACGCGATCACTGGGGATTCCCAGATGATTGAAGGATTCGTGATGAATCAGGTTGATCTGATTGACGACAATCCAGTACTTTACCTTATCTTTATATCTTCGCATAACCGTATCAGCATATTTTACAAAGAAATCGATGGTTTTGCGATGATTCCATCCATTATAAGCAGTTGCCAGATGCAGCGGCATTTCATAATGTGATAAGGTAATCAATGGCTCCATGCCGTTTTTAATAATTTCATCGATCAGATTATCATAAAAGCGTAGACCTTCTTCGTTTGGAATAGTCTCATCTCCGTTAGGAAAGATTCTTGACCAGCTGATCGAGGTGCGGAAGGAGTTCATTCCGATGCCTGCCAGCAGCTTTAGATCTTCCTTGTAGGTGTGATAAAAATCAAGTCCATAGCGCTTAGGATAATAACCTTTTGTATCCTGCAGAGCAGCTTCGATATCCTTCATGGATGTCTCCTTGTTTGATTTCTTTTTAAGATCACCCTTATCCTGCACCTTGAGAATATCCGCAACACTCCATCCTCTTCCGCCTTCCAGAAAAGCACCCTCTGCCTGATTCGCTGCAATGGCACCTCCCCATAAAAAATCTGCTGGAAATCCTTTTTTTAATTGCTTCATATATCTGTCTGATTCTGCGTTTCTTGCAGAATTTCTCCTTTCCATTTATAATAAAGGGATGCATACGGCATCCCTTTTTGCTTTACAGTTCTTCACCGTTTGTTTGAATTACATGCTGATACCAGGTAAAGGAATCCTTTCGAATTCGTGCATTGCTGCCGTTACCGCGATCATCACGATCCACGTAAATATAGCCATAGCGCTTGCTCATTTCTCCCTGTGAGCAGCTGACGATATCGATTGGTCCCCAGGATGCATACCCAAATACCTGAACCCCGTCGAGGATGGCTTCCCTCATGGCCTTGATATGCTCACGCAGATAAGCAATACGGTACTCATCATGAATGTGTCCGTCAATGACCGTATCAATCGCACCAAGTCCGTTCTCCGCAATGAAGATAGGAACATGATAACGGTCCCAGTACTGATTCAAAGAGTTTCGGAATCCGAGAGGATCGGTAGCCCAGCCCCAGATAGAGGTTTCCAAATACGGATTTTCTTTAGGCTGAGGCTGCGACGCATCTACGATTCGGGTGAAGTAATAAGAGAAGGAGAGAAAATCTGCAGGGTGTTCCTTTAACAGCTTCAGTTCTTCCTCCTTTGCATGGATCTGTATCTGATGATCCTTGAAATAACGAAGAGCATAACCGGGATATTCCCCGCGCAGTAAAACATCACTGTAGAAATAGATGCTCATCTGCATCCGCTGCGTATTAGCAAAAACATCCTCCGGGCGACAGGTGGCAGGATATAATGCATCATCTCCCAGCATCATACCAATCTGCATTCCCGCATCGATTTCATGCGCCAGCTTTGTGGCTTTTGCACATGCGACAAACTGATGATGCGTAGCCTGATATTTTGCGCTCTCCCAATCCTCATATCCGTCTTCCACCATACCCAGACTGGCGAATTCTCCCCAGCCGCCAAGGGAATTGATCTGATTCAATAGTATCCAGTATTTTACTTTTTTATGATACCGTTTAAACAGTATCTCACAGAAGCGGACAAAGAAATCAATCATTTCAGGCGCATACCAGCCCTTGTATTTTGTAATAAGATGAACCGGCATTTCATAATGAGAAACGGTCATGACAGGCTCAATCCCGTTTTTCAACATTTCATCAAGGAGTGCATCGTAATATCTCAGTCCTTCTTCATTCGGCAGATCCTCATCCCCGTTTGGGAAAATGCGGGTCCAGTTGAAGGATGTACGAAAGCAGCTGAATCCCATTTCCTTCATCAGTGCAAGATCTTCCTTATAGGTATGATAGAAATCAATGCCGTGCCTTCTTGGATAATAGCCATCCTTATCCTGCAGTGCTTCTTCGATTTGCTGAGCGGTATGTGTAAATCCAACGACATGCTTGCGGTCATAGTGTTCCGGAAGAATTTCAATATCAGCCATGGACGGCCCTTTTCCATCGATATTCCATGCGCCCTCCGCCTGATTTGCGGCAATAGCACCACCCCATAAAAAGCCCTTCGGAAATCCGGTTGCTGTTTTCCACATATTATTTCTTCAGCTTTCTATACAGACGTATCATATTCTGTGTTAAGTTGACCTCGCTGTTGATGGTCATCAGTGTATCCTGTGCATGTGTGAAAAGCAATGTTGTTTGCAGTTCATCCTCATTGATGGAGCTTTGTATCATTTCGGTCTGAATCACATGAGCCTTCGTTATTTCTTTTTTTGCAGCGGTTATTTTAGCCTTTATATCCTCCTCACTTTTATCTTCCAGGAGGGCATTGACTGCCTCATTCAACAGATTGCGACAATCACCTGCATGTAAGATGATTTGCATAGCGGCACTGTTAAGCTGTTCGATCGTAGTTTTTTTCATAACACCCTTCCTTTCTATGCTTCTTCTGTACGCTCACGCATTGCTTTGCGCTTTGCCAGCTGATCCTTTTTCTTTTCATCCTCTTCTTCCTTTTGCATACACTGTCTGTCATATACCTTGAAGAACGGATAATAAATAATCCAGGATAAGACGAATATGAAGAAGGTAAACAACAGACCGATCATGCCGCCAACTGCATAGGAGCAGATTGGTCCAGGCAGATACCAGAAGGAGAATAAGGTCGTTATTTTCGGCAGGATATCAAAGTATAAGGCAAGCCAGGTCAATGCAGGGGCAAGCAATCCGACTATCCACATAGGAACCATTAGAATCGGATTAAATGCGATTGGTGCACCAAATACAAGGGGTTCATTGATATTGCATAAATTCGGTACCAGGGAAGCCTTGCCAATGACCTTGCATTTCTTTGATTTTGCCATAAACAGCATCATGAGTCCAAGCGCCAAGGTACAGCCGCCTCCGCCGAGGGTGAAATAATAGGAAACTCCGTCTGCATTTATGACAGATGCTGCGTTTCCGGCAGCGACAGCCGCCTGATTTGCGGCAATCCCCTGTAAAATCAAAGCTGATTCAATTGGATAGATGACCCATGTGGAAATACCGAAGGTGTACAGAAACGTATAGCCGAAGAAATACAGTACCACAAAGCCGAGAAAGCTGTCACCCGCACTCAAGATCGGAGAGAATAAGGTATAGATACAGTCAAAGATATTGATGTGCAGCTGGAAGATAAACAGCCATCCGACGAACAGGATAATGAGAATCGGAATCAGTGTATCAAACCAGACTGTGATGAAATCCGGAATAGCGCTGTCTTCTTTAAAGAAGGAATGTGTAGAGAATGCGTTCATCACAAAGCCTACAAACAAGCCTGCCATTAAGGCCGCAATCATACCGCCGTTACCAAGCGTGGAGCTTTGAAACAGAATGTTACCCGCTTCATCAAAGGTGGGACCTACCAGCATCAGGAAAAAACCGATACCTGCCAGACCTGCTTCCTTCTTTGTCTTATTGTGCCGTTTCTTTTCCATAAGCAGGTAAGGCACCAGATAGGCAAGGTACAGGGACAGCAGACCCAAAGAGAAGGTTGACAATGGACTGAAATCCGGGAACCCGTCAATCAGACCTCCAAAGGCTGTTAGTATTGTTGTAAATGATCCGATAAAGATCATTGGCATTGCAGTCAGGATCGCTTCCTGTACAGACGCAATCCAGGGATTACGCGCAAGCTTGTTCATTTTCGGAGTAAATTTGTTCGTCATCCAATCCATGAATTTTTTCATATGTTTCTCCTCATTTTTTCATTTTGTTTAAGTTACTTTAAAAGCGAAAGCTTTTGATGCATTAGTCTTCAAGGAAGGGTAATGCGAAATCAAGAACGGCATCCCCGTCTAACTCGCCGTAGGCATCCTTCGGTATGATTTGTACAGCTACGCCATGGGGCTCTGCGATGTCCTCCAGATCCTGCAGCATATAGCTCAGATGCGGACCTACCAGCAGCAGGTCGATATCCTCGATGTAGTCCTCTACAACAGAATCACTTCGTGCCTTTACTCCGATTTCGATGTTGCGTGCTTTTGCGGCCTGTCGGATGTTCTTCGCCATAAAGCCGCTACTGGCTCCTGTACCGCAAACTAATAAAATGTTTTTCATAATGATCTCCTTTGTGTCCGTAAGCTTCTTAACATTCTACGGACTTTTTTTAATAATGAATGAAATTTTTCTGGATTGGTGTTAGAATATAGAAGAGATGTATCAAAGTATTCCCGTACTTGGCTGAAGCGATTCAGCGTGTGATATGTCTCTTTTTCTTATACCAATCAGTGTGACTGCCCTCCTTTCTTATCGACACCCTCAGTATAACGAATGCAGCCGAAACAGACAAATTTTAAAAGTTCCTAGCGCACGGAACTTTTTTAAGTTGAGCGGATTTTCGAATTCACGTATACTTATCATGTAATACTATCATTGTTTACAGGGGGATAAGGCAGGAGAGTGATTGAACATGAAAGATAATATATCGACATTGCTGGATTATTTATGGCATCACTATGAAAGCTGGATTTCCGCAGCTGAGCTTTCCCAACTGCTTCACGTTTCCACCCGCCAGATTCGCAAATACATCAGTATCCTGAATGAAGAGCATGTCGAAGAACCACTGGTCATTTCCACAAACAAGGGCTATAAGCTAAGCAGCACGGAGCAGTATCTGCGTTATCGGGAGAGCGGAAAGCATAATCTGGAAACCCCGCAGACACGGCAGAATCTGATAATACAGAAGCTGATTTCCTCCAAGAACGGCATTGATATCTTTGATCTGGCACAGGAGCTTTATGTCAGTGAATCTACAGTGGATAACGATATCCGCAGTATTCGCAAAATGATATCCGCCTATCAGATCGGTATTCGCAAGGAAAAGGATATGCTATTTATCGATGGCAGTGAAAAAGAAAAGCGCCAGCTGATGAGCCGGCTGATTACCAGTGATTCCTATGATAATTTTGTTTTAAAGGATGAAGTGCGGCTGCTGACCTATCATTATCACTTCTGGGATTTCCGGAAGAATCTTTCCGATATTTTTTCACGCAACAATCTGTTTGCGAATGACTATACGCTGAACAATACAGCCCTGCATTTGATTGTGATGATCGATCGCATCCGCAGCAGCTGTATCCTGCATGAGCAGGTGGACCTCACACCGTTTTTCGAAACGCCGCAGTATACGGTGGCAAGAGAAATCCGGGAATATATTGAAGAGGCATATGCGATACAGATCAATGATGCGGAATTATATAATCTTACCCTGATTATTATGAATAACACCACGATGATCGATTATTCCTTCATTAACGGCTCCAACATTTCCTCCTTCATTGAACAGAGGTATATAGATATCGCCCATACCGTTATACACAATGTGGAGGAATGCTATCTTCTGGACCCCTTTGATGAGGAATTTATCGCAAAGTTTACGATTCATGTCAAGAATCTGTTTAATCGCGTAGAGCATAATTACTATGCTAAAAATCCGCTGACGGCAAAGATAAAATCGACCTATCCCCTGATCTATGATATTGCCGTTTATATCGCACAGCAGTTTAAGGATATGTATGACATCATTTTGAATGAGGATGAAATTGCTTTTATCTCCTTCCATATCGGCAGCTATTTTGAAAATAATGTACAATCAAAAAATAAGCTGACCGTATTGTTTCTCTATGCGGATTACTATAGTCTTCATCAAAACACGCTGGAAAAGATCAGTCGCCGCTTTGAGGACAAGGTGACGATCAAGTATGCGATGTCCATCCATTCATATCAGCCAAGTCTTCTGCATGCGGATTTGATTATATCGACTGTAGAAACACCATTCCCTCAGCCATCCATCATCATTCATCCCTTTTTAATTGAAAAGGACATGAATCAGCTTGAAAACACAATTACCAAAATGCTGGCTGAAAAAAATAAGAATAAGCTGAAGGAGTTTTTATTTAATCTGTTTGATCCCAGACTGTTTTATACAAATATGAACATGGATCGCACCCAGCTGATTCAGACGCTGTGCAATGATGCCATCCGTCTAGACTATGCCGATGCTTCTTTTACAACGGATGTCTTTGCGCGTGAGCATATGTCTTCGACAGCTTTTGAGGATGCCGCCGTACCGCATTCACTGGCAAGCAATGCAAAGAAAAGCTTTATCAGTGTGGTTTTGTGTCCGCAGGGTATGGAATGGGGAACGCATGAGGTTCATATTGTCACACTGCTGGGGGTACATGATGATTCCAGAAAGCTGTTTGCGCAGATATTCGATCATCTGATTGAGATTTTAAGTGAGCCCTCCTTTCTCAATGAGCTGGTAACCTGTCAGGATTATGATTCCTTTATTCAGAAGCTGACACACTATATGGATGCAGTCGATGTATGAAGCAGACTGCATCTTTTCAACGGTAAGCTGACAAACTGTTCGCGAGGCGCAAAAGCAGACAGTTGTGTAGAAGGCTGCTGTGCTTTTATGATGAAAGGAAGCATAGCGGATGTAGTCTGCCTGTTTTTATATGGAAGCAAAGAATCCTGCAATGCCTATGCACAGCTGAGGACATTTTTCAATTTGTTCATGAGAATAGGGATGCCGCAAAGTCGAAGACATATGGCAGCCAGTGAAAAAAACAGCATCTGTCAAAACAGCGCTGTTTGCTTTTACGTGTTATGTTTTTACCAGAATCTGTATGGTCTCTATGCAGGATTTTTTGTATGCATTCTAAGGTAATCTCCCTGTATATTGGCGAAAGTGCACAAATTCCGTACGAATTCATTCTGATATGTGCCAATGCGAATTCCTCCCTCTAGATCCTATGGTCAATTCTCAAGGAAGCAAGTCAGCTGGTTGCTGTGCTGGTATCATCCTCTGTGTTTGAGGCAGTATCTGAACCTGTCACCTCCTTTTTAAGCCCTTGTATGCCAGATTGATTTTTTATCGGCAGGAATCGGTCATACCAGGGAATGGCATCCTTATCGAACAAAGACAGGATACACTGATACATGGTCACCATATATAAGACAGCCAGAATGAGTACAGCTCCTCCGTACATCCAGTACGCTGCAGCGCTTTGCGTTAGAAAGGCCAGCACACAATGAAAAATATAAAACGGTGCAGGCAGGATGAGACCGTAAAGAATCATAAAATGAAGCAGATACTGATACCAGTGCGGTGGGTGCCCATCCAGGGTCACAAGCTTGATTTTCACAGCTGCCTTACCCAGCGTTCTGCCATGCATAAGTATCGGAAGAATGAACAGATACAGAAATACGACTGCCAGATATAAAAGACAGATGCGTATGGCAGGGCTTGTCAGCAGGAATTCATCACGTAATAACAGAATCAGTGCAGTGATGATGGCTGTTGTCAACAGGATGATGAGGTTATCAAAGAAAAATGCCAGTGCTCTGCGCAGTGGGGATACGCTTCTACCGCGGTCATATGCTTTTTCATCCATACGGCTTCGTGAAACGAGAAAATGAGCAAATACCGGTGTGATTGCATATCCCAGCATGCCGCCCAGTGTATTGGTAATCAGATCGTCAACATCAAACAGACGGTAAGGGCGTGGATAGTAACCGAACAGTGCACTCAGCTGCAGACATTCGAAGGATAAGGTCAGAAGAAAGGTAAACAGCAGAGTCTTTTTCCAGCTGCATTGAAAATAGTAGCGAAGATAAACACCGAAGGGAACGGTAAGCAGAATGTTGAAGATGATCAGATACAGACTCGGCTCATTCAATGCTGTCAGATAGGTGGCGGGATCATTCCAGATTAGGGAGCTGTTCATGGTGAACTCTTTTAAAGAGGCAAATGGAATCAGCTGCATAATCGGCTTTGTATAACCGGCCACCTCCTCTATCGGCGGAAGGGGAAGCACAACAAGAAAATATGCACATAGCAAATAAAATATAAAGGAATACACAATCAGAACACGAATCGGCAGTATTGATCCGTATTTCCTATATTGGATAATGATATAAGGCAGCGTGATAATCGCTGCAAGAAATGGAAACAGCAGCAGTGCTGACTGCAGGGGAATCAGATATACAGACATGAGAACATACCTCCTGTTCTATTATAGCACGATGAAAGAATAAATAAGAAAAGGTGACAGAAGTGATAGTTTATCAAATGGTAAAAAAGCGATGCTTTCATCGCTTTTCTGGACACCATATACTGAATGACTTCTAAATGTAATACATATAATCACCTGTATCGACGGGTGCTTCCTTTTGGGGCTGCGTCTTTTCGATAGGACTGTGCACAGCCTTCCGCTCATCAATCTGCTTTTCATAATCCTTCCAGCTTTTGAAATACTTGCCTTTTGGCGGCTTGCCAGATTTATGAAGGACAGTGCTTTGTTTGAATTCATCGCTGTCTTCGATATCCCTGCCAAGCTTGTTTGCCATTGTCATTCTCGGCTCACAGCCATCCTGAAACAACACGGCAGTGAGAAGCTGATAACTGAACTGCACCTGATCTTCACAATAATAGCTGATTTCGGTGAGTAGATTTTCCAGAAATTCTATTAAGAGCTTCTTTGTCAGATTATCCTTGAAAATGATAAAGGTTTCCTTATGGAGGGAGAATATTCTTGTGGCCTGACAGGTCGTAAAGTTGCCTTCAATCTGTTCGTAGAGCTTTTCTCTGGTATCCTGCAGCCAGATACCGCGCTGTTCATCCTGTGAAAGAAAGCCCCGGTCCTCATAGCTGACATGAAGCACCTGTACTTTTTTACAATGCTTATATAAATTAGGTAAAAACCTGGTTCGCAATACCGGATATTTCATGTGTGTCTCCTTTTTTACAATGTTATTTTATATGTATAAGTATAACACGATGGAAAAGGTTTTGCGACATACAATCATATATCACTAAAATTCTAGGATTTCAATTTTTATATAAGTATGGTATACTTGTACGGGTATTTCCATTCTAAACACGCCGATAACGTGTTTTTATTTGGGCTTTTCAGCGAATGAGGCGATGGATGCGGGGTACGATAAGAAGAAAGGAAGTGAATGCGTGAATTTCATTCAGGAACTATTAGGAAATCTAAACACATTTTTATACAGTAATATATTGATCATTCTGCTGGTCGCAGCAGGACTGTATTTCAGTATACGGACAGGCTTTGTACAGTTTCGCATGCTGGGGGAGGCACTTCGTCTGCTTGGGGAGAAGGCACATCACCATGACGGTGTATCCTCTTTTCAGGCACTTATGATATCAACGGCCTCCCGTGTAGGAACCGGTAATATCGCCGGTGTCGCAACCGCTCTAGCTGCAGGAGGAGCAGGCTCTATCTTCTGGATGTGGGTGATTGCACTCATTGGAGGTGCCAGTGCCTTTGTGGAATCCACGCTGGCACAGATCTACAAGGAGCGTGATGGTGATCAGTTTCGCGGAGGTCCTGCATATTATATAGAGAAGGCATTGCATAAGAGATGGCTCGGTATTCTGTTTGCGGTATTGCTGATTGCCTGCTTCATCTTCGGTTTTAACGGATTGCAGGCATATAATGTAAGCAGTGCTCTGGAGTATTATGTAACGGATACACAGACTGCCTCTATGCTGGTAGGTCTTGTTCTTGCGGGTGCTACCGCAGCGGTCATCTTCGGAGGTGTTCATCGCATCGGTATCATCAGCTCTACGATTGTTCCCATCATGGCAGTGTTGTATATTCTGCTGGGACTTTACATAACGATAGCCAATATCAGCGGACTGCCGGCAATATTTGCACAGATATTTCAGGAAGCCTTTGATCTGCAGGCTATCTTCGGAGGCTTTGCAGGCTCCTGTGTTATGTATGGCATCAAGCGCGGACTGTTTTCCAATGAAGCGGGTATGGGGTCTGCACCAAATGCCGGAGCAACAGCAGATGTGTCCCATCCGGTTAAACAGGGGCTTGTACAGACAATATCCGTTTTTATAGATACGATCCTCATCTGCTCGACAACAGCGTTCATGCTGCTGAATTTCGGTATTCGGGACGGACTGACGGGAATGCCGTATGTGCAGACAGCGGTTTCCGCAGAGGTAGGAACCTGGGGTATTCATTTCATAACGATTTCCATTATCCTGTTTGCCTTTTCCTCCCTGATTGGCAATTACTGCTATGCGGAAAGCAATTTGAAATTTATCATCAACGATAAGAAGGCACTTCTTGTATTCCGATTGCTTACGGTTGCCGTAATCTTTTTCGGGGCACAGGCGGATTTTTCCACCATATGGGATTTGGCCGATGTTTTGATGGGCTTTATGGCGATAGAAAACATCCTGGTGATTCTTCTGCTGGGCAATGTTGCTTTCCTTGCTTTGAAGGATTACACGAAGCAGAAAAAGCAGGGGAAGGACCCGTTGTTTGAACCGCAAAAGCTGGGAATCCGGCATGCGGAATGCTGGGAGGGCATCGACGAGGAATATAAAGAATCCTGAGGGTATTTATAGCTGGAGGTTCCTTACATAAGAAAATCATGGAAACACCCTGCTTCTGCGTATGCAAATGCAGGGGTTTTAATATATAGGAAAGGTCGTGATGCTAATTCTATAAGATGCTGCTTCAAATAATAGGATAGTAAAAATGACAGAGCCATCATTAAATATTTTGACTGGGAACGCGGATGCCTTTTGTACCGATAAGAATCAGCTGATAAAGAGTATAGTTCCAATTGTCATGGAATATGGTCTTTATGATAAGGAAGGGCAAAGATGGAGTTAGCATTTCCTTTCAGCATTACGAGGAGGATGGTTTTGTATTTGAAAGTTTCGCATCCTGGTGTTATACTAACAGACGTTGGGAATACTGCAAAGGAACAGGAAAGAAGGTTATTGGAATGACGAAAATCGATATTATCTCCGGCTTTCTGGGAGCTGGAAAAACAACGCTGATCAAGAAGCTGATCAAGGATGTATTACATAAGGAAAAGATTGTTCTGATTGAAAATGAATTTGGTGAAATCGGTATTGACGGTGGTTTTCTGGAGGATGCAGGAATAGAAATCCGGGAAATGAATTCCGGTTGTATCTGCTGTTCTCTGGTTGGTGATTTTTCCGAGGCATTGAAGAAGGTGCTTGCGGAATATCATCCGGAAAGGATCATCATAGAGCCTAGCGGTGTCGGCAAGCTGTCGGATGTAATAAAAGCGGTACAGGGAGTGGCGGAAGAAGCCGAAATTTGTATGAACAGCTTTACGACGGTTGCGGATGCACAGAAATGTCGCATGTATATGAAAAACTTCGGTGAGTTTTTCAACAATCAAATTGAATATGCCAATACGATTATTTTAAGCCGTACGCAGAATCTGAGTGAGGAAAAGCTGCAAAGTGTAACCCATGATATAAGAGGGCATAATGCACATGCGACCATGATAACGACACCATGGAATGAGCTGAACGGAGAACAGATTCTGGAGGCAATGGAGCAAAAGAAATCACTGGAAAAGGAGTTGCTGGAGGAAGCGGACATCTGTCCGACATGCCATCAGCACCATGACCACCATCATGAGCATGGTGAGGAATGCAGTCACGACCATGGCCATCATCACGAGCATGGGGAAAGCTGCAGTTGTGGGCATCATCATGATCATCACCATCATCATGCGGATGAGGTGTTTACCAGCTGGGGAATGGAAACCGTACGCACCTATGGGGAAGAGGAGCTTCGCCAAATTCTGGAGAAACTCTCCAATAGTGAGGAATACGGTATCGTCCTGCGTGCTAAGGGAATGCTGAAAACTGAAAGTAAGGAATGGCTGTATTTTGATCTGGTTCCGGAAGAATATGAAATTCGAAAAGGGCAGCCAACCTATACCGGAAGATTTTGTGTCATCGGCTCCAAGCTTGAAGAAGATAAGCTGAAAGAGCTGTTTCATGCGGAATAGGAGAAGGCTATGACAGTACCTGTATATCTGTTTACCGGATTTCTGGAAAGCGGTAAAACAACACTGATTAAGGAAACACTGCTTGATACAGGATTCAATACTGGAGAGCGCACACTGCTGCTCGCCTGTGAAGAAGGTATGGAAGACTACGATGATGATTTTCTGACAAAAACAAATACCGCACTGGTTACTGTGGATAATGAAGCGGCGATGAGCTATGAGTTTTTAAAGAAATGTGACAGTCTGATTGAACCTGACCGAGTGATGATTGAATTTAACGGAACCTGGAATTTAAATAGCTTTATGGATGTAGAATATCCCTTTGACTGGCTGCTGGTTCAAATTCTTTCTACTGTGGATGCCTCCACGTTTGAAGTTTATCTGAATAATATGCGCTCCCTGATTTACGATCAGCTGCTGCATTCGGAAACGATTATCTTTAATCGTTGTGATGAAACAACGAAAAAGCTGTATCTGAGAAACAATATAAAAGCAATCAATAAGGGTGCGCAGCTGATTTATGAGACAAGAGATGGGCAGATCGTGGAGCTTGGCGATGACGAAATGCCGTTTAATCTACATGCGGATGTAATACGCATAGCGGACGGCGATTACGGTCTGTGGTATATGGACGCTCTCGAGCATCCCCGTAAATATGAGGGAAAAAGCGTAGAGCTGAAAGGAAAGGTCATCGCAACGCATGTGGATGGAATACCGAATGCATTTGTCTTTGGACGCTATGCCATGGTCTGTTGCGCAGATGATACCTCACTAATCGGGCTGCTGTGTCATTATGAGCATGCAAGTAATCTGATACCGAAGGACTGGGTCAGCATTACGGCGCAGATTGCGGTCGAATTTGATGAGGAATATCAGGGAAATGTCCCGGTTCTATATGTAAAACAGCTGACCGAGGTGCTGCCGCTGGATGACGAACTCGTTTACTTTAATTAAGTGGTTATCGGAAATTGTCTTACCTGTGGTCATATAAGCAAAACAGTGTAATGAAAAGGTCGAGGGTATCGTGTTTAAAAAATGATAGGCTTGACCTTTTTTTCTATATCTTTACGGAATAGAAACTGCTTTTACGATACCTTCACGGAAAAGGTATCTGCAGCAAGCTTTGAGTTTAGGCATGAAATATAAAATGTGCTGCGCCCGGGTGATATTGCCGGACGAATCGGTGGGGAGGAGTTCAGCATATATCTGAACGGGATACAGGATGAGGCACAGCTGCAGCATGTTATAGATACCCTGCTCGAGCGTATTCGCACCATCCGCCTGCCACAGCTGCAGAAAACGCTGACCATAAGCATAGACTGCTGTCTTGTTGAACATGCACAGGTCTGCTTTCATGATGTGTATGAACGAAGTGAACAGGCACTTTACAGGGCAAAGGAAAAATGTAGAAATCAGGCTGTTGTTTGTACGGCAGCCTACTTCAAAACTTGCAAGCCGGCTATATGTATTGCATGTAAAAGCATAAAATACAGTCGGTTTTTTGTTATTCCCTCTTAACTTGTGGTATAGTATACCTGTTGAGAAAAGAAGGGAGCAGCTATGCGTAAAACAAATTATCACATGCATACCCGGCGCTGTATGCATGCCTCAGGCAGGGATGAGGAATATGTAATAAGTGCCATAAAAAACGGTTATGAGGAAATTGGATTTTCCGATCATTCCCCATGGAAATATGACAGCGATTTTGTGGCGAATATGCGGATGCCGTTGTCGAAGTTCGATGACTACTATGCCTCCGTTTCATCTTTAAAAGAGAAATATAAGGATCGCATATCCATTAAAATCGGTTTGGAATGCGAATATTTCCCCAAATATATCGATTGGCTGAAGCAGTTTCTGATCGACAAAAAGCTTGACTATATCATTTTCGGAAATCATTATTTTAAGACGGATGAGGAACGCGTGTACTTTGGGACCGCATGTGAGGAGGAGGCATGGCTGATCGCCTATGTGGATGAAGCCATCGCCGGGATGAAGACCAATCTATATTCCTACCTGTGTCATCCGGATCTGTTCATGCGGGGCCGTCGTGTGTTTGATGAAGTCGCAAAGCGCGAATCGATACGTCTGTGTCAGGCTGCAAAGGAATTACATATACCACTGGAATACAATCTGGCAGGTGCTGCCTATAATGACATCATGCATACCATGCAGTATCCGCATATTGATTTCTGGAAGACTGCGGCAGAGGTTGGCAATACGGCGATCATCGGAGTTGATGCCCATGAGCCGGCTGCACTGGAGACAGATACATATCGTGAGGAAGGCATTGCGCTGCTTTCGGGCCTTGGCATGAAGATAACCGACACACTGCCCTTAAAGGACTTTACAAAGCTGTGAGTGAAGAACATATATTGATTGTGGAGGATGACGAAACCATCCACAATATGATCGATGAATATTTGGAAAAGGACTATATCTGTGTGGACGCATATTCCGGAACAGAGGCACGTCTGATTTTGCAGCACACCGAAGTATCGCTTGTACTGCTTGATTTGATGCTGCCGGGAGTCAGTGGAGAACAGCTTCTCAGAGAGCTGAAGCAAAAGCAGCTTCCGGTTATCGTGCTATCCGCAAAGGATGGAATCGACGACCGCGTGGCTCTGCTGAATGAGGGTGCCGATGATTATTTGTGCAAGCCGTTTGATTTAAAGGAGCTGAAGGCCAGAATTCAGGTTCAGCTGCGCAAACGAATGCCGAAGCAGGAGCATGCCATTGCTGTAGACGGTGTTGTTCTTCTGCCGGATTTCTGTCATCTGGAAATTCAGGGGATGAAAATTCGTCTGACAAGACATGAATACAGGATTCTGGAGCTGCTGATGCGGGATGTAAAACGGGCACGTACGAAAAAGGAAATCTATGAATATGCATGGGAAGATGATTATCTGGGAGATGACAAGACCATCAATGTTCACATCAGTAATATCCGAAGCAAGCTGCATGCAGTTTCGAAACAGGAATATATTGAAACGATATGGGGCATCGGATTCAAATGGAAGGACTAAGGTCCTTTTCTTTATTCTTTCTTAACCTTTTCCAGACAGTTTCTGAAACTTCATTTGCTATAATCTTCATGTACAAGGAAGGAATGATAATATGAAGGAATGGATCGTAGAAACGAAGGCCCTGACAAAGAAATTTCATAATTTCACAGCAGTAGATCAGGTATCTTTTCATATGAAAAAAGGATCGATTACCGGTCTGATCGGACCAAACGGTGCAGGAAAGTCCACGCTTATGAAGCTGATGAGCGGTTTGCTGCATGAAACACAGGGGGAATTGAAGCTGTTTGGCAAGCATCCCGGTGAGGATCCGTTTGTATTCCGGCGTGTAGGGACGCTGATAGAACATGCGGGACTGTATCCGGCGTTGAATGCGTATGATAATCTGAAAATGAAGGCACTTATGCTTGGGTGCTGCAGCCATGAGCTGATAACAGAGCTTTTAAAGCTTTGCTCACTCTCGACTACAGGAAAGAAAAAGGCAGGCGATTTCTCAATGGGAATGAAGCAGCGTCTGGGAATTGCGATGGCATTGCTGGGGGATCCCGAGCTGCTGATTCTGGATGAGCCGACAAACGGCCTCGATCCGCAGGGAATCTGCGATATGCGTGATCTGCTGAAGCGTCTGCAGGAGGAACGCGGCATGAGTATCCTGATCAGCTCCCATATGCTGGCGGAGCTGGATAAGGTTGCTACGGATTTCGTTGTGATTCGTTCTGGTAAAATTATTGAGCAGTTCACAAAAGAGGAATTGCTGGACCGCTGCAGGGACTGCTTTCAGCTGCGGGTGGATGATGTGAAAAAGGCAAGTGTTATCCTGGAGGAAACATGCTTTGTTCAAACCTATGAGGTGCTGCCAAAGGGGATTCTGCGTCTGTATGATCATTATGAGGACCCCTCCCATATCGCACGACAGCTGGTACTGCATGATGTGGCACTTTATGGCATGGAGGATCATCATCAGGATTTGGAAGCCTATTTCCTGAAGGAGGGAGAAGAACATGTGGAATAATCTGAAAATGGATTTATATCGTATGGTGCGGCAGAAGTCCTTTTATATTTCGATGACCGTTATGCTGCTGTTGTATTTATGGCTGACAACTGCTGTGGGGTTGCAGAACAATACACCGTTTGCGACCTTTCATCAGGGGAAGGATACACTTGTTGATTTTCTTTATTACTTTCCTAAAAGCTCTTTTTATCAGATAGCGGTACTGATTTTTCTGTCTCTGTTTTTCTGTGAGGAATATGCCAGCGGCTTCGTGAAGAATATCTATCCGATGATGCACCGTAAGGAGCTGCTGTTGCTGGAACGCTTTGTGTTTTCATTTATCACCGCGTTTATATACTGGGCTGTGATCATTGTCATGGTTGTAGTGGAAAATCTGTGGCAGCAGGATTCCTTTGCCTCCTTCTCCATCCTGCAGTTTATATGCTATTCCCTGATGCAGATGCTGATACTGACTGTAATTGCATCCTTTCTGAATCTGCTCATTCATGCGACCGGAAGCAAAGTGCTTGCTATTCTGGTGTCTGTAGGCTATGGCAGTATGACGGTATTTATGCTGCATGCCGGGATTATGTCATTACTGAAGGTGGAGTATACGGATTATATTCTGTATGCGATATCCGGTCAGCTGCCGTATTCCTGGGACGCTGTATTCTACAGCCGGGCTGCTATGGTGGCAATTACCAGTGCAATCCTGTATAATATAGGCAGTTATGTACTGCTGCGGAAAAAAGATTTGAAATAAGGAAGAGAGGGAACAATATGCTGGAAATTATCGTGCTTGTATTGGGATTGCTGTGTCTGTTCCTTTTACTGCTTCTCTTCCTTCAGCATAAAAATGTCCGCTGTATCAGAGAACAGCTGACCTACACCAACCGGGAGCATAGCACCTTCCGGTTTTATTCAGCATCCATGGATCCGCAGATGAAGGCACTATGCGAGGAAATGCAGAAGCTGCGGGAATATTATATGCAGGAAAGTGTGAAGGCGATGCGGATGGACCATAATTTTAAACATCTGATAACCAATATATCACATGATATCCGCACTCCACTGACAAGCATCAGCGGGTATCTGCAAATGCTGGAAACGGCAGAGGGCGAAGAGGAACGGCAGCATTGCTTTCAGGTGATCCGGGCACGTATGACATATCTGCAGGATTTACTGGAGGAGCTGTTTTTGTATACCCGTCTGAGCAGTGCCAGCATTGAGTTTCATCCGGAGCCGATTCGTATCTATGATATGCTGAGTGAAGTACTGCTGCATTATTATAAGGATTTCAAACAGCAGGAGCTGCAGGTTCAACTGGAGGTCGATCCTATGACAATGCTGACAGGTGATCCGGTATATCTGAAGCGAATGCTGCATAATCTGTGTGTCAATGTACTGCGTCACGGCTTTGGGACCTTTGTTATCTCTGCAAAACGAACAGACAACACATGCGAGCTTGTGTTTGAGAATGACCTTGTGGATGATGTAGATGCAAAGGCGATTTTTGAACGCTTTTATACAAAGGACAATGGTGGTAGCGGCAGAGATACAGGTCTTGGGCTTGCTATTGTAAAGGAGCTGTGCGAGGGAATGCAGGGTACCGTGTTTGCGCAAAAGGAAGCGCATCGGCTGGCCATTCATACGATTTTCCCGCTTGCTTGATTATTTTAGAATGATAGCCTGCATTAGGTGAGAACACCAGCAGGAATTACTGTTATGAGGTGAATAATGAAAAACATATGAACGGCGTTTATAATTGGCTGCTTGGAAATAGGGATCCTATATGTTGTTTTGTATATTGCAAAAGTGGCAGGTGTTGATCTGCGTGTTTTATCCATATATCAGTAATTACACAAATGATAGCGGTGATGCTGCTCCCGATTATCTGCTTACTTGTATTTCGAAAGGATACAGGTTCGCTTTTCAGAATCAGACATACGTATCTGTTATTGTTATTATGCATTATGTATTGTGTTTTTTTTGTTGTACATCAGCAATTTAACATGCCTGGCTTCTATCTGTTTATACAGGATTTAATCATCATCGGGTTTTCAGAGGAGTATTTGTATCGGGGTGTGATGTATTCCATAATGAAAAAAGAGAATACAGCTTTGGCAATTGTATTGAGCAGTTTATTCTGGGGAATCACACATGCCGTATATCCAACGGTAGTGGTTGGTGGTGATCTGTCTGTATTTCTGACAGATTGCATATCGAATATAGGATTTGGTTTGTTTATCGGATATGGCTTTATCTATGTATTTGAGGAATCTAAAACGTTATGGATTCCTATCTTACTCCATGCTGTATATGACTATAGTATGGGGTATGGCTGGATTATATTTGTTGGAACTGTTATGTATTTGTATATCGTAAATAAAGTAGGACATACCAGACAAAAGTAGCTGTATGATAAGCACCCTTGTTCATACTCTTCTATCTTAATAAGGCGCAAACATTCCTTAGCTGGCATCATGGCGAAATCTTTTTGTGTAAAACAGGGGACGTGGTATAATAAAAACAAGGAGCTGATGATCATGAAGCGCTTGCCGATAGGAATCGAGGACTTTAAAGAACTGATAGAAAAAGAGTATTACTATGTGGATAAAACAATGTTTATTAAAAATGTTCTGGAGGAAAAGGTGGTCCTATATACAAGACCGCGCCGGTTTGGTTAGACACTGAATATGAGTAGGCGCTGCCCGCCCATGGCGCGATGTACCCTTGCAAAGTGCCTATCTGCATGGCTACTATGATCAAATGGTGGAATTTTTAAGAAATGTTTTCAGTGCTGCATTAAAAACAAACGATGCCCTGGAAAAAGGGGTATTAACAGGCTGTCTGAGGATTGCAAAAGAATCGATTTTTACAGGTCTTAATAATTTTAATGTCTATTCTGTTTTTGACAAACAGTCCAGTTCAGATTTTGGCTTTACACCTGAAGAAGTGATGTGTCTACTGAATGACTATGAGCTTAGAAAGTTTGAACGTACTGTGAAGGAATGGTAGGCGCTGCCCGCCCGTGGCGCGATGGTTATCGATGTGGTAATCAGGATATTTACACTACTAGTGGGCAGAGCCTAATCCCTGGAGTGTATTGATGTATGTAAAAAAATCATTCAGAAGGATGATGAACCTGAATCCTTCTGGGCAAATACGAGTGGTAATGATGTGATGTATCGTTTCATGCAGCAGGGGAATGCGGAAATGAAACAGGATTTTGACATCTTGTCCAGCGGCGGCATGATTAAAAAAATAATCAAACCGGAGCTGACGTATCGGGAACTGGATGATACAGACAATCTATACAGCTTTCTGTTGTTTACCGGTTATCTGAAGGCTATAAGCAAAACGGACACAAACACCTATCAGCTTATGATTCCCAATAAAGAAATACAGTACATCTACACAACCATTTTTGAAGAATGGTTTAAGCAGCAGATCAGAAGCTACCAGGCATCGTTTCTGGAAGCACTTCTGCAGGAGCATGTGGAAGAAGCGAATGAAATTCTGAATACCGTATTATTTCAATCTATGAGCTATTTTGACTATGATGAGTGTATTATCATGGATTTCTAAACGGCATGCTGCAGGGGAAGGGCAGCTATCGCATTGTTTCCAATCAGGAATCGGGATTTGGAAGGTGCGACCTTGCAGTTCTACCGGCGTATAACAAGAACAGAGGACTGCTGTTTGAATTAAAGGTGGCAAAGCGTGAAGAGGATGTGGAAAAGAGTGCAGAGCTGGCAATACAGCAGATAAAAGAAAAGCAGTATATCGAGGGTCTGCACAGAAAGGGCTATACCGACATTCTCGGGTACGGCATCGCCTTCTACAAGAAAACCTGTGTAATAAAAAAGATGGAATAGAAAGCCGTTAAGCATAAAACAACTGGTTGTCCAGAAAAAGAAATTACAAATGAAAAAGAGAATTCAAAGATACCTTACGTAAAATTTGAATTCTCTTCTTTTTTGTAGTGCTGTGCAAAACAGGCTGTATCGTTTTGACTAATTCGCATGCAATCGGAAGGTACTGGTTTTTACATACTGTCGTATGAAGCCGATTCCGGCCGCAAGCAGTGCGCAGCCAAGACCGGTATAGAAGGACTTGATACATACATCCGGCCAAAGATGCGATGCACGCAGGGCAATACCAAAGCTCATCATACAGATCATGATAATATAGGATTTTGCATCAAAGAAGCGCAGGATATGCATACGATCTTCTGTATTGGCAAGAATGCGCTCTGTATGCTTATGAATCAGCTTTTTAAAAATCATATGGTAGAAAATCAGGAAGGTGATAACCGCGGTAGCAGCAGTTGCTATGCTCATATAGCTGGTACTCAGCCATCCGATCCTGACAATATTGAAGCCTGCGGCTGCCCATACAATGCCTGCTGTCAGAAGCAGATATTTCTTCGCTACGTGCATTATTCCTTCACCTTCTCCTTCAGCATCAGGAAGAGGAGAATCATACCGATACCAACCAGAATGTGTCCAATACCTGCAAAGCCGGAAATCATACCGTTTGCCGCAGAAGTCAGTGTGCTGCCATTTACCTGAAGAACACCACGGACCGCCAGCATCAGGGAGGTCAGAAGAACACCGATATTATATACGATGATAAACGCCCTGTACTTCTTTGATTCCTGAATGGCAAACAGCTTGATACAAAAGGTGACAATCAGAAACATAACCATTCCCAGCAGAAACAAATGGGTGTGCACAAAGGATAATGCCGTGCGTCCATCAAAGCCGCTCAGCTTTGTAAATTCTCGATAAAAGACTCCGCCAATCATGGCGAGAATCGCATATAAAAATGCAAGATTGATTGTTTTTTTCATAAATAATTCAGCTCCTTTTTCATCAGTTGATATCCCATCCATACAACCCATACATAGGCGAGTGTCTTGGGAATCATCAGCATTCCAATCATTGGCAGGGTATCAGCCCATAAGACGACCGGAATGTAAAACAGAAAACTCAGTGTGATGGCAAGCCACATGTATTTGAAAACGAAATCCTCCTTCTGCTTTGCCTGCTGATAAAACAGCACGATGATCCAAAGTCCCATCAATGCAAACGGCACATTTCTAAGGATACCCCAGCTAAGCGGTGCATTCGGACTTGTCCATGCATTCTGCGGAAAGAAGCAGAGTGCCATGCGGAGCAAGGCAAGCAGATACATGCCTGTGCGAAGCAGGGGACGGTGTCTGTTATAACGCAGCTCCCATATGCGAAACAGCAGCAGGTAGAAAATGGTCATTGTAATGGATGTGATAAATTTTCCGATTCCCAATGCTGCCGTGTGAGCCGCAAGTCCGTCAGTGCATAATGCATAGGCTCTGGGGATAAGATGAAAGGCGTCTCCCAGCCCGAGGGTTACCGCCATGATGCCAAATAAGAAAAGCATACGGTTTCCTCTTGCCTTTCGTATCATGGTGATTCCCAGTATACATACGGTGCATAAATATAAAATATCAAAAGCAGTTTCCATAACAGCCTGCATGTGTCTTCCTCCTTATTATATGAACATGGTTTATTTTGTGCCGTGAGTAGTTGTTCCGTGCGTTACCTGAAGCAGCCGGCAGATAAGCTCCTTTGTAAAGGTACAGCTCCTTCTTTGGTGCGATAAATCATTCATCATATGCTCCATCAGAAAATCGATGAAGGCAGCCTTTGTGAAGGTAGCATTCCAGATATGCTCAGGGATATCGCAATCCTGCTGCAGGGCATAAAGGAAACCCTCGCGGATATGCTGCTGATAACGTTCCTCCATCAGCTTTCCACGCTCTTTTTCAGTATTGCGTAATATATCCAGCTGACCCAGCAGTACGGAAAAGAAATCCTCCATATGCTCTGCAAGCCGATGATATACAACCTCATAGAAATCCGCAAAGGGTAGTGTTTCACTGAGAATGCAGATATCCTTGTGAAAAATTCCTTTCCAGAAGCTTTCCACAATGGCAAGCAGCAGGTCGGACTTTGACGGGAAGTAGTTGTAAACAGCACCAACGGAAATATTCAGTTTTTTAGCAAGTACCCGGATACTGAGCTGATCAATGCCTTCTTGAAATACAATCTGTCTGGCAGTATCCAGAAGCTCCTCTTTTGAGGTAACAACCTTGTTCATAAACCACCTCCAACTTGAACACCGTTCATTATGAACTTCTCCGATACAGATGTCAAGCGATTTGAATCTTGAAAAATAAGCGGCGGTTATTCATAAAATGTATATGTTTTTTTAAACAATGTGATATTGTGTGATATAATAATTTACATGAATAGCTTTTTTGCTGTTTGAAAGGGGAATGAAATGGAATTGTTAAAAAAGTATGCAACAAGAAAATATCTGATGTATGGTAGTATTGCGGGAGGTATTCTGGCAGTAATTATGCTGATTATTTACCTCACAGCGGGACAGGGACTGGACAGCTTATCCGGATTATCAAGTGCATTGTCTTCCTTACGCAGTCTGTGTGTGCTGTATTACATCGATTTTGTCATCCTTGTAATACTGGTTGGAGGATATGCGTTTCGAATCGGTTATCTGAAGGATGCTTCATTTATGGGAAAGCTTTTGCTTGGCTGCAATGGTGCTGCATTGCTGATGGGGCTTTTCTGCTTTTCGGCAATACGGGCTGTACATGCTTTGGCAAGTGGTGATTTCACAGCCGCGATGGCGTATTCCGGCAGTATGGATAACAAGGGAATCATGCTCGTCATCATGGTGCTTGCACAAATTGCAGCAGCAGGAATCAGTATCTATATCCTGTTTGTGAAAAGGAATGAGCAGGTAGAAGCCGAGGAGGCAATGAAGGATTTAAGTGAGGGCGCAAAAGCTGCCGGAGAGGCTGTATCAAAGGCATCTGCAGCAGCCCAGGATCATGCTCTTAAGCTTTCTGAGAAATGCAAGGCATATTACAAGACGGAAAAAGGCAGACGGAATACAATCATAGGCGGTATTGCGGCGGCAGTCGTTATCGTTTGTATTGCTGGATTCAGTATTTATCAGAGTGTAAAGAAGACACCGATTGATTTGACCTCTGCTTGTACCGTTACCTTTGAAGGCGTATCCGGTGAAGGAACGGCGGATATCAATTGTAATCCGGATTATGATCATACAAACGAGGATATCCGTATGTTTATGAGCGATGTTACCTATAAGGTGGAAAAGGATGGCGAACTGAAAAACGGCGATGATGCAGTTTTGAAAGCTGAATACAGTCAGGCTACCGCAGACAGCTGTAAAGTAAAGGTGGAAAATCCAGAGAAGAAGGTAAAGGTAGAGGGATTGGAAATCGTATATAAAACCTTCGCAGAGATTCCAAAGGCAAGCTCTGATAAATTCGAGGCAGCGGCAAAAGCAGCATTGGAAGCCTATATAAAAGACAGAAGCACATCTTTTTTCTCTTCAACCAAGGTAACTGTTGAACATGTCGCGCTGATCGGTGTGTATTATGAATATCGTTCCTATGATCATACCGGTACAGCACATTATGTTTATCGCACAAAGGTTACAGAGGATAGTAAGTATTCCACAGAAAAGAATACAGATTATTACGATGTGAAGATCACCGGTATCAGCTCTGCAAAGGAAACGGATCTGTCTGAGGAATCTGATATGATAAATGTTGATTCAATTTACCTTTATGAGGATGAAAAGACGGATGCGATGGCACTTGAGAAATTCAAGCAGTATAAAACAAATCTGGAAACTATCAAGGAACAGGCAGAAAAAACGGTTTTTAAAGATGAAAGAAAAAGCAAATAACATGATGTAAAGGTTCTTTCTAACATTAGGGTGTATGCAAAAGGGAGATTTCAACTACTATTGACAAATACAATAATGTTGAATCTCCTGTTTTGAGTTTATCCATAATCGAGAAAGGAACTATGAAATTCATACTGTAAAAAATCCCTTATTCACAGGCAGTCGGATGAAACAAATCTATTGTTTGAAATAAGGGTTTTTTTTTATCCCAAGGCACAGAGAATACTGCCATAAAGCGAAAATAAACGATGCATTTTTGCTTCTGCATGTATTCTGTTAGTGCTTAGCTGAAAAATCATTACGACAGGGCAGAGAAGCCGCCGGTTTACGTGAGCTGAAGAAGGTGGCTGGTATAGGAGGTACATCTGTAGAAGTGGTGAAGCGTTCGTTGCAATCGGTACAAAAAAAGGACGCATTGTCCCTTTCTAGGCATGTGCCGCATCCGCAAGTGTTTTCACAAAGCTGCCGATCTCTTCCAGCGTGATTTCCTGCTTCGCCAGTCGCCCGATCTGCCGCACAATGGCACTGCCGACAATCACACCGTCCGCATAGGACTTCATCTCGGTAATCTGCTGTGGAGTGGAAATACCGAAGCCAAGTGCCTTTGGCGTATCGCTGTAAGCGGAAAGCTCGTTTAGAAATGCCTTCAAATCCGCCTGAAATTCCGTTCGCTCGCCGGTTACACCAAGGGATGTCACGCAATACAGAAAGCCTTCACTTTGTTCCGCAATGCTTTTCTTACGGACACTGGAAACAGGTGTTACCAGGGAAATCAGCTGTATATGATGTGCATCCGCAAGCGGCTTTAATTCCTCACGGTGCTCCATGGGAAGATCGGGAATGATCAGCGCATCAATACCGGCAGCTTCGCTTTCTCTGAGAAACCGGTTTGCCCCATATTTGAAGATTTGGTTGTAATACAGGAGGAAAACAAGAGGAATCTGGGAGAACTCGCGAATGTTCGACACCATACGCATAACAGTCTCTGTTGTGATATCATTCTGTAAGGCGCGAAGACTTGCCTCCTGAATGACAGGTCCCTCCGCAATCGGATCGGAAAAGGGGATTCCGATTTCAATGATATCACAGCCGTTTTGTTCCAGCTGCTTCACACATTCCATACATGTGGGAATATCCGGATCACCTGCTGTCAGAAAGCCGATGAAGGCCGTTTTTTGTTCCTGCTTCAATCTCTTGAATACTGCATCGATTCTATTCATGAATGTCCACCTCCAGATATTCCGCAATACTTTTTACATCCTTGTCACCACGTCCGGACAGGGTGACTGCGAGTATGCTGTCCTTTGACATGGTCGGGGCAAGCTTCATGGCATAGGCCAGCGCATGACTGCTTTCAATTGCCGGTATGATGCCCTCTGTTTTTGTCAGATACAGAAAAGCCGCAACCGCTTCATCATCTGTGACTGGCACATATTGCACACGCCCGCTTTGGGCAAGGTCGGCATGCTCCGGTCCGATTCCGGGATAATCCAGTCCTGCGGAAATGGAATACACCGGCATGATCTGACCGTCATCATCCTGTAGAAACAGTGATTTCATGCCATGCAGGACACCGACACTGCCGCGTGCAATGGTTGCGGCATGCTGTTCGGTATGGATCCCTTTTCCCGCCGCCTCACATCCGATCAGGGCAACATCCTCATCCTTCAGAAAATCATAAAAGGTACCGATAGCATTGCTGCCGCCGCCCACACAGGCGATGACCGCATCCGGCAGACGACCTTCCTTTTCCAGACACTGTTCCTTCATTTCCTCTGAAATGATTTTCTGAAAATCACGGACAATCATCGGATACGGATGAGGTCCGACAGCGGAGCCCAGAACATAAAAGGTATCATCACAGCGGGAAGCCCATGCACGCATGGCCTCATTGCAGGCATCCTTCAAGGTGCCAGTGCCGCTGGATACCCCGGTAACCGTTGCCCCCAGCAGCTCCATCTTGAATACATTCAGCGACTGTCTGCGCATGTCCTCAACCCCCATGAACACCTCACATTCCATACCGAAAAGAGCCGCCGCTGTTGCGGAGGCAACCCCATGCTGCCCGGCACCCGTCTCCGCAATGATTTTCGTTTTTCCCATTCGTTTTGCCAGCAATGCCTGCCCCAGCACATTATTGATCTTGTGCGCACCGGTATGATTCAGATCCTCCCGCTTCAAATATATCTTTGCACCGCCCAGTTCCTCGCTCATCTTCCTTGCATAATACAGCAGAGAAGGACGGTTCGCATATTCCCTTAAATAAAACTGAAGCTCCTGCTGGAAATCCGCATCATCCTTTACCTGCTCATAGGCATTCTCCAGCTCCTCCAGAGCAATCATGAGTGTTTCCGGCGCATATTGTCCGCCAAACGCTCCATACATTCCTTTTGTCATACTGCCTCCCATCTCCCGCTTTTTACGGGCATCTATCTTGTAAAATGCACGCCATTGCAGTATTCCTTTACAGTGCTTGGTCTGCTTCTGTTCAACCCTTCAGCTGCTTCATAAACGTGCGCACTTTTTCCTTATCCTTTTTGCCATTGGTCTCCAGTGCACTGGAGACATCAATGCCGTAAGGCTGCAATGCCAGAATTTCCTTTACGTTATCCCTGCAGATTCCACCGGCAATGATGAGTCTGGACACGTCCAGCTTCTGTAACAATTCCATAGCGATCCGCTTTCCGCTTCCTCCGCGCAGGCCCTGTACATAGCTGTCCACAAGCAGACGATCCGCATGCGGAAACGCTGCAGCATCCATATCCTTGATTTGACCGATACGCAGAGCCTTCCATATTTCACAATTGCAGCTTTTTTTCAGCTGCCGGATATCCGCATCGCTTTCATCTCCGTGCAGCTGAATAACATCCAGACCTGTCTGCTTGGCAATTTTAGCTATGACGGCAGGCTGTTCATTCACAAAAACACCGACAAGCCTGCTGTATCGGATGATATTTGAAAGCCTGCAGGCGGAGGCTGCGGATATCTGGTGCTTTCCGGGAGCGAATACAAAGCCGACATAGTCCGGCTTCACCTCATTCATCAGTGCCGCATCCTCTTCGCTTTTAATACCGCACAGCTTTACAACTGCCATACTTCAGCTCCTGCAGGTGGGTACGGATATCCGGACAGCGCATGAAGCTCTCTCCGATTAAAACAGCATCTGCACCTGCTTTTCTTACATACTCCATATCCTCATGGGTGAAAATTCCACTTTCGGAAACGATGCTGATATCCGCAGGAATTCTGGAAGCTAGACGCTTTGTTGTTTCCAGAGATACTGCAAAGGTATGCAGGTCGCGGTTATTGATACCGATGATTTCCGGCTGCAGCTGCAATGCCCGCTCCAGCTCCTTTTCATTGTGTACCTCCACGATACACTCCAGATCGAGAAAGCGTGCCAGCTGATAGAATTCACGCAGGGTTGCATCCTCCAGCATAGCCACAATCAGCAGCATCATGTTTGCGCCAATACGCTTTGTCTGCACAACCTCGCGGGCATCCATAATGAAATCCTTGCGCAGAATAGGAAGATCGCTCACGGAACGGGCAATTTCTATATTTTCCAAGCCGCCCTGAAAGAAATTGCGTTCTGTCAGTATGGAGATGGCATTGATACCTGCCTCATCATACGCATTCGCAAAGCGCGCAGCGCTGAAATCCTCTACAATGACACCCTTGCTGGGACTTGCTTTTTTTATTTCTCCGATAACGAATAATGAATCATACAGCTTCATCTGCTTGGCGATCTTACCCTGTTCTCTTGGAAGCATCCGCATCAGCTCCTCCTCCAGTGTAGTTTTTTTCTTTTCTATGATCGTATCCAGTATCATGCACCTACCTCCTGTGACAGCTGTTGAAACATCCTGAATTTCGCCAGCGCCTGTCCGCTGTCGATACTCTGCTCAGCCAGCCTGATTCCGTCTTCCATGGTGTCAGCACGTCCACTGATATACAGGGCAAGGCCGCTGTTCAGTAAAACGGCATCCCGTTTGGCACTGTGCTCTCCCTGTAAAATATCCATGAGAATTTTGGCGTTTTCCACACTGTCTCCGCCGACAAGCTCCTGCAGCTGACAGCGCTTTCTGCCGAATTGCTCCGGAGAAATCGTATACGTACAAATCTGATTGTCCTTTAACTCATGTACAAGGGTATCTCCGGTCATGGAAACCTCATCCATACCGCAGTTCCCATGCACAACCACTGCCTGTTTAACACCCATTTCCTGATAGACATGAATCATGACATCTGCCATTTCCTCATTGTAGGCACCGATGACATAGGTATCGGGATGTGCCGGATTCGTCAGGGGTCCGAGAATATTAAACATTGTCTTTAATCCAAGCTGTCTGCGGATCGGGCCGACATGCCGCATGCTTTCATGATAGGTCTGGGCAAACAGAAAGGTGATGCCGACCTTCTCCAGCAGATAGGCTGCTTCCTTTGGCGGAAGGGTGATGTTGACATGCAGTGCCTCCAGGGTATCCGCACTTCCGCTTTTACTCGATACGCCGCGGTTTCCATGCTTGGCAACTGCCAGTCCTGCACCGCACAATACAAAGGAGGAGGTGGTGGAAATATTAAAGGTATTCAGACAGTCACCACCGGTGCCTACGATATCGACAATACCTTTCACATCGGTTGGAAGCGGTGTCGCCTTGCTTACCATGACCCTGGACGCTGCTGCGATTTCCGCAGGACTTTCCTTTTTCATCTTCATTGCGATCAGAAATGCGCTGACCTGTTCACTGCTTGCTCTGCCATCCATAATGATATTCATGGCAGTTTTCATTTCCTCTGTTGTCAGATCATGGTGTTCACTGACCTTTTTAATATATTCCTTTAACATACATAGCTCCTCGCTTTCGTTATAAAATTCTCAATAATTCGCATACCGTCCGGTGTCAGAATCGATTCCGGATGAAACTGAATGCCGTATACAGGATAGCGGTGATGCTGAATCGCCATGATTTCCTTTGTGCTGCTTTCAGCAGTTACGATGAGCTCCTCACCCGGCTGTTCAACAACCAGAGAATGATAGCGGGCTGCCAAAAATGTGGTGGAAAGACCATCGAACAGCGCGCAGGGTGCTGTTTGCGTGATTGCATCGCACTCACCGTGCCGAATCACCCTTGCATAGGTGATTCTGGAAGAAAATACCTCAGCTATGGCCTGATGCCCCAGACAGATTCCCAGCATGGGAATATCCCTGTAACACTGCTGAATGATAGATTCCATATTTCCGGCAGCATGGGGATGACCTGCCCCCGGTGAAAACACGAGAGCAGTCGGCTTCAGCTTTTGCAGCATAGAGGCATCAACAGCATCATTTCGCAATACGATGACATCTTGCGCATATACGGCAACTGCCTGATAGAGATTGTAGGTAAAGGAATCATAGTTATCGATGATTACAATCATACCGTCACCTCACCGTGTACTGCACGAAGCATGGCTTTAGCTTTATGCAGCGTTTCCTCATATTCCTTTTCCGGTACGGAATCCTTTACGATTCCGGCTCCTGCCTGTAAATAGACCTTATGTTTATGAAAGACAAAGGTACGGATGGTGATACAGGCATCAAATTGTTTATTGTAGCCTAAGAAGCCGATAGCCCCACCGTAAATTTCCCGTTTTACCGGCTCCAGCTGTTCAATGATATTCATTGCACTGATTTTCGGCGCACCGGACAGAGTTCCTGCCGGTAGGACACTGGCGAGTGCGTCATAGATATCACAACTTTCCTTCAGCCGCCCGTGTACCTCGCTCGTCATATGCATGACATGGGAATAACGCTGCACCTGCTTCATATGCCGAACCTGAACACTGCCGATATCCGATACCCTGCCGATATCGTTCCGTCCTAAATCAATGAGCATGCTGTGCTCTGCATTCTCCTTGGGATCCTCCAGCAGGGATTGTGCTGCTTTCAGATCCTCCTGTTCATCAGCTCCTCTGGGACGGGTGCCGGCAATCGGCATCGTCATAATGGAACGTCCGCGACCCTTTAACAGCAGCTCCGGTGAAACACCGGCAATGACATATTCATCAAAATCAAGATAATACATATAGGGGCTTTTCCCCAGTGAACGAAGCTGAACATACGCATCCAATGGATCCTCTGTATACGAAGCCTCCATACGCTGACTCAGTACAACCTGAAAGATATCGCCTTCCTGTATGTGCTTCTGCGCCTGTTCCACGTTAGCCATGAATTGCTGCTTATTCATGGAGCTTGTGACGGTTCGCCTTGCAAGTGGCTTTCCACTATACGGCTTTCTGTGTGACAGGAAAGCCCGCAGCTCGTAAATACGTTGAACCGCTTTGTCATAGGCGTTGTCCAGACATCCGTTTTGTGTCTGCATATTCACAATGACATACAGTCGGTGCTGTTCATGATCAAGCACCAGCAGCTCTTCCACAAATGCAAACTGCATCAGGGGAAGCTTTAGAGAGGGAAGCCGGTTATCCTGAATGGCTTCAAATAAGCGAATCATATCATAATTGAAATGACCGATTGCTCCTCCTGTAAATACCGGCAGCTCCGGATAGATGGGAGCACATTCCTGCATTTCTTTCTTTAGGATGTCCAGTGGATTTCCATCCAGCTGTATTGTTTCATCGTATTGAATGAGAGCTGTAGTTCCACCTCTGCTTACCAGGCGTTTCCTACAGGGTAAAGCGATGATGGAATAGCGGCCATACGAGTTCAGAACACCGCTTTCCAGAAAAAATGAATAGGGTCCCCGCAGCGCTGCATACAGATCAAGCATATCGTCTGCTTCATAATCCAGTGCTGTGTAAACGGGAATTCGTGTATATGTGTCTG
The DNA here is from genome assembly GCA_012317185.1 of [Clostridium] innocuum. NCBI lineage: Bacteria > Bacillati > Bacillota > Clostridia > Eubacteriales > Clostridiaceae > Clostridium > [Clostridium] innocuum. The sequence goes on along the minus strand of CP048838.1, from coordinate 3,928,519 downwards.
CGTAAATACGCACAGTTTGTAAATCGGGATAGATCATAGGGTTCCTCCTGTCCTCTGCATAGGCGGCTGTTAAAAGCTGCGCCATCGTCTGCTGTGACAGTAGAGAATTGCTTCTGTATTTTCCATTCTATTTTCCTTTCCTGCTACTGTATAAGAGTGAGAATAAAAATAAAAACCTCCGCCCTGTATCATAGGACGAAGGATCTTCGTTTAGCCACCTATACGTTTTGCGAAAAGACAAATGCAAAACACTCTTATACAAACACCAACATGTCTGCTTCCTCAGATAACGCGGGAATTGCGTCATCAGCTACTCATCACTTTTCGCCGATGCTTCTCTTCAGGGCCATTCACAAGATCTCTTCACGCTGAATTTCCACCGTCATCAGCTCTCTTTGGATCCGAGGGTTCTGTTACTCTTCCTGAATCAATCGAATGTATAGTCTTGATTATAAAGCTGATTTACATGATTTGTCAATAGATTTTCAAAACTATTTTCATTTTCTTTCAATATAAATGAAAATAATGCTGATAAAGAACATGTAACAAATGAATATTAAGTGCCGCGAACATCTGTTCTATTTATGCAGGCTTTATACCTTGATAAAAATAGCAGACACCAATTATTTTCTATATGCAACTGTCGAAAAACTGTTTTTATGAATTTGGGTTCTTTCTCGAATGTGGGTAAACTCAAAACAGGGAGACTTTAACTTCTATTGATAAATACAATAGTGGAAGTCTCTTGTTGCATACACCCTGAAGTAAGAAGGAACCTGAATTTGAAACAGTTTTATTGTGTACTTTATATGTATTATTTGTGAACAGCAAGCTGATTTTTCAGTTTCTGTAAGGTATCACAGGTGTATAATAAATTGGATACAAGATCGAGCTGTTCCATTGATAAAGAGCATAGCCATGTTGAGCAGTCTTGATGATATTTACTTTTCATTAGTCGATTTAACAGCAATCTTTCACCTCTTTTTTCTCTGTTCAACGCCTTGTTTAATTCCCTGTTCAACACCATCTTCAAAACTATCCAAAATAGCATTTTTTTCGCGCTGCTCCTGTATCTGCGTTGCCATCCCTATCGACCGGAGATCTTCTGCATCATGAAATTTTCTGTACGTTTCCACTTGGTGTCTTTTGGGTATAACCTTCTTCACCAGCCTTTCCTCTGTTTTTAATATACCATCTTCATCATTGTTTTTAAACAGGTACCCGAAGGGTAGAACCTAGCATAATTGTTCAAAGTCATTCAGCTTCCCGAATCCCTTGCGCTTAACAATTTCATTTATCTCCAGGAGATAAATGTAAATCCTCCTCATCAGGCTTCGCTTACTTTCCATCTCGCCTTCCTCATTTCTCATCTGATAGGCATCAATCCATTTTCTAGTGTACTCGGCATAGGAATTGAGAAAGATAATTTGATAAACAGGAAGATGAACGATAAATATAAAGTTCATATGCTTTCAGACTGTTTCCATATCGTGGAGGTTATCTGCATTTGTAGGGTATATGGAAACAATACGGATAGGAAAGGGAGGGGACGCATAAAGACCTGTTAACAGAGAAAGCTTTCTGTGGTTGGTGTTGCATGAAAAGGACTTGGTGGTGTTCCTGGTTAGGCAGGGCAGACTAAGAAAAAGCAGGCAGTGCTGTGAACCAAGGATAAATTGCATAGGGGAATCAATTACGCCGGCAAACCGGATTTCATGAAATCCATACCGTGTGGTACACTATAAGCAGGAGGTGTTTTTATGATACAGATCTTAAATGCACGTATACTCACTATGAAGGACAGACAAACAGCATCCTGTATGTGCATCGAACAGGGGAGCATTGTTTACATCGGTGATCACATACCGGAAGAATATAAAGCCGCAGATTGTGTGGATATGGGCGGCAGAGTCATCATCCCGGGAATCATAGATGCTCACAGCCATCTGGTATCCTGTGCGAATACATTCCGTCAGGCGGATGTAAGCAGTGCAAGAAGCTTTGCGGATATTCAGCACATACTTACTGATTTCATACAGCAGCATCATTTGAAGGAGCAGGACTGGGTGAGTGGTGTCGGCTATGATCATACGCTGCTTAAGGAGCGCCGGCATCCGGATGCCGATGTCCTAAAGGCTGTCGGCAGGCGGCCAATCGTGATTACTCATGCATCCTCCCATATGGGTGTTGCATCATATACAGCAATGCAGCTGGCCAATATCCCCCCTGATGCACCCGATCCGGATGGCGGCAGATATGGACGAAATACGGATGGTATGCTGAACGGCTATATGGAGGAAAATGCCTTTACATCATTTCTGCATCATGTGCCGATGCCATCCATGGAGGAGATGATGCGGCTGCTGGAGGATGCTTTGCAGCTATATGCCAGCTATGGAATTACCACCATACAGGACGGGATGATGAATGCGGCGGTATATGCCATATTGAAAGAGGCCGCAGCTCGTAATATATTGAAACAGGATGTGGTCGGCTATGTGGGAATCCGGGACAGTGAGGCACTGCGAAAGGAAAGCAAGCCAAAGGGAGTGCAGTATCATAAGCATTTTCGCATCGGTGGATATAAGATGTTTCTTGACGGCTCTCCACAGGGACGAACTGCATGGATGCAAACACCTTATCAGGGGGATGCCAACTATTACGGATATGGAACGATGAGTGATGAGGAAGTGGCTGCCTGTATTCGCAAAAGTCTGCTGGAGCATCAGCAGCTTCTCGCACACTGCAATGGTGATGCAGCAGCTGAGCAGTATCTGACACAGTTTGAAAAGGTTGTAAGAGAGCTGGATGCTAAGGATACCTTACGTCCTGTCATGATTCACGCACAGCTAGTGCAAAAGGAACAGCTGGAACGGATGAAGCCGCTGCAAATGATTCCTTCCTTCTTTGCGGCACATGTATGGCACTGGGGAGATGTGCATATTGAAAACTTCGGAGTACAGCGGGCTTCGCTGATTTCTCCATTGCGGGATGCGTTGCAGCTTGGACTTGTGTTCACCCTGCATACCGATACTCCCGTTATCGCACCGAATCTGATGGAATCCGTATGGTGTGCCGCTGTTCGCCGTACAAAAAACGGAGTGCTTCTCGGGGAAAAGGAACGTATTGATGTTTATGAGGCCCTGCGTGCGATCACGCAGTATGCGGCTTGGCAGTACCATGAGGAGGATCAAAAGGGAACGCTGGAAGCAGGTAAGCTGGCGGACTTTGCCGTCCTTGATCAAAATCCGCTGGAAATTCCGGTGGAGGAGATACGAAATATTCAGGTGCTGGAAACCTGGAAGGAGGGGACCTGTATTTATAAGCGGCAGGTGCAGGAATCGCAGAATATATAATTTTACATTTTCTTTCAATACTTTCTGATGTATTTCATTGAGATACCGCATTCTTACATTTTCTTACAAAATGCATTGACATTTCATTTTTCATCCCGTATACTGTAACTACAGTACAAGCGATGAAAAGAAATAGTACACATGTCCAGGCATGAAAGAGAGTTCCCGTTTGCTGAGAAGGGAATCATGAGTTGGCTGTGGAACACGTCTTGGAGCTGCAGATGCGAAACAACAGTAGTGTCTGCCGGTTGATTCCGTTACCGATCAAAGTGATGCTTCCATGACGATGAGCATGATCATCACTTACTGAGGTCAGTTTCCGCAAGGAGCTGATAAATTGAGGTGGAACCACGTAAGCAACAGCTTTCGTCCTCTGGACAAAATCCGGAGGATGGAAGCTTTTTTTCATCAGACGCTTGAAATTGAGGAGGAAAAATGTATGAAAAGGATAGCTTTAACAATGCTCGCACTGCTGTGCACACTCACTTTAACTGCCTGTGGATCAGATACAGCAAAGGGGGATGACAAGGAGGTACTGACCATTGGTATAGATGATACCTTTGCGCCAATGGGATTTAAAAAGGATGGGAAGCTGGTCGGCTTTGATGTGGAGCTGGCAGAAGCCGTTTCAAAGAAAATCGGTAAGAAGGTTGAGTTTCAAAACATTGACTGGGATTTAAAGGAAACAGAGCTGGAGTCCGGGAATATCGATTTGATCTGGAACGGATATTCCATCACGGAGGAGCGTAAAAAGCAGGTGCTGTTCTCTGATCCATATATGGAAAACCGTCAGATAATTATCACAACGGATAAGACGGGAATCAAGACAAAGGCGGACATTAAGGATAAAACCTTGTCGGTTCAGAAAAATTCCAGTGCGTATGATGCGGTCATGAAGGATAAGGACTTTGTCGCAGGCTTAAAGGATGGCAAGCCGACCCAGTTTGATACCAACAATGACTGTTTCATGGATTTGGAATCCGGAAGAAGCGATGCCATCGTTGTAGATGAGACTCTGGCGCGTTACTATATGAAGCAGCAGGATAACGGAGTGAACTATGTGGTACTGGATGAAAACTTCGGTACAGAGGAATATGCAATCGGAATGCGCAAGGATGATACAGAGCTGTGCAAACATATCAACAAGGCAATGCAGGAATTAAAGGACGATGGAACCTTCGATAACATCAAGGATACCTGGTTTAAATAAGCTATGGACTTCTTTATACAGCTGCTTCCGGCCTTTGTAGAAGGGCTGAAGATCACCCTGTTCTTCTGGGTGGTAACGCTGGTCGGCTCCTTTGTTCTGGCACTTCCCATGGTCTATGTCAGACTGTCAAGGAATGCGGTTGTCTCTACCATCGTTCGTTTCTATATTTATATCATGAGAGGTACACCGCTGCTTCTGCAGCTGATGTTCGTCTATTTCGGTCTTCCTTATCTGGGCATCCGTCTGGATCGGACAACAGCAGCTATACTGGCATTTCTTCTGAACTATACCGCATATTTCACAGAAATTCTGCGTGGTGGCATACAATCCATTGATGAGGGACAAAAGGAGGCAGCCAAGCTTCTCGGCTATTCCAACTCCTATACGTTTCTGCATATCCTGCTTCCACAGGCGCTGCGCAACTGTATTCCTTCCTTTATCAATGAGAGCCTGACGCTGTTGAAGGATACCTGTCTGGTTTCCATTCTGGGAATCGACGAGCTGCTGCGTTATGCCAAAATCGCAGCCGGTACCTATGCGACAGGACTTCCTTTCATTTATGTTGGTATGATTTATCTGGTCTTGAATATGCCGATTTCCCGCGGATTGAATTATCTGGAAAAACGGCTGAACTATTATAAGTAGAGGTGGCCGTATGAGTATACAAATTCAAAATCTATGCAAATCCTTTCACGATAATCAGGTGCTTCGCAATGTCGATCTGGATGTGAAGGAAAGGGAAATCGTTGTTTTAATGGGATTGAGTGGAAGTGGAAAGACAACACTGCTACGCTGTCTCTGTGATCTGGAAACCGCTGACAGCGGAGAAATTCTCATCAATGACAGCTACCTTCTGAAAGAGGAAAACGGAAGGAGTGTCTACGCGGATAAGGAAACAAAAAAGGCGCTGCGCAAGGAGGTCGGCATGGTGTTTCAGAACTACCAGCTGTTTCCGCATCGCAATGTACTTCAGAATCTGATTGAGGCACCCGTTTATCATAAGCTGATGAGTAAAGAGGATGCGGTTCAAAAGGCAGAGAAATTACTGGAACGGCTGCAGATCAGTGATAAGCTGCATGCCTATCCCTCTACTCTGAGCGGTGGACAGAAACAGCGGGTGGCGATAGCCCGTGCCTGCATGCTGCAGCCCTCTGTTCTGTGCTTTGATGAACCAACCAGTGCGCTGGATGTGGAATCCATTGCTTCCGTGACCTCCATTATCAAAGACTTAAGCAAAGAAATGGCGATTCTCATCATTACACATGATGAAGGCTTTGCCCAGCGTGTTGGTACGCGTGTTGTGAAAATTACGGATATCAATCGATAAGCTGGTGCTGATAGCGGCTATGTAGCATAAGGAAAATCAGTATATATAGGGTATCGTAAGGTATCCTTTTTATTTGGAAAATTTAATATATACATGATTCTACATACAAAGTCTTTTGAGATAAAGAAGGTTGGTATCAAATTTACATGCTTTTATGATAAGTATCATATACTGTATTTTTCAGTTTTTGAGAATAATGTGCTTATTTAATAAAAGGGTGTAAGCCTTATGTCGAACATAACTGCATCAAAGAAAAAACGCATAACTGCAATTGCAGAAATGCATTTATATGAAACTAGGCTATCTTTCATCTTCCTGCTCATTTAAAACCAGAAGATCCTCTTTTTGATATACGTGCGGTCCCGGTATGGCTTTTCGATGATTCCAGCACATGATAGATTCCTTTAAAGAACGCCCCGGATTATCCGCAAAGAAGGCTCGAATATATGTGTTGTATTCAAACTGCGGACTGATAACAGTTTTTTTATGCTTCTTCTGTTCCTGTATGGCATACCATGCATCCACGGCATCCTGATATGTCTGTCCTGCGTGAGTTTTCAGCCAGTCCTGAAATTCCACATGGAAGGAAAACTTACTGCCAATCACAGATTTGAAAAATGCTCTGTGCTTCTGTGAACAAACAAGATCTTTCTCAATGATGGAATCGGGACACAGCGTGTCTGTGCGGTTGTTTTTTACTTTTCTTTGCTTTACGGCAGAACATATCGCATTTCCATGTAATATCTGAAGGATACGTTCGTTTAAATCAGCCTTGCTGCCGGATGCAGATACACCGCATGCCTTTAAAAACGCCTGCAGCTCCTCCTTTAGATAATAGTTTTCCTGAAACTGTTCCGGTGTTAAGGCTCTTGATAATTCCGGTCGCTTCATAAATACCTCCCATCTTCTTTTTCAAGCATTCGTTTTCCCTTTGTCCATGTATTTCAATCGTCGGGGACATAGAGGGAGCTGATGAAATTCTCTTATTGCTCAATTCGCAGGAGGAAAGCATCTATCGCTCTACAGCTTCAGCTGCCCCTGATGAACCTGCTGCTTTTTATAACCTCGGATTATATCATTCATACGGTAGCGGATACCGTATTTTCGACACTCTGTCTGAAACAGCTTATACAGCTTTGCGGCATGTGGAGAATCACAGCTGTAAACATTATGATAGCGCTGTTCATACAGTCTGCGTTTTCCCGGGAAATAATGATCCAGCTGATAGTAGTAATAATCCCTCTGATTATCCCGCAGAGTCATGCCAAATGCAGGGTAGATAAATTTCGCATGATGCTTTGCCGCAAGCTCGACGATACCGGTGATGTTTTCCGGTGTGTCATTGATGAAGGGAAGAATGGGCATCATCAAAATCCCCGCATAGATACCGGCCCTGTGCAATTCCTCCAATGCCAGAAAGCGTTCACTTGAGCTTGGGGCATACGGTTCAATCATCTTTCCCAGAGCATCATCCGCACAGGTGATTGTCAGCTTGATGATAACAGGATTATGTGAGGCAATGCGTGCCAGCAAATCCAGATCACGGAGCACCAGGGTGCTTTTGGTATCGATTCCCACACCGTAGCCATAGCGGTCGATCAGCTGTAATGCACCTCTTGTAATTTCCTGCTGCTTTTCAAAAGGGTTATAGGTATCCGACATGGCTCCGATGCCTATCACTCCTTTTTTCCGTTTACCCTTTAACTGACGCTCCAGAATAAGCAGCTCATTCTTCTTTTTCCGTACACGGTCAAATTCCTGTACCTGATAGCAGCTGCTTCTGGAATCGCAATAGATACAGCCGTGATTGCAGCCCTTATACAGATTCATATTAAAATCCATACCAAACCAGGAAAACTGCCCGATGGTATTTCCGCCCCCCTGTAAAATTGTCTTCGCCTCAATCTCCTCCATGGGCTTGCATGCATTTCCTGCGAGTGGAATATATAGCTCAATAACCGAAGCGTCCTGACGGTAGTGAAACCGCTCATCATACTTTTCGAAATAAACAAGCGCTCCCTTTGCAGGTGTCAGCTGTCTGTCCTTCAGCTCCTGCTTGAATATTCTATCGATGGTTTCCGGAAGCTTTGCCATATCACCATGATGCTCCACGCACAGATACTCCCCTTTGGGAATACGGTAAATCTGAAAGTGATCCGGATACAGCTGTGCACTGGGAACAGCACATGCATAGGTCAGACCCTGTGATCCGCGCCGGGTAAGGGCATATTTCACAAACTGCTTTCCCTGCTTCACATGATACATTTTCAGCTGTTCATTAAACCTTTTCCAGAATGCCATGGAAATGCCGGCATTTCTGCTCAGGGATGTTCCCAGTTTTGTTTCACAGCCTACCAGGAAGATATCATCCAGCCTGCACAGTCTTGCTTCCATAGGTTTTCCAAAGCTTTTCAGCCTTTTTCTCCGACTGGATTTCATTTGTCAGATACGTATTTCCATAAAACAGCGCATAGCCGCTCACCGGTCCCGGACAGCTCTGGGCAGCTTCCCGTGTGGTTATATGATGAACAACACAGGACTGTTCCCAGTTGTTCATCCATTCCGCGAATTTGAGCGCATACTGACTGGCAAACGGACATTGATCGGTATAATACAATACAAAGGTGTTTTCCGGATGCTGAGGTCGCAATACACCATCCGCAAAGCGCGGCTTCTCTCCACCCGCATGAAACGGCAGATGCATCAAAACATACTCACCTGCTTCATCAGCAGGGATGAAGCCTTTATATTTCAGATACGAGGGATCGCTCAAATAGGGCAGCTTCTTTTTTCCTGATAAAATCGTAAGACCATGCATTCCCTTCGCTTTGGCATCTGCAATGCAGTGCTCCAGCAACTCATCGGAATAGCCGCAGCCCTTAAAGCTTCCGGAAACCCACAGACAGTTGATGTGCATCCAGTTGTCTGCCTGAATAGGGAACCATGCGGCTTGAGCAGGTATATATTCAATAAAAACCTTACCGCGTACATCGGCCTTATAAAATACAAGCCCTTCCTCCATGCGTTCCTTCAGCCAAGCCTTTTTATCCGTGACGCTGTGATCCCCTTTTTTCTCTGTCATACTGCAGCAGATATGCTCCTTCTGTAAATTTTCCTGTGTCAGCTGTATATATTCCATGCTCTTTTTCTCCTTTACGGATGGTTTCCGTTATCGTTTTCTTACCGGTATGCGCAATACCGTTTTCAGATTTTCCGGCTTGCACTTTCTCGGATCTCCCAGATAGATTTCGTGATGCTTTCTAAGCTGTCCGCTGGCTGCAGTTGAGCCGATATCCACACAGCAGCCGTTTTCTTCAATAAAGGTATGCAGCTTCTTTAGGGATGCCGGTTCCTCATCATAGGAGCCCTTGTGCAGTATTTGTGCGCAGAGCCCCTCCTCATACCATTCCATACGTACGCGGTTGATATCTGCCTCCGGGTGCTTTTTATGAAACTCCTCACATGCCCATGCGAACACATCCTCCGTTACATATTCTGGAAGGCGGAGCATGGATGTCCACAGGAAATCCTCCTTACGGGAATAATCCATTCCCTTGATTCCCTTCATTTCCCACAGTCCCTCCAGCGGCGGCACCACATAATCGTGATAGCCCTCCAGAGCCTTAGTCCCCTTTCTGCTCATTTTGATCGTGAAGGTGATACCGTAAAGCAACTGCATCGCCTTGCTGTAATCACCATCCTCCTCATTCGGATTTCCTTTTCCATCCACCATCAGAAAGGGAATTGCCGCTATATCGATCAGCATACCCGTGGTTTTCGGCTGATAGAGGTCCTTATACTTTTTCTTATAGTCAAGCTTTATATTCTTTTCCATCGCTTCCATCTCCTTTTTCTATATCCTATCACACCATATAGGACATCAGTATGTCATATTACTCATACTGCTTGACTGCATGTCGCATTCTATTGATAACCTCATCCCGTATATCCACAGGCTCCAGGATGCGTAGGGAATCTCCAAAGGACATGAGATACCCGTATATCCATTCGCTTTTTGGAAAATCAATGGTAACAAGAAAGCTTCCATCCTCTCTTCGCCGGAAGCAGGAGGAATCATATTCATCGAAGATGCGATAGGCGACATTTTCCTTCATTTCCAGAACCAGATGGATCAAATCCTTCTTATATTCATTCTGATCATGCGGCAGACTGGATGTATCCAGCTCCCGCTCAAAATGTTCCTTTGTGTTATACAGGTTCTCCATGCGGTTCAGCTTGAAATAACGCTGTGCCTGTTTTCCTGTACAGTAGCCGATCAGATACCATGCGGACCCCTTAAACAGCAGCTGCAATGGTTCAACCGTTCTTGTAGTGCTGGCGCCATAGGAGGAATGGTAGGAAAACTGTATCCTCTGTTTATCAAGAATCGCATCCTTCAACAGAAGGAATTTGCGATTGGCACTGTGGTCGGATCCCCAGTCCACAAAGTCAACATCAATCCAGTTGGTCAGCTTTGCGGAAAAGGTGGAGCTTAATTTTGTAAGCAGGGAATCCACATCCTGCGGGTCTGCAATATGATAGCTTTGCAATGCAGCCATCAGCTTTTGCTGTTCCTCTTCACTGAACATGGAACGGTGGAGTACATAATCCTCCATCAAAAATATACCACCCTGATGTCCCTTATTGGTGTACAGCGGTATTCCCGCCATGGAAAGTGCGTCAAGATCACGGTAAATCGTACGCGTGCTGACTTCAAAATGCTCTGCGAGCTCCTTGGCAGTTACTCTTCGTTTCTGTAAAAGGATATAGACGATTTCAAACATTCTCTGTATCTGCATGCGATCCCTCCTTTCTGACTCCATTGTATCAGACATAATATGACAATGCTATGTCATATTTGAGGTATACGCATAAAAATAAAATCATCGCATATACTGAAGCGAGAATAAAAGGATTTCAGGCATATATCTTGTACTTTCCATCACGCAGGACTAGAATACAGATATAGAAAGAAGGCAGCTTATGAAAAAAATAAAAATTGCAGCTGTGGTCGGTTCTCTTCGCAAAGCATCCCTGAACCGTCAGCTGGCAGAAGCAGCCGCAGCTCTTTGCGGTGACGAGCTTGTATTTGAAATACTCGATTATCAGGATCTACCTTTTATGAATGAGGATATTGAGTTTCCGGCACCTGCTGCTGTACAGCGCCTGCGTGCGCAGCTTCAGGAGGCGGATGGCATATGGTTCTTTTCACCGGAATACAATCATGGCATTTCCGGGGTATTAAAAAATTTTCTGGATTGGATGTCTCGTCCGGATGAAGCACAGAAGCGGGTTTTAAATGGAAAGCCGGCAGCCGTAAGCGGTATTACACCCGGCATGTCCGGTACGCTGATTGCACAGGATCAGTTGGTCACCCTGTTGAGCTTTCTCAATATGAGGGTTATGAATGTGCCGCGGCTTACGATACCAAATGCACTGGAACAGGTGACAGATGGGAAACTGGTTTTAAAAGAAAGCGAGCCCTTTCTGGCAGAGCAGTGCAGGGCATTTATAAATTTCATTGAAAATAACGAATTCTTTAAATAAGAAAATGTTCAGCTGTAAAAAATAATGAAAGGCGATTTCCTTCTCTTGATGCAATGGGAAATCGCTTTTTCATATACGGTGTAAATCGTGCATTCTCTGACAAGAAGCATACAATCGTGGTGTGATTTCAAACACAATTACCTTATATGCTTATACTGTAAGGAAATGTGCATGCTTTTCCCATTGATGAAACATATTGAAAACAGCTGCCCTTAATGAGTGGATAGCTTTTATCGAATGCAAACAAATCCATCTCTTATGCTAATAAAACTGTTATCTTTTATTTTCGTAAAACTGTTCATTTTTCAATATACAGTTTAATGGTAGAATGTATACAATTTCATAGAGAGGAGAGCTTGTATGCAGCATGAAAAGACAAAGGAGCTGGCAATGACAGCACTTATGACAGCTTTGATATTTACCGCAACCTATATTATAAAGATACCCAATCCGGCAACCGGAGGGTACACGCATATGGGGGACTGTATGATTTTTCTGGGGGTGATGGTTCTGGGGAGAAAACAGGGGGCGTTGGCCGGCGGCCTTGGTGGTGCTTTATCCGATTTGCTGAGCGGTGCCGCTGTCTGGGTGCTGCCAACCTTTATTATAAAATATGCCATGGGCTGGATCATGGGACTTTTACTGGAGAAATCACGATTAAAAAACAGACTGATTGCAGCGGGAACGGGAGGCGTTTTTCAGATTATTGCTTATACACTTGTTAAAATACCCCTGACCGGGGTTGTACCTGCAATCGCCTCTGTTGCGAGAATCTGTATGCAGACAGTCATCGGACTCGTCCTTTTTACGGTACTATCTGCGATGCTGTCCCGCACGGAGATGCTTTCATTTTTTGAGGAGAAACGTATATGAAAAAAATAGATGCACATGCGCATATCGGTGAAATCGGCGGCTGGGCAAATGTAGCGGCGACTCCACAACAGCTTCTCGAGCTGATGGATATGTATGAGATTGAGAAAACGGTTATCTGTTCCCAGAATAATGAGGCCGTATACCGGGCAATCAGCGAATGGCCGGATCGTTTTGCTGGTGCTGTGTATGTTAACCCGCTCAAGGAAAACTGCACACAGCTGCTGATGCAGTATCTGGAGAAAGGCTTTCAGGCAGTAAAGCTGAATCCGCTCAGGCATGCCTTTGTGGCGGACGATGTATGTGTTGATCCTATCATGGAGATGGCAGAGCACTATCAGGTTCCTGTCTGTATTCACTGCGGACATCCACCCTATTCCCTTCCCTGGAGTATTGCGCTTCTCGCAGAGCGCTTTCCCAATGTCAAGGTGATGATGATTCATATGGGACACGGACACGGTGTGTATATCGACGCAAGCCTGAAAATGGCTCGTCGCTATGCGAATCTGTATCTGGAAATGAGCGGTATGCCGATGCATACAAAAATCAAAGAGGCATACGAGAGTGTCGGTGCAGATCGTATCCTGTTCGGCACTGATGGCCCGTTTCATCATCCGTCAGTGGAAATGCAGAAGGTGATCGTCAGCGGTCTGGATGAAGAAGCACTTCAAAAGGTATTCTATGACAATGCCAAAGCCTTTTTTCAAATTTCCTAAATGTTCAAGAAAGTTTCAAGCCATCCGGTTTTCCATGTTTTGTCATTCACTTTTCTGATACAATATACAATAAGAATGACATGGAGGATGGATCATGAGTAAGATTCTTATCATTGATGATGATAAAGATGTACTGTTTGCTGCAGAGCAGTATCTACAGAAGAACAATGAGGATGTATTTACTGCCACCGGCGGTTCACAGGGTCTTCGGGTGCTGAAACAGGAAACGATAGACTGTATCGTTCTGGATGTGCTTCTTAAGGGGGAAAGCGGGTTTGATCTGTGTCGGAAAATACGCAGCTTCAGCTCTGTGCCCATCGTGTTTTTGACGAATCTTTCCTCACAGGAGGATTTGAAGAATGGATTTCTGATGGGAGCGGATGATTATATTACCAAACCGTTTTCTCTGGAAGAGCTGTATCTTCGCATACAGGCAAGGATACGGCAGTATTATCAAATACCCTCCAGACAGAAGATTTTGAATTTTTTCCCACTCCGGATCAATCTGGATGCCAGAACCATACAGATTCAGGATAACAGGGTTCCGTTAACCATGTCGGAATTTGATATCCTGGTACTGCTGGCACAGACACCGGAGCATGTGTATACCATATCGGAAATCTACCAGCGGGTATGGAAGATGCCGGATATGAATTCCACACATACAGTGCAGGTACATATCGCCAATCTTCGTAAAAAGCTGGAGGAGGCCTGGGCGGATCATATGTTTATTCAGACCGTCTGGGGCAAGGGCTATAAGTTCGTGGAACCACCTGTTTCAGGATGAAAAAACATCGTGTACGTTTCAGAAACAAACACGATGTTTTAATTTGGCTGTGGATATCTACTGTGGTCTTGATATGGAAACAAAGCACTGTGCTTATATCAAATATTCATAAACATCGTGTCTTTTACGAGCTTTGATTGCTACGCTGTATGTACTAGCCTCAGGCTGATACGTGATGACGGCTTACGTTTTACGATAGGCAGGGCAGTCGCTTTATGACTTCATGTCAGCTGTTGTTTCCGATAGATAATCCTGTCTGCTTAACGATTATGAGCCGGGTCATGGTTAAGCAGAACAGGAAGCTTGTACCTGAAGATTTCCCTGCAGCACGGCGCCGCATTCCACCTCCAGACACTGCGTCTGAATGTCACCGGAAATCGCAGAGGACGCCAGAAACTGGGATTTCCCCTCGATTCGGGTATCCCCGATGATCTGACCGCCGCAGAGTATTTGCTTGGCGTTCACATTGCCGTGGACACAGGAGCCCTGACTGATTTCAAGATGTGTATCACACACGATATCCCCTTCTATTTTGGCCTGCTGTATAACAGCATTCTTACAGCTTATATTTCCCTTCACGCTGCCGCTGATCGTCAGATCGCCGCCACAGCTGATATTTCCAATGAAAACACCATGTATGGTGATATTGTCTTCCGTATTCATATCTCCCTGTAAGGTTGTGTGCTCCTGAATAACCGTGGTTTCTTTGCTTTTAAAACTCTCTGCCTCATCGTTTTTTCCGGTTTGCAGCTGCTCGTTTTGACTCTTTAAAGACTCCTGCACAGCAGCCGATAAAGCTGCATGGTCGACTGCGTCGTTCCCCCTTATAGATGCACGGTCCCCAAAAGGGGTGTTTTTTTGTTCCTCCTGATTCTGTGTATACAGCTTTTTCTGCTTTTCGTACCATTTCATATGCGTTCATTCCTTTCTGTGTATTGTAATCATTCTTCAAACGTTGACTTTATTATAACAGAAAAGTCACACATACCCAGTCTCTGCCTTATGGTTTGACAGATTCTTGAAGGTTGCTGTAGGCAAGCGGAAGCAGGATATGAAAGGCAGAGCCGTGCTCACCGTCAGACTCCACCCAGATGGAGCCGTTATGCTCGGCAATTATACTTTTGGTGATGTAAAGACCAAGACCGCGCTCTGTGGAATCCTCCCGCAGAGATACACCCTTGTGGAAAATCTGTTCCTGTCTGTCCGGTGCAATTCCACAGCCGGTATCCTCCACAACGATATGCGCATTGCTGTCCTCTGTGGAAAGGGACAGGGTGATGGTTCCTTCCATCTCCGTGAAGGATAAGGCATTGTACAGCAGGTTTTCAAGCGAACGCGTTAGCTGCTTCTCATCCGCAAATACAGGACAGGGCTCCCTGGCAGAGAGATACAGAAAGTAGATTCCCGCCGCATCACAATCTGCCTTGTTAAAATCATGAAACTGCTTCAGAAACTGTGTCAGATCGAGAACATGCTTATCCTGACTCCCCTTATCCATAGAGGAGAATTTCTGTAGGACGGTCATTCGATTTTGTAATTCAGCTCCCTTTCGTTCCAGTATTTTTAAATACCCATCAACCTCATCATCAATCAGGGTATCCTGCATACGGATCAGCTCGATAAAGGATTGCATACTGCTGAGGGGAGCTTTCAGATCATGGGCAAATTCTGCCAGCATGGCCTTTCTTTCACTTAACAGTGTGTGCAGCTGTTCCGTTCGCTGTTCTACGGTTTCCTGTAAATGAATTGTCAGCCGTTCGTTTTCCCTTGCCATCTGTTCACTGCGCTGAATCATGAGGGCTGCCAGAGACAGTACAATGAAAAAGGAAAAATAGTCATTCGGCCATCCATAGCAAAGGGGTTCAAAGAGATTTGCGCCAAGCAGCGTGTAGAGAATACCGAAAATATAAAAGGTATTCGCTCCCAGCAGCCATAGCTCCATGCGTCGGTATCGGCTTCCATACAGCGTGGTATACAAAATATAAAGCACACTGATGTATTTAAAGCCGTCTACGATCCAGCCATATGCAAGCAGGGCATCCGCATTTTTGCCGAGCATAAACAGGTTGGCAAAGGGCAGGATACACATACCGATGGAAAGCAGTCGCATTCCTCTGGTAATCAGATTTTTCTTCGATAAAGGAGAAAGCAGGGTATTGATTTCCAGAATCTTATACATCATAAGAAAATAAGCCGCGTCCATGAAGGCATAAAATATGGTCACATGAGAGATTCCAGACATACGGAGAAGCTCTCTGGATGCAAACAGAGAAAAGGCAAGGGTGGCTGTCGCAAAGCAACGGGAAACGCTGTCTCTGCGGTTTCTGATCCATAAATTCAGGGAATACAATCCAATGCTTAAAGAGGAAAATACAAGGAATCCGTAAAATAAGACTTTTCGCAGAATCATGCTCTGTATCCCCTGCGGGGTGGATAATATGCATGGATAATACATACCGCTGTAATAATGCGTGTCGTTTGCCGCAATGACATAAAGGGTATGTGTTTTTTCTGTGGAAAAGGTAATGACGGTATTTTGTATGCGGGCCTTGATGGGAGCTGTTTTCACATTGCCATTGGAAGCAACCAGTGTATCATCCAGCCATATTTCAGAGGCAATATCGATTTCAGGAAAATAGATGGATATCGTCTGTCCGCTTTCTGTCGCCGGAATGCTCAGCTGATAGCTGGATACACCGTAAGGGGAGCGTGAAGCATCACGCATGGAGAAATCCGGGTACTGGCCAAGGTAGGTATAGACACCTCTGGCATCCTGATTGGTTGTTGCATTGCGGTAGATGTGTGGATAAAACAGCCAGTTATCCACCAGAGAATACAGTGCATTATCCTCCAGCCTCAGCTGATTGCTTAAAAGCTGTCCGTTTTTTACTGGAGCCTGTACATTGTAATATTTGTTATCATAGCGGTTGATAAAGGAAAGGAAGAATGAGGAGCTCAGGATGATGAGAACAATCATAAAAAAGGGGCGTATCCTGCTCATAATCGTAGTTTTCACCGGGAATGCTGTTTCCGGCGGTCCCGTTTGTAAAAGAGAAGCGCCTCATGCGGTGCATGTGGTGAATACAGGGTATAGATGTATGGTTTAGGATACGTGCGTAGCTGTTTTTTCATGATAATCATCCTTTTCTTTATTTTAACATTCCTGCGTAATTATACAAATATAAATCGTTTTTTTATGCGTTCGCTGCTTTGGCTTTACGTGTGGAAAGCCATGTTGCACACGGCATGTTTAGCTGGCATTGTGGAATAAAAGCTCCTGCGGAAGCCTTTGCTACGCGAGCGTATAGGAAAAGACACAGTATTGTTTGATGCGCTTGTGCAGAATCACGACTTGCCATTTTTCCATCATACGTTTATAATTCAGAAGGAAAAGAACTCCGATAAGCTTTATCACGCAAGACGGCTTCTTCGCTGTACAGAACAGCCGGAAGCTCGTTCGACAGTCGATTAAATGACAGAAAACAAAAGATTACAGGAGGCAGGTATGCAGATAGATACGTGGATAAAAAAAGAGCAGAAGTCTTTGATTGCACTTCGCCGCTGGTTTCATATGCATCCGGAGCCAAGCATGAAGGAATATGAGACAGCCGCAAAAATAGAGGAGGAGCTGACGCGGATTGGCGTTGCACACCGCCGAATCAGAGAAACCGGGGTTTTTGCCAGCATAAGCGGAGAAAAAGGAAGTGGAAAGGTTCTTGTTTTGCGTGCGGATATGGACGCTTTGTCCATGGAGGATTTGCTGGATAAAAGCTATCGCAGTGTGAATTCCGGGTATGCACATGCGTGCGGCCATGATGCCCATACAGCGGTACTGCTGCATGCGGTGAAGCTGCTGCAGGAGCGAAGGCATGAATTCGCCGGTGAAATCCGTTTCTTTTTTCAGCCGGGAGAGGAAATCGGCCAGGGGGCACGCACCTTTATCGGGGAAGGATGTCTGGATGGGGCAGATCGTATCTTTGGAGCCCATATGTGCAGCAGTCTGGATGTCGGGACAATCTCTCTGACACCGGGACCAATCAATGCAAGCTGTGATTATTTCCGTATCGTTGTGCAGGGAAAAGGGGCACATGTGTCCACTCCGCAAAAGGGCGTTGATGCGCTGTATATCGCATCACAAATCGTGATAAATCTGCAGTCCATCGTATCGCGTTCCCTGTCTCCGCTGGATACTGCGGTTGTCGGAATCGGTACGCTGCATGCCGGAACGCAGTATAATATTGTGGCAAAGGAAGCGCTGCTGGAGGGGACAACACGCAGCTTCTCATCCCGGACAAGAGCCAATATCAATCAGCGGGTATGTGAGATTGCACAGCAGACAGCTTCCTTATACGGTGGTAGTGCTCAGGTGGAATTCCGGGATTTTGCGGCACCCCTGATCAATGACTATCAGGTAGTTGAAGAACTCACACCGGTTGCACAGGCAGTGGTTGGTAAGGATAGGGTAATTCATAATCAGGAGAAAATGATGCAGGCGGATGATTTTGCCGATTATCTGGCACATGTGCCGGGCTGTTATGCGTTTATCGGCTCCAGAAATTCTCAATCGTGTCATACCGGAATGCCGCATCATCATGCACAGTTTGATATTGATGAGGATGCCATGCTGCTGTCACTGGCTGTCTTTGTGGGATATGCATTGCAGTATCTGGCATAAGCAGAGATCATAAGATAACAGAAACTAAGGAAAGAGGGAAGCGTTTATGAATGAAACAGTGAAGAAGGAACAGCTGCGCAGCTATGCGGAAGGGATTTTGAAGCCGGAGACTGTGGAGAGCATCATGTATGTGGAAAGCTTTGCGGATGAAGCGGGCGATAGCGAGGTATGGCTTCTGGAGAGTGATACAGGGAATGAATACTGGCTGATCGAGGGGGCATACCCGGCGAATATCATCCGAAAGAGCGGTATCTATCAGTCTGCTGAACGAGCCTTTGCGGCATATGTGGAAATGCTGCAGGAAGCACATGAGGCAGAAGAGCTGCCGGATCGGTTTCATCAGAATATAAGGTTAGATAATAAATCATAGAATGCGACGGGAATTTCCCGTTTTTTTTTGCAGACTTTTGCTTTTTGAAAAGAAAAATAGTGTAGATTGCTTCCTGTTAAAGCACACACATGAAGAAGATATGTGTTCCTCTGTTTTCTTTATGTGTCCTTTACCTGTATTATGATTACACAGTAATTACGGATGATAAAATGCATGCAAAAATAACAGTACTTTCACGACCACACATTCCATTTTTGTGTAAAAGCTGAGCAGTTTGACAGCGGAAAAGGAGATGATTAAACTATGAGTGTAGCAGATGTAATCGCTTTCTTGATCGGACGCTTGCTATCTTGCATCGTGCTATAGAACACATAGGAATATACAAAGTAATTGATTACTTTAGTCAGGAGGAAGCATGGTTGGATTTTTAATTGCAACCCATGGAGGCTTTGCCAGAGGAATTCTTGACAGCATTGAGCTGATTGCGGGAAAACAGGAACGTATTGATACGATTTCCATTCTGCACGAAACCAGCATCGATGTCTTCGGAAAAGAACTCACTGATAAAATCGTCGAGCTGGATGATGGTGACGGTGTGGTCGTATTCTGTGATCTGCTGCTGGCAAGTCCTTATAACCAGGCGACAATGAGCTATCGCGCTCTGCAGGGAAAACATGAATACCGAATTATGTCAGGCGCTAATCTGCCAATGATTCTGGAAGCCTTAAGCGGACGCATGCAGGACCTTGGTCTTGATGCAATCAGTCGTATGGCACAGAATGCCGGAAAGGAAGGAATTCAGGAGTTTTTCGAAGAATTCGCCAAGGTTTCTAATACTGATATGATTCAGTAAAAGGAGAAGCGTTATGAGCAATATTCTATTGGCACGAATTGATGACAGACTGATTCACGGCCAGGTGATGACATCCTGGGTACGCTTTGTAAAATCAAAAAATATTCTGATTATCGATGATGAAACCTATCACGACACCTTCATCCGTTCCTTTATCACTATGGTGGTACCAAGAGGTATTCAGATACAGGTGCTGGATACAAAAGCAGGAATTGCATATCTACGAGATTATGACGGTGCCGGACTTGTTTTACTGGCAAAATATCCGCAAACCTTTTATCTGTTGCTGGAGGGAGGCATCGAGCTTCATGAAATCATCATCGGCGGTATGGGGGCAAGGGAAAACCGAAAGGTACTATACAAGAATATATGTGCATCGGATGAAGAACTGGAAGTATTAAAAAAGCTTTGTCACAGCGGTATATCGGTAAAAATACAGATTGTTCCGGAAGAAAAAGGGATTCCTCTGGACACGCTGCTGTAAGTCAATCGTGGGAATGGAAGAATTCGCACAACGTAAAGGAGAAGAATTATGAAACAAATTGTATTTGCAAGAATTGATGACCGTCTGATACACGGACAGGTCATGACTGCCTGGCTGAAGCAGTGTGATGCCAATGAGGTTGTTATTATCGACAACGAGCTTTGCAAGGATACCTTTGTGGTCATGATGATGAAATCACTAATACCATCAACGATTTCCCTGAAGGTATTCAATGATACAGATGCTGCAGCCTATCTAAAGGAGGATGGAAAAGGGGAGAAAATTCTGATTCTGGTCAAAACACCGCAGGTAATTCTGACTTTGCTGAACAACGGCGTAAAGCTGGAATATCTCAATGTCGGGGGTATGGGGATGAAAGCCGGAAGAAGCAAGCTTTATAAAAATATTGCCGCTTCTGATGAGGAACGTGAGGTTTTTCGAGAGCTTCGAAAGATGGAGCTGATGATGAAGGTACAGGTCGTTCCTACGGAAAAGGCTGAGGATTTAGGGAAATATCTTTAATACAATAAATTATTTGAAACGAAAGGAGAAACGGCTGTATACTGTATAGCTAACAGCCGTAAGGAATACGTATGCATATAAATGTAATTCAGGCGATTCTGATTGGGTTTTTATACTTCCTGTGTCAGAGTGGTACGCCATGGCTGACAGCATTCATGGGGAATTATGTCCGTCAGCCGCTGGTAAACGGGGCGATTGTCGGTTTGATTATGGGGGATCCTGTGCAGGGCTTGATCATCGGTTCTGCTATCAATCTTCCGTTTATCGGCGTGATCATGGTCGGCAGTACGATGCCGACTGACTCTGCGCTTGCAGGTATCGTGGGCACAGCTCTGGCTCTTGCCAGTGGTGCTTCTCCGGAGGTTGCAGTATCCATGGCGGTACCGATAGGTCTTTTGGGAAATCTGCTTTGGACGGTACACATGACGAAAAACTGTATCTTTGTTCACATGATGGATAAGGCAGCAGAAACCGGTGATGTGAAACGGATGAACTTTCTGCATGTATGGCCGCCACAGATTACGACTGCGTTTTTGATGACCATTCCGGTGGCACTGGTCGTATACTTTGGTGCAGATGTTGCAAAAACCGCAATTGATTCACTATCCGGTATGCCACTTCATATGCTGGAGGTCATCGGGGGTGTGCTGCCTGCTGTTGGTATCGGGATGACATTGCGTATGCTGATGTCCAAGAAATCGGTTATTCTATTCTTTCTGCTGGGTTTCCTGATGGTGACCTATCAGGGATTCTCAATGATCGTTGTAGCATTGTTTGCAATCATCATTGCCTATTTCTATACGGATCTATCTTCAAAAAGGACAGGTGAATAATCATGGAAGAAATAAGGAATGAAGTAAAACAGGAAAAGAGAATTACCAATAAAGACCTCATGAAGGTCTGGTGGAGATGGGTGTTTTTTCAGGAAGCGAGTGTCAGCTATGAGCGGCTGCAGGCTCCCGGTTTCTTCTATGCCATATCTCCGGTGCTGGTGAAGCTGTATGGGGATAATCCGGAAGAGCTGACAGCTGCCTGTAAGCGGCATATGCAATTTTATAACTCTGAGCCTTATTGCGGTCTTGCGATTCACGGTATTACACTGGCGCTGGAGGAGGAGCGTGCCAATGGAGCACCTATCAGCGATGAAGCAATCAATTCTTTAAAAACAGGTCTGATGGGACCGCTGGCAGGCTTGGGAGATTCCGTTCGTGCCGGTACCATTGCGCCAATCGTTACTGCCTTTTGTATCAGTATTGGTCAGACAGGTAATCTGATTGCGCCTTTCCTTTTAGAGGGTATTCTGGTAGCGATCGTTTGGCCGTTTGCCATCTGGCTCCTTAAGAAATCTTATCATACAGGAAAAGAAGGTATTCAGGAAATTTTCTCCATTGGTAAGCTGAACTGGATTACAACTATGACCTCCACATTGGGTGGAATTACACTTGGGGCACTGGCTGCCAGCTATGTTACGCTGAGCTCACCGCTTGAATTTGTTCTGGGGAAGGGAAGCAAGATTGCCTTGCAGGCGGATGTGCTGGATGTGATATTAAAAAACATACTGCCATTGAGTATGGTTCTGCTCTCTGTATATCTTCTTAACAAAAAGGTATCCGCAGTAAAAATCATACTGATTCTGGCTGCTGTATGTGCGCTCGGTGTACTGATTGGAATATTCTAATGTAATTTGGGTCTATGCACAGCATTGATCCATTTTTTCAAAAAGGCGAAGGAAAGGAGAGGTATGAGGCGTATCTTACATGCTTCATACGTGAACAATATATGAAGGTATTACCTTATCGCACCTATGCAGAGGTGAATCTGCAACAGCTGAAAGAAAATACAAGAAAAGTAAGAGCTCTGCTTTCAAAGGATACCAAGCTGTTAGCTGTGCTGAAGGCTGATGGCTATGGACACGGGGCAGTCCGTATCGCAAAAGCAATCGAGGATATGAGTGACTGGTTTGCGGTAGCATCCTTTTATGAGGCCAGAGAGCTGCGTGATCAGGGCATCACAACTCCCATTCTGGTATTCGGCTTTCTTGATGACAGCAATATAGAGGAGGCAGCACAGAAGAATATCACCTGCAGTGCTCTATCCTATTCATATGCTCTGCATATTGCAGAGCTGTGTGAACAGAAAAAGCTTCGCCTGTCTATGCATATCAAGCTGGATACCGGCTTTCATCGCTTGGGGATCGCATGCGAGGAGGAGCGTATTACAGAGGCCTACAAAGAAGTGCGGACATTATATGAACTGCCACAGCTACAGATTACCGGCATTTACACACATTTTTCAACTGCCGGCAGTAAAGCATTGCAGGATGAAGCCTTTCTTGCTCGGCAGTATCAGCTGTTCTGTGATATGTTGCATCGTCTTGAAGAAGATCATATAGATCCCGGTATTCGTCACTGCTGCAATTCCAAGGCAACGCTCACCAATCCGGAAATGCATCTGGATATGGTGCGGGTGGGACTGTATCTGTATGGACTGGGATCGGATGCGGATATCGAATATCTGAAGCTGGAACCGATTGTCAACTGGAAAGCACGCATCTATGCAATACGTGATGTAAAGCAGGGAGAAGGCATCGGCTATGGCAGAACCTTTATCACCCCACAGCCAATGCGCATTGCTGTTGTATCACTGGGCTTTGCGGACGGATATTCCCGGTGTCTGTATGCTTCGGATCAGGTGTATGTATTAGTACACGGTAAACGCACACGTATTCTTGGTAAAATTTGTATGGATGTTATGATGGTCGATATCACTGATATCCCAGATGTTAGGGTGAATGATACCATTACAGTGTTGGGCAGTGAGGGAACACAGCGCATCAGTGCCAATTTGCTTGGACGGGAAACCGGTGGAACGGCGGTGGAGGTTACCTGTGGAATGGGGAAACGCGTTCAACGGGTTTATGTACATGACGAAGGAAACTGTTAAGGATATCCTGCAGGTTTTGCTGGGTTCAGTATTGTTTGCAATATCGTTGAATATATTTTTGATACCTGTACAGGTGTATAGTGCGGGTTTCATGGGGATTGCTCAGCTGCTCAGAGATTTCATAACGGTATGCAGCGGTATGCAGTTTCCCTTTGATATTGCCGGTATCATCAATTTTCTTTTAAATATTCTCATTTTTTTGTTTGCCTTTCATTATGTATCCAGGCGCTTTGCCGTAATGACGCTGCTGACGATTGCTGTGCAGAGCCTGATGCTATCTTTGATACCTGTGCAGCGTGAGCTGCTCCTGCAGGATCCGCTGGTTGCTGTCATTGTGGGCTCTGTCTTATGTGCGATTGGTACAGTGATGACCTTTAATGGAAAGGGAAGCGGAGGAGGCATTGACGTGATTGGTATTTATCTTTCCCAGAGCAACAAGGGAAGCGTTGGCAGTATTTATATGTTGGTGAATACCTCCGTCTATCTGCTCTGTTTACTATTTTATGATTTCCAAACAGCTGTGTATTCTATGATCCACTCTACACTGCTGTCGTTTGCCGTGGATCGTATCCATAAAAGAAATATTGAGGTTGAGCTGATGATTTTTACAGAGAACAGTGCTCTTTTGCGTCAGCGTCTGCTTGCTTACAGTGAGCGCGGAATCACCTGCTGGAACGGCTTTGGTGCATATACAAAGGCCGAGAAGGAAATCCTTCTCAGTGTCGTGACAAGGGATCAGATGCAGAATATGGTGAAGCTGATTCAGACAACAGATCCGGAAGCGTTTGTAATCGTCAGCTCACAAATTCAGGTATATGGAAACTTTCGGAAACAGATTGTATAAAAAGGAGGAAGTATGGAGCATATAAAAGAAATACAAAGCTTTATGCGGCTTGCGGAGGCGCAACTGCACGAGGCGGTGAAAGCATATGATATGAAGCAGCTGGAAATGGCTGGAAATCTCATTCAGGAAGCGGAACAGAAAGGCTGTCGTATTCATGTGACGGGAATCGGAAAGCCTGCGCATCTTGCAGGCTATGCTGCATCTCTGCTCTCGTCAACCGGCACACCGGCTTATTTTCTGGATGGGACAGAGGCGGTTCATGGAAGTGCCGGTCAGGTGGCCGAGCAGGATGTGGTCATCGTCATCAGCAATTCCGGGAATACTGCGGAACTGAAGCAGACGGTAACGACGCTGAAGCAAAATCGTGCCGTAATCATTGCAGTCTGTGGAAATACTGATTCCTGGCTGTATGCAAACAGTGATGCACAGCTGTATGCTCATGTGGAGCAGGAAGGCGATCGTCTTAATAAACCGCCGAGAGCCAGTATTTTGGTAGAGCTGCTTGTGCTGCAGAGTCTCAGCGTTCTGCTGCAATATCGTAAAAATATCACCGGAAAGGATTATTTAAAATGGCATCCGGGAGGAAGTCTTGGTGAACGCACACGAAGGGAGGAACAGCAATGACAGTTAAAGGATTGATAACTGCAATGGTCACACCGATGAGAAATGGCAGTATTGATGAGGAAGCGGTACGCGGGCTGGTGGAACGTCTCATTCAAAAGGGGGTTAATGGAATATTTATATTGGGAACAAACGGTGAATTTCATGTTTTAAGCAGAGAAGAGAAAGTAAAGCTAGCCGCAATGGTGGTAGAATATGCTGATTGCAGAGTTCCTGTGTATGCAGGAAGCGGCGGCAATTCCACACAGGAGGTTATCGAGCTATCGCAGGCTTTGCAACAGACGGGTATTACTGCACTCAGTGTAATTACACCGTTTCTTGTACCGCTGAGCCAGCAGGAGCTATTACAGCATTATGAAGCGGTCGCAGATGCTGTTAACATACCGATTATACTTTATAATATTCCTAAAAATACAGGAAACAATATCGAACCGCAAACCGCAGCAGCACTTGCCTGTCATGATAATATTGTCGGAATTAAGGACAGCAGTGGTAATATCGAACAGATTAAACAGTATATAGAGCTTACAAGGGAGATGGAATTTGCCGTCCTCAGTGGGAGTGATTCCCTGATACTAAAGGCATTGAAGCTGGGGGCACAGGGGGCAGTGGCGGCTACCAGTAATCTGCTAACCGATATTGATGTGGCTATCATTAGATATTTTGAACAAGGAAAGCTGGCAGAGGCGCAGATGATGCAGGAAAAGATCGAGCCTTTGCGTAAGGTGTTGAAGCTGGGGAGTATACCGTCGGTATTAAAGGCTACTATGAATATGGCTGGAATAGCGGCTGGAGAATGCAGAAAACCAATCATTATGCCGAATGAGGCTGTATTGGCTGAAATTCGGGAAATGCTGCAGTACTATGTGCAGGAAGGAGAGATGTAATATGTTTAAAGCAGATATAGTGAACCGTATGGAGGCATGCGGTGCTATGGCAATCGTTCGTACAGAGAGTATTGAACGGGGAAAGGAAATTGCAAGAGGCTGTTTGCAGGGTGGTGTTGATGTGATGGAAATCAGCTATACACTCCCCAATGCAGGAGATGTCATTGCGGCACTGAATCATGAATTTGGAAAGACTATGCTAGTCGGAGCCGGAACAATACTGGATGCGGAAACCTGCCGTATGGCAATTCTGGCAGGAGCGAAATTCGTCATTGCTCCGAATTTCAGCAGGGAGGTCGCGCGTATGTGCAATCGCTATCAGATACCATACGCACCAGGCTGTACGACCATTACAGAGATGCTGGAGGCGTTAGAGGTTGGTGCCTCCTATATCAAGGCCTTTCCGATTTCCAATTTCTATGGGCCGCAGCTTGCGAAAATCATTCAAACACCGATTCCGGAAATGCCGTTAATGGCAAGTGGCGGTGCAAGTCTTGATAATTTAGAGGAGTGGCTGGAAAACGGGATTTCCTGTGTAGGCTTCGGTGGCTTGCTTACAAAAGGGACACAAGAGGAAATCGCGAATAATGCAGCGGAAATACGCCGCATTATTGATATTTATAGAAAATGAAAACAGGGTGCAGAGATGCATCCTGTTTTCCATGTAGTACCTGCGTTTGATTATGCTGCATTGATTTTAAAAAATATGCTGCCTATACGGTATTAAGGTTAAGAATCAAGCAGAAGCGGTCTGCAGTACCTGCAATAAGGAAACATTTATCATGTGTTGGTAGTAATAAAAAACGTATTTAAAACATGATGATACGAACAGAAATAGAAGATAAAAGGCTGACTTTTCAGGATCAGCCTTTTACTGGTGCTTATCAGGAATCGCCTTAGAATGATCTATGATAGTTGATATCGAAACAATAAGTGCATTGCGATATGAGATGATTATGATGGCTTTGCCTGGTATCAATCAATGCCTGTCCTACATTCCTCCTGTTCACAACCATTGATAAGATCAACAAAAATTTCAGAAAGTCGTGCAATTTCACTGGATGGAATGCTGATGCCGAATACATCATTCACCAGCTCCATGTTGCGGTCAATGGAAGTATAAACCTCACGGTTTGTGGAAATGATACTGTTTGTATTTTTATAGATCAACGGTTCTCTACGAATTACACGCTCAATCATAAACGCACTGTGGAAAATAAAACGGATGGATATTTCATCAGTATAATTTAGTCCGAGATCCTCATAAATTTTCATCAATACTCGAAACAATGCCATTGTAGCTTTCTTCGGATTCAGGAATACAAGAGATTCTGATAGAATTTTGTCCGCTACATCATCCAGCGTTTTCTGTATCTCAATACCATAGCCTGTCGAATCGCTCTGCGGTATCTGCAGGGCGGTTCCATAGTCATAATTCCGTATATCCTCCAGCTGTATAGATGGATTGTTCACCATATTCATCACCTGAATCAGAAGCGGCAGTGAGGTTGGGGAAAGCGTTACCGTTTCGATATCTGTCCTGCTGCGAATTTCGGAATCAAAATCAAGCAGAGGATTAAAATCGGTAATGATGACAACACCGCTTCCCTCATCAATTTCCCTTACCTTATCCACAACGGTACTGAGAAAGGCTGTCAGATTTCTTGTGGATGCTGTACCAGTTTCATCGATGTACCGGCATTTCACCTGATACTTCATAGTATTTACATGGGTGGCATATTTTTCAGCAATTCCCTCACCCTGACAGGCAACCAAAACAGCGATGCTGCCCTTTATGTGATGCTCTCTGGAATACAACAGATAACAATACATGAACAACTGCTCCATATCCGGAAGCTTTCTATCAAAGGTTTGTTTTAATGCTTCACATATTTCCTCACAAAGCAATTGTATAGCAGTATCCTGCATATCCATATCGGGGACGAACGCGGTGGAATAGGAGTGATGCTTCAATATGGAAAATAGATTGTTTATACGTATGCACAGCTTATCCAGCTGCTTTTCCTGTATTGTGAAGGCATGTTTATCCAAAACCTGCTGTATGCAGTCCCGTATCTTCTGTAATGACAGTGAATACAGCTGATTGATTTCCAGCTTTGCGGCATTGCGCAGCTCCTGCTTACAGTATTCGGACAGTCTTGGCTCCCGGTGTGTGAATGCCTGCAGGATACCATCCTCCTGAATACAGCTGTGCAGCAGCTTTTGCAGGGGAATACATTCTGTCTCCGGAATCAGAAAGTGATTTTTTTCCTGCAGTGTGGAGGTAATGCTTTCTATGATGGGAAGTATATCGGATACATTGCGGATACTGGCAAGCAGTTCATCTGAGAGATGCTGATAATCAATAGTGATAAAGGTTTCCTGCTGTTGTGAGGATTGTATGTATGCATAGGAAAGGGCGTGTCGCAGTTCCTGCATCAGATTCTGTAGATTCCCCGGATAGCATGCAGTCGCAAAGCAATTTAGAATGGAGGAGGATAGAGAAATCGTCTTACCGATTGCATCTGCTTCATTTTGCATAAAATACAACACAAACTCATACTTTTCCTTTAATGTTCTGCTATTCAAATCAGGGAGCTCATATACCTTCTGAAACAGCTTTTGCAGCTGTAGAAAGTGTTCATTCATTGCAGTCACGGCAAGAAATAGCAGGTTCAGCTCATTGCTCTCTGCCATTCGCTGATAAAAGCGGAGCAAGGTTTCCATCGTCGTAATGCTTGCAGGGAGTTCCGTGAGTGCATCCAGGTTTTCAAACAGGATGATGTTGCTTTTTTCCTGATCAAGGCTTGTATCGATTCGCTGCATAATGTCAGAAATTGTCAGCTTTCCTAACGCGATTGCTGCGCAGTCAATATGAAGTAGCTGCTCTGTATCAATTTTCAGATATTGCATGATACAGCGTAATAGATGATGCTTTCCGCTTTTGTGCGGACCGCAGATCATGATGGAGCGCATGGTCTGTGGATAGGTGAGAAAGACCTTGATGTCCTCAATGATGGGATACATACTCTCCCGAATGGAATGCCCAATGCAACTGGTAAATGCTTCCTTCGCTGTTTCCTGAGAGAGTACAAGCGAGTGCTCCAGATAAGTGGCAAGCTCTTCATTTTTAGGTATGAGCGCTGGTATATAGGAATTGGGATAGCGCTTCAGCAGTGTTTTACGGTGCAGATAAAAGGTGGGGCGTCCCTGTATTTTGATAAGAATATTTTCCCGCCACAGATCATTCAGCATACGACTGACATTAGCACGGTCAAGATTCAGATCGAGACTGATGGTAAAGGCGTCGGTATTGATACCAGTATATTCTTTATTCGCAATAGCGATGGATGTGATTTCTGCAATATGCTGCAGAAGCTGACTTCTTCTTGATTTTTTCATAAACCCTCCTGATGGAAAAAAGGAAGAAACATTGCTTCGTTTCTTCCCCGTAGTGATTACATACTTACAGTTTACCACATTTCTCTTCAATTAGGGATTTGTAGAGCATTTGGATTTTTTTGGTTATTTCACCGCGTGCACCATTCCCGATAATGATATCATTGACTTTGATAACAGGAACAATTTCACTGTTGGTATCGGTTACCATGACCTCATCCGCATGCAGCAGCTCTTCCTCGCTAAATTCCTTTTCCCATACCGGAATATTGTGCTGATGGAGAAGCTCGATGATCAGCTGTTTCGTAATACCCGGAAGAATTTTTCCGCCATTGGGATGAGTAAGAACTATGCCGTCCTTTACGATGAAGATATTGCCGGACTTTTCCTCTGTAACGATATTGTCACGCACCATGATTGCCTTGCTGACACCTTTTTTTTGTGCTGCATGCTTGGCCAGACAGTTTGGCAGCAGATTCAGTGACTTCACATTACACATAAGAGAACGGCGATCCTCCACTGTTATCGCATCAGCCCCCTTGACCATCTTTTCTTCACTGCGTGTACTGCTTTGCGCAAAACCGCAGAATACCGGCTGCTGCTCCTCATACATGGAGAATCCATGATTGCGCAGCGTTCCATCACCACGTGTTACCTGCAGGTAAATATACCCGTTTTCGATGTGATTCTGTTCTACAAGTCCTCTACAGAATGCAGCGATTTCATCCTTTGTATGCCGTAAATTTAATTCGATAAAGGCAGCGCTGTTTATCAATCTGTCGATATGCTCATCCAGTGCGAATAGCACACCATTGTAAACATGTGTTACCTCGTAGATACCATCTCCAAACTGATACCCGCGATCATGCAGATCGATGTGGATATCCTCCTTGTCCACAAAGGAACCCTTCCATAAATATTTCATGTTGCTTCACTATCAGATATAAGGAATATCTGTACTCCTTTCCACCACAGATAATAAAACACTTTGATCGAACGTGATTGCTATCTCACGTACATATCATAAGACAAGCGAGAGTGATTGTCAAAATGACAGAAAAATACACAGTGGTCATGAGTGTGCAGTAGAACAAGCTGCAGGAAAAGACGATAACAGAAGAATTCGCCAAAGTGTGTATGTATGAAAGCAGTAAAGTACACAGAAGAATTGTGTCGAAACAAATGAACAGCATTCGGTGTGTGATAATTTCTTATAGAAACTACACGATTTCATGAAATATTTAGTTAAGAAGCTTATATGCTTTCTCTTTCACAGACCAAAACAAACTTTAATTTTCATTTCCGAGTAATTTGGTGTAAAATAGGAGTGTGTTATGAATAAGTAAGTTTATGAAAGAGGTGTCAGGATATGAAAACAGCAATATTAACGGACAGCGGAAGTGCTATGACGATTCAGCAGGCACAGGAGCATGGGATATTCCTTCTACCATTACAGGTAATTGATGAAGAACACTCATATCAGGATGGTGTGGATATCAGTACGGAAGAATTATATGAAGCTTTGCGTAAACAGCATACTCCGAAAACGAGTATGCCGGTGGGCAGTGTTATCGAGGCTACACTACGTACAATCAAGGAACAGGGCTATGAAGAAATCGTATCGGTTCCCTTATCATCCGGTCTTTCATCGACCTTCAACACCATTCAGGTAATGGCAAGAGAGATTGGTATACCAGTCATTCATATTGAGGATTTTACAACCTGTGATCTGCAGGGACATGAAGCACTGCTGGCAAAACGATATGCAGATGAAGGAAAAAGCGGTGCCGAAATTAGTGAGCTTTTGAGTAAGCTGATCAGGACGAGCGGAACATTGATTCTGCCGAATGATATTCAGCATCTGAAACGGGGAGGCCGTTTGACACCGCTGGCAGCCGCAGCAGCTAGTCTTTTGAAAATCAAGCCTGTGCTTATTATCGATCCTTCCACGCAGGGAAAAATCGACGTATTGGAAAAGGTGCGTACAGAGAAAAAGGCAGCTACTCATGCTGTGGATACGATTAGTGAAAAGCTGGCAGGCAGGGAAGGCTATGTGTATGTGATTCACTCCGGCTGTCTGGAAAAAGCGGAGGATATCCGCAGACAGCTGTTGGAGAGAAACAGCCGCCTAGAAATCAGAATCAATACCATCAGTGCCGTAATTGCGGCGCATACGGGTCTGGACTGTATCGCAATACAGTATATTGAAAAATAGTATGAAGCTGAAGCAGGATATTCAGGATTGTCTGTGGAAAACGGATACGCATACGTATCTGTTGCCGCACCCCCTGCTGCGACCATATATTGCACACTATACGATTTGTCACAGCCACTACATGATAACCGAGCAGCTGCATCTGGTTCCGGATATCAGCGGCTGTATTGTCATGAATATGAAGCAGGATAGCAGTCTGGATTTGGAATACTGGGGACCGACAACCAGAATGGTGACCGTCTGGAAAAAGGAGGGTGAGGATCAGGTTCAGTATTTTGTGGAATTTCGTCCCTCAGGCTCCCATGCGTTATTCTTGGCAGACCAATATCCGTATCGTGATATGCGCATCGAGCTGAAGCAGGTGAATCACCGATGTCATGCGTTGATTATGGAAGCCTATGACAAGGCGGAAGGGGAAGCGTCCTTTTTTCAGCAGCTCGATACCATTTTTCTCTCCATGATGAACAAACAGGATGATGCAATGGCAGCTCTTATGCAGGGACTTTCCGGTAAGGCGCGTATCGCCGATGTAATGGATAGCTTCGGCTACAGCCGCCGGCATCTGCAGCGTCTGGTGCAGCAGCGCCTTGGCTGCAGTATGAAAACCATACAGAAAATACAGCGCATCAATCAGGCTGTTAGTCTTTTGAAGGAACAAAAGCTTACTTTGACTGCCATTGCCCAGCAGTGCGGCTTTTATGATCAGGCACATTTCATTCATGATTTTCGTGAAATCTGTAATGTGACCCCACAGCAATATCAAAAGCAGCTGCAGGATTACTATAATGAGAGCTTCAAGTTTTAAACAATTCTCAAACAGATGATGACATGCAAATGCCGGTTGGAAGCTGAGCGCGAGCATGAAAAAAGTGCTTATGGAATGCGCATTTGAACATCGGTGTGTTCCTTCTTCTCTTTCTTCAATGCCTTATCTTGAACAATATTTGCAGTCACAGCGTAGGAAAGCAAACATGAGGTGTCTTATTATCTTATAGGAACAGCAAAGCAAGCACTCTGATTATGAACCCTTGCTTAAAGATGGAAAAGATACAGCTCATGCATAGCAAAAAGGATCAGATTCATCGTTTTCTTTTCATAAAAGCGATGGAATTGATCCTTTTATGTAATCTTTATGATAACCAAATGGATAAGTCTCTTGTGACTATTGTATGTCTTTCAACACTCTGAAAGATACCTTATGCATTGCATAAGAAGAGCAGGCGCCGTATGCTATGTATACAGCTTTCCGTTTTTACTGTTTTGTTCTTATCAAAAGGCTTGGCTTCATTTCTTCTGTTCTCGACAATCACAGGACTTCTGCGTACAGAATACTCAGGCATCGAAGTGCTTTTTTGCTTTTAATTTCGGCAGCGGGCTGTCATGCTCACTGTCCAGTCCGTATTTGTCCATGTACTGCTCAATCATTTGACTGAAGCCTTCCAGCTGGTGTTCATCGAGCTGATCGAGAAACTGATAAAATTCCTCCTCACTCATACCTGCCAGCGTATTCAGCATTTCAAAGTCGTGGTGCAGGTCCTCCTCCATCATGAGCTTTTGTGCCTCACTCATAAAGTCTTCAATACGCAGCTTTATTGATAAATCCTCACATAGTCCGCTGAGCATCTGTGCCATATTATCATTATTAACGATGAGTGTGGTAATCCTTCCATACTCTTCCATAAATCCGCAGAGTAAGGATACGACACTTCTGCTCATCTCCTCAAAACCGCGATAGCTCTCATCATCCAGCGGTATTTTCAGCTGATAATCTTCATTTTCAAGAGTCAGATACAGGGGCAGGCGGATATCTGCTACTGTTTCTAACAAATCCGCAATCAGATCGACCTGCAGCTCCCTGATCGTTTTTTTCTTCCTGTTCAGCAGAGCAGCCTGATCCGGTTGCAAATGCAGTGTGATGTTTTCATTCAGCATTCGGATTTCCGGATAACTGATATCCAGCGTGCCATCCTTTTTCCATATACCCGACAGCATTCGCCCCTCGTTGTAATCCGGCAGGTTGCGGTGGCCGCAGGACTGCAGGATATCCAGAAAATCGTGCAGGTCATTCGCAATTTCATAAGCCGCCTCATCATCCGGATCCATAGGAAGATAGCCTGTCTGCATGATTTTGACAATACAGGTTCCATCCTCGCTTACCCAGCCATCTCCCCTTTGAAAGCCCTGATCCAGACAGATGATGCTTACACCGTTGGCATACAGATTATAGCCGGGCAGCTCAGGTGTACTTTCCACGCCGCGCATATAATCCGTCTCATTCTCGTACAGCTGCATATTATAACCTTCCTCATACTGAGCGATTACAAGCACCTTTTTTGTTTCCTGATCATCTGCTGTTATCAGACTCATACCGCAAAGCTCCATCTTGTCCAGCTGGTTGATGAATGCGGCAAGTGCTTCATTAAGAACCATTCCGGCTTCCGGACTCAATGTGAAATACATATCCTCCTGCGTGATGGAGGCAAGATCCTCCCTCACCATTTCCTCATCAAAGGGAATATGCTGCATTTCCAGCCAGTTTTTCATTTTCTCATGCTCTTCGTTTGTTTCATCTGCCGCTTTCGCAACGATTTCCTGATAGCCGTCCACATTTCCGGCATCCTCCGCAAGATTATCCTGCTTCCATTTCAGAAGCTTTATCTGGGACAGTGCCTCCTCATTCTGCTTTTCAACCAGAATGACATGTTCCCAGTTATCTCCATAATCGTAGGTATATACAAGCTTCATCTTTTCTTTCAGATAGGTATGCAGCGGGGTATCCATATCCTTAAAAACCGTATCTCTTTCAAATTCAAAGGCTTCTCCATCATCGCACAGGATCTTCACATGCTCCCGGGCAATTTCAAAATCGTATAAATGATAATCCATCCATCCAAATAAATATTGAATCGCCTCATGCAGATTTCGGAATGTCATATCTGCCGGAATCCAGATACGGCGCCACACGGGAGGCGATGTACCCTTCAGGGTGATTTTCAGCTGATAGCCTTTCATACAATACCACCTTCCTTTGAATTATTGTATCATGTTTCTTATAGGTTTTATGCAATTTGCGCACTTTTTTACATATGCTGATGAAAAAATATACAGGATATACATAGGAAGTCCAAAAGAAACATATTTTCTGCAAAATAGAGTCCTGAACACTGCTGAACTGCCGGGTTTTCCACACGTGTAAAAGGAAGGAGACGGCGTCCGTGCGGAAAATCCAGGCAGTAGGTCATGACCTGTATATAGTATAAAAAAAGCAGGAGGAATAAGCAACTGCGCATATTTGCCATATACTTTTTAGAAGAAAGCAGCTGACAGCGGTACAGCTAACATAAAACAGCACAATACACAAAAAAAGGCAGATAGTGGAATGCTATGAGCAATTTTATAGCAGTTATGAGGCGGCAGTCACGCAGAAAACAGGAAGGTGTTTTCGTTTACGGACAGCTGCATCCTATAGTATAATGCAGTTTGAAAAGATGAGGAGTGATGCAGATGTTAAAGGTTTATGTAGCAGGGTCGCTGTTTAATGAGGCAGAGGTTGCCCAGCGTAAAGCGGAAGGGGTCATGTTACGAAGAGAATTTCCAGAGCTGGATATTTTCAATCCGATCGATCAGCCGTTTAACGAAAACAAGCAATCCCTGCCGACACCGGAAATGATTTATGAGGGAGATACACAGGCTGTGGAAGCGTGTGATATCTTCATAGCGGATTTGACAAATGAGGATGCCGGTGTCATGGTGGAGCTGGGAATCGCAATCAAATCGGATACGAGAATTATTATCGGTATCAACAGTGATATCCGTCTGCAGTCTGCCAACTGCTATGCGGTACCGACGATGGGGATGAATCATTATGTTCTGGGTGCAATCCTGAAGCACGGATATTTTGTGCGTAGCTTTGCGGAGGCTGTGGAAAAGCTGAAAGAGCTATTAAAGGAAGCGTAAGAAAATCAGACTGTAAGCAAAAAAATAGGAAATCCCTTTCCATGCCGTATAAAGGCTGGCTTGAGATTTCCTTTTTCTTCAGATGAACAGCAATTCTGCTGTTTTTTCAAAAGCTTATGTAATTATGTGCACAGATTGTCCGGCTTCCTGCACTGCTGGCTTCCGGCAGGCACAGTGTCAGATCGAGGAGATAAGTCATTCTGCATTCATAATAAGGGCATAGGCAGCTTATTTACAATTCCTCCCGAATAAACAGGCAATCCTGTGGAAATGTCTGCTTCCCAAGCTGTTTTACCATCATACAGGTTTCCGGCTTCCTGCGGCCCTCCACCTGTGCCTCTGTATCCAGATCGACATAAACCGTTTTTTCTTCCTGTGCCAAATACCGCATCATATGCTGCAGGGCTTCCTCATCCGCATAGATGCACTCACGAATATGGAGCTCCTGTGCTGATTCCTCCTGTACGATGTATCCCCTTGGCTGGTTATCCTCCCAATAGACGAGGATTTTCTGATTCCAGATTGCCGCATTGGGAAGAAACTGATTCTTATAATATGCCAGATCACGTCGCCGCCAGCCGTTTTTCTGTTCACAGAAGTGCAGATACATGGTTAAGAGATCCTGTGCATCCTCTACCTGCTTCCATGTGCCGCCGTCGGCAGCGTCACTCTGTTTTTTCAGCTTCCAGCGAACCCGTTGATACTGCTCAATAAATCCGAAGCTCTTGTACAAATCCCAGTTATAAGCCTGCAGTAATACAAACGGAGCCTTCCCTTGTACCGTCTTTAAGGCATACCGCAGCAGCATCCCCATATAGCCACAGCCTTCATACTCCGGATTGGTGGCGACTCCTACAATAAACGGTACACGGACATCCTTTCCATCCAGAACGATTGTCATGGGGCGAAGCTGCAGCATGCAGATCAGCTCCTCCTCACTGACCAGCAGAAGGCAGTTTTCCTCACGGTAGAGGCGCTCAAAATAAAACTGGGTGCTTTCTGCCGTTTCCTCCTGAAACTGCTGTTCCCACAGGGAGCGGATTTTCCTTGTCCAGGCAGCATCTGCCTGCTGGATTTTCAGCGCCTGATGTACGCTTCCGAATTTCTGAATTTTACATACCGGCTGCATATCCGTCTTTGCCTTTCGCAGCTTGGGCAGTCCCATATCATCCTCGCGGTTGACATACACGATGTCCTCCTCCAGTGTTTCCAGATACAGCTTTAGAATTGCGATATACAGACCGCGAATTTCACGATTCGCTTTTTCCACATGAATCTGAATCATATCCTTCGACAGCCGTGATGCAATGTTAAATGCTTCCAGTCTGCCGTCAATATAGATACAGCCGCCCTCGATCGGAAGCTCCTTTATATGCTCCAGCAAAAGATGAATTCCGGTATCCTCGGCGGATATGCTGTCATCCACATCCTTGAAGGACTGCCAGTAGCGCAGAAAGGCATAGACATCCTCTCTGGTGCTTTCATCAAGCTGCCGGTAAACAAAGCGTCCTTCATACTGCTTTAAAAAGGCGTGGAAGTGATTTCTGCGCTTTTGCATTTTTTTACCGGACAATGTTTCCTGCTGCCTGCGGTCATATACATAATCTCTTGCGTCATAGCAGTCCCATATAAGGAATTCCATCGGATAGGTGTCCACCAGCCAGTTTTTAAATTCTTTGGTCATGGAATGAATTTCAAAGGCGATTCCATGCTTCTGAGAATAGGTGCGGATCGCATGAACAGCCTCAAAACGATGATCCCTTGTGCAATATGGCATCAGCCAGACCGGTTCACGGTGCGGCATGCAGGTATAGGCGATGGCATAGTTGGGATAAGTTTCAAAATAGACCTCATACATGCTGGTCCACATCAGCATTGTCATGGTATTGGAATTGTATTCATGATAATCGGCAAGTGCAATATACGGCTGCAGCTCCTGCCAGTTTTCCAGTGTTAGTTTTTTCATAGAACCTCGCTTTTCCTGTACATTATAGGACCAGAACACTAAATTTTCAAGATGTTTGCACAAGGAATGTTTACCTGTCTGTTCTTCGGTGATACAGCCGCACGGCAATGATTCGAAAGAATCCATCTCTTCTTATGATGAAGCGGATTTTTCAGGATATGCATGCAGACGTACTTTATATTGGCAAAACGTGACTTCTGTGTGATAAATTGTTCAAGATTTGTTCAAGAAATGGCGTGCCGTATCGCTATTATTCTTCTGAGATATTATGATATATATAGAATTTTATCAGGGTATGTAGCATTTAAACATTCACATGGGGAACTGTGATGTCAAAAGCGTCATTGTTTTTCTAAGAGAGGAGAAACCATGTATGAGGGCTTTTATGAAAAGAGTAGCGGATATGCGATGGCGGCCGGTATGCTGCTGAGTACGATGTCACTGCTTCATGCAAATGACAATCCGCTAGGCGGATGAGGGGGGCAAAAGGCACAACGTAGGAACAGGAGCATTCAGGGTACTCTAAAGGCGGAAGAAGACATGAGCGCAAGGCATCCATCCGGGTGGAAAATGATAAAAGGGCTGTGACACCAAATGAAAAAACGAATGCCGCTGCACCGAATACAGCAGCTGCGACTTCCGCAGGAATGCTGCTTTGCGCATTTACGGTTTCCGCTGCCGGTATTGCAGTTCTATATAAATAAAGAAGAGCGCTGAGCAGACCGTAGCTTCATACAACACCTGATACGGAAAACAGATGCGATCAGACAGCGAGTAGCTGTCGGAAAGGACAAGGATATGAAAAGAAGATTGTTGGAAAGAACAGGAGCATCCTGTATGGCGCTGGCCATGCTGTTCATGATGAGCGGGGGTGTAAGCATCCATGCGGATGAAGTGAGTGCCGAAACACCACTTACAGCACAGGAGAAAGCAGCACCTGCGGCATCACTGGACACAACGGCATTAAAAAATGCGGACGCAGCCTTAAAGACAGAAACCGATGGTAAGCTTACCCTGACTGTCAGGGCGAAGGACGGATATTACTTTACGGACAGTCCGCTTGCTCGTAGCGATAACAGCAACGTAACAATACGAAGGGAAAGTGATAGTACCGCCATGGTTTATAACTATGACGTCTCTATATACGGCGATGTCACTGATTCCTACACGATTTCAGTGAAGGGGGAAGCAGTCGTACTGACTTCTTCCAAATTGATTCTGAATACTGATAACTTAAAAAATGCAACTGCCACGTTGGAAAAAAATGA
This sequence comes from [Clostridium] innocuum, assembly GCA_012317185.1. Taxonomy (NCBI): domain Bacteria; kingdom Bacillati; phylum Bacillota; class Clostridia; order Eubacteriales; family Clostridiaceae; genus Clostridium; species [Clostridium] innocuum. The sequence goes on along the minus strand of CP048838.1, from coordinate 3,889,741 downwards.
AGGTGTCACCCCACTGGATAATGTAATTCTTACGCTGAATGCAGATGAGAAAACAGCATTTGAATCCGTGCCGTATGCTGTCATCGATGGTGAAAAGCGTATCATGAGATCATTTGCCGATGAGAAAACGATGTATACTCTCAGTATCATGAATATTCATAAAGACACCACGATTGAGGTTTATGGTACAGCAGCTTCTACCGAGGCAAGAGGAACGCTGGATAGGATCAAAGTTACCGGTTATGTAAATGAAGAAATTGCAAGCTACAGCACGATTACGTTGACAAATGCAGCCTTCCATAAACTGGCAAAGGGCAGCGATATTTCCTCCTGGTTTTACTCTTTACCAAAAGGAATGCGGGTGATTGCAGCGGATGGAGTAGCAAAAGGTGATACGAGAATGCAAATAAAATTCTGTGGAAAACCGACGGAATTGAGCAATGCTTCCATTGATATCATGATAGAAGATCAATACATCACCAATTCCAATAACGGAATCCTGAAGGTTGATCCTGCCGGCAGTACATGGCTTATCCAAGCTAGAACGAAAACACCTGTGATCACGAAAGGAAACCAAACCTATATCATGGGAAGCAATAAGCCCCTGGAGCTGATCTGTTCCGGAGAGCTGAGAGATCTGTATGGTATTTTTATCAACGGCAGTGCACTCAGTAGTGATTACTATACACTCACATCCGGAAGCACGGTGTTAACCCTGAAGCCGGAGTATCTGAATACGCTGGAAAAGGGAAGCTACACGGTACGTTTTACGTATCATGACGGAAATTATGCAGAAACAAAGTTTACCGTAGGTGATAAGAAGCAGGAAGCATCCACGCAAACGAATCAGGAGGAAGCGCCGAATACAGCGGATGCGACTTCCACGGGTCTGCTGCTGGTTACCTTATTGACATCCGGTGCAGGTATGGCGGCAGTATCCGCAAAAAGAAAAAGAGCACGACAGTAGATACTCATGCAAAATGAAAATTTGTAGAAAAGTGCTTTGCAAATGACACACCATATGATATGGAAATGATCATACATGCATACACTCTTTCAGGAACTGAAAGCAGGTATACAGTGCTACCGGCAAAATGCTTATGTTTGCAGAGGGCTCTGCCTACACAGCCCTTTAAAAACCTGGCAACAGAAAAATGATCCGGTGTCAGCTGATCTGCGCTGCTTCCATTTATGAAAGCAAAGAGTAAGCTTCACGTTCACTGTACAAAGAATCGCACTATCTAAAAAGCTGAATCCGATACAGGACTCAGCTTTTTCATATGGACATTATGCAGACGTTGTATTCGTAAGCCTGGCTTTTACAGCATCCTACGTATCGAATTCCAGAAGATAGACTGCCGCATCCTCCATCTGCAATTCTGTATGAAAAGGGGTAAACTCCTAAAATGTTATGGTTTTTATGAACTTTTTCTTTTTTAAAGGATACCTCTATGATGAAAGGAAGAAATATCGCCTGTCTGTGTCAATAAAAGAGCGATCACCGTGCGGTTCTGTTCAGGGGATTCACTGAAAAACAACCGGGAATTCATCGATAACTGCATATAAAAACACCTGCAAAAAAATGCAGATGTTTACGTATAGCCAAACAAGTTCCTATGCCGGAACAACCTCCAGCCAGTAGTCATCCGGATCATGAATAAAATAAATTCCCATCTCTTTGTTCTCAAAGCAGATACAGCCCATCTCCTCATGCAGTCTGTGTGCTGCTTCAAAATCATCTGTTGCAAAAGCGATATGACTCTCATTCTCGCCCAGCTCATAGGGCTGCGGATGATTTTTGAGCCAGGTCAGCTCAATCTGAAAGCTGCCGGTATCATCCTGCAAATAACAAAGCGTGAAGCTTCCATCCTCCGCCTCCAGCTTTCTGGCAACCTGCAGTCCCAGTGCCTGCTCATAAAAGGCGATGCTTCTGTTCAAATCCGTTACATTGATATTACAGTGTACAATGCGAAATGCCATATTTCCACCTCCGTCTACCTCTGTATTATACCGTGTTCTTTCAGGAATGAACAGAGTAGTGCCAAAAAACAATGCTGTAGTCATAAGCTTCTGCAAGTACAAAAAGGTATCCGGTCAACACCGGATACCTTACACGTACTATTTAACCTCGTTTAAAATACTCTGCACCTTCGGTATGACATAATGGCTTTCACCAATATCCTTGGTATCATCAATCATAACGGTAACCGCTATGTTATCATTGACTGCACTCAGCCAGCCGATTTCCTGTTCCCCGTGATTCACCTGTGCAGTACCGGTTTTCCCGGCTGCTTTGGTAGGGTTATCCCCATATCCGGACATGGAAGCCTGCAGGTCTTCAAACACTGTTTTCGCAGTAGCTGCGCTGTACGCGTTCTTCACCATGGTTTTTGCTTTTCCATCCTCATATACCAGATATGGCTGCAGGATGCTGCCGTCATTGACATAGGCGGTATACAGGGCCGTCAGATGAAGCGGGGATACCAGCAGATCACCCTGTCCATAGCCGGTTGCCGCAAGCTTCTGTGCATTCTCCAGTTCATCCCCATACGTGGACTTCGCAACTGTGAACGGAAAATCCATCTGCTTGCGGAATCCGATTTTATCGAGATAGCTGGTGTATGTCTCTGCACCGATCTTATCCGCTACCTGTGCAAAGAAGATATTATCGGAATAGATATAGGCGTTTTTCAGATTGCTTGGCTCTGCATAGGACTGCGTCGTCGTTACATAATTCTTTCCCCAGCTGGAATCCTTCTGCCATTTGTCTGTTTTTATAAAGGTGGTTTCCGCTGTGATCGTCTTGGAATCCAGAGCGATGGCTCCGGTAATCGCCTTAAAGGTAGAACCCGGACAATAGGTGGAAACAAAGCGATTCAACAGCGGCTTCTGCTTGTTGCTGTTCAGGGAGTCCCATGTTTTGCTATCCATGCCCATTGCGAAATCATTGGGATCATAAGCCGGTGTACTGACCATTGCCAGAACCTCACCGGTATGGGAATTTATGATTACCGCACTTCCTGCATCCTTCTTCAGCTGATTGTATGCGGAGCGCTGTGCTTCGATATCAATGGTCGTACGAATATCCTGACCGTTTCTGGCCTTCTGTTCGGCAACGGTATCCTTCAGATCACCATTTTCATCCACAATAATGATCTTACAGCCGCTGACTGCCCTCAGCTTGCTTTCATAAATACTTTCCAGACCGCTCTTACCGATGATACTGGTTGCGGTATAGCCTTCCTTCTTATGCTTTTCCAAATCCTCAGCGGTGACATTCTGCACATATCCGGTGATATGCGCTGTCATTTCGCCATACGGATACACGCGTCCGGTGGTTTCCTGTACAAAGGCACCGTCAATTTTTCGAAGCTCCTCAATGATTTCCGCACGCTTCGCTGTTGTGATGGTTTTGATTGGTACAAACATATCATCCTGTACCCAGGAGGCTGACAGTGCTTTTTTGATACTGTCCTCACTGACATCCAGAACTCTGGCCATGGCAGAAACCGTGTCCGCCTCATTTCCCAGCTTTCCTGCTATCAGGCCAACCTGAAATACACTTCCCTGCTGTGCCAGTGCTTTTCCGTTCCGGTCAAGAATCGATCCTCTTTCCCCCTCGGTAACGGACACATTCACCTTATCCGAATCATGCAGCTGCGGAAATATCTGCGTGCTGTCCCATACAATACGGTAATCACCGTCTTCCTTAACCACCGTCGCCTTATTGTCAAAATCAATGGTTCCGGCTGCACTCTTCATACGAACATGATAGCTGATTTCGCTTCCGTCATCCCCTGTATCCGAACTGTCTTTGATTTCCATCGAGAAATCAGATGCGTCGATCCCCTCATAAATATTTTTGTTTCGCGTAATAAAATCTTCTTCCTTCCATTTCTTTTTCGCGTCGCTGCTGATCAGGGAATACATTTCCTTGTATTTGCCTTCTTTCAAAAGATCAGTATAGGAAAGCAATACGGACTCCGGCTTTGAACCGCCGCTGAATAAGAAATACGCCGCAACCGCAACGATTGCAACTGCCGCAACGATACCGGCGATCCCCCAGAGTTTCTTTTTATCTGTCATAAAGCAAGCACCTCCTCATTTTATGTTTCTATTTTACCATGGTCAGGTAAGCATTTCCATGCCGGTTTTAACTTTACAAAGAACCTTCCATAAATTGTAAGAAATTAAGTGAGGCTCCTTCTCTGCCGGATTTCTTTCTAGTATATGGCAGAAATCTCAGTTTTTGATTTGTTTCGTCATCTTTTTGTTGTACAATGAAAGAAGAAACAAAAAGGTGGTGACGTCTATGCAAAGCAAAGGCAAGGCAAACAGTAAGGCGGACATACAGCATGATCATCTCACTGCTCTGTGGAATAAGGAGGCAGGGGAGGAGCTGCTGGATTCCTGTATCCGTACAGCCAAAGCGCAGAGTACCTCCTTTCTTGCGGTCCTTCTGGATATCAATGATCTGGATACCGTAAACAAACGCTGTGGACATCAGGAGGGGGATCGGATCCTGCAAAGGGTAGCGGAAAAAATTCGCAGCAGTCTGCAGACCGGGGATTTCGCAATCCGTCTGGGCGGTGATGAGTTTCTCCTTGTTTTTCAACAGCTTTCCAAAAAAGAGGTACGCAACCTGTTGGATCAAATTCTGAATGAACTGGAGGAAGAAAGCAGGGAGTTTCCCTATACCATGGGCTTCTGCTTCGGAATTACACAGATCATGGCGGATATGGAGCTGTCAGTGAAAAAAATCATTATGCGTGCAGATGATGAAATGTATCTGTCAAAACGCCGCTATCATCTGGAGCAGTCAAGAAAAGCCTTTGCGCTGCGCCCTTACCATGAAAGTGAGGAGGTGCGCCAGTTTTCCTATGATAAGGATCTGCTGCTGAGTGCCCTGATGCAGAGCAGCGATGATTATATCTATGTATGCAATATGAAGGAGGACCCTTCCTGCTTCCGATATTCCCGTGCCATGGTTGAGGAATTTGATCTCCCATCGGAAATCGTGCATGATGCTGCCAATGTATGGGGCGCAAGAATTCATGAGGCAGACCAGAAGATATTTCTGGAAGGGAATCAGGAAATTGCCGATGGCCGTGTGGATTTTCACAATGTGGAGTATCGTGCCAGAAACCGCAGAGGCGAGTGGGTGTGGCTCAGATGCCGCGGTCATGTGGAGCGGGATGAGGATGGACAGCCGGTTTTGTTTGCCGGCATTATCACCAATCTGGGACGTAAGAATAAAATCGATTATCTGAGCGGTCAGTTTAACAAATATGAGCTGGAGGATACGCTGCAGATGATGGTTGCCAAGGAGGAGCATTTCTTCATGATGATCCTGGATTTGGATGGTTTTTCCAGCATCAACAAGCTGTACAATCACCAGTTTGGAGATGAGGTGCTGGCCAAGACGGCGCAGATCATCCAGTCTGTTCTTCCGGAATATGCAAGGCTGTACCGCAATGATGGTGATGAATTTATCGTTCTGCTCAGGAGCTGTACCGATTCCAACGAGATTGCCGGCTTTTATCACAGGCTCCAGCAGGAGCTGGGGCATCAGCGCATTCTGAACGGAAAGAAATACCACTGCACGGTTTCTGCCGGCTGTGCCTGCTTTCCAAAGGATGGCGATGATATGATGTCACTGACGAAGAACGTCGGTTATGCACTGGAGGCAAGCAAGCGCAATGGTAAGAACAGACTGACGTTCTATGAGAAGAAAATGTCGGAAACAGAGCTGCAGGAGCTGGATATGCTGGAACAGCTGCGTTACAGCATGGAACATGATTTCGAAGGCTTTTCCCTGCAGTATCAGCCGCAGGTGGAGGCAGACAGCGGCCGTATAATCGCTGCGGAGGCACTGGCCAGATGGCACAGCAGCATGTATGGCAATGTATCGCCTGTGGTGTTCATTCCCTTGCTGGAAAAGAGCGGGATGATACTCACCATCGGTAAATGGATATTTGAAACAGCCCTCAGGCAATGTGCAGCATGGCTGAAAAAGTGTCCGGATTTCTGTGTCAGTGTGAATTTATCCTACCTGCAGCTGTATGAGGAAGGATTCATCACATTCATGAAGGAAACGCTGAAGAAGTGCCATGTTCCCAGCCGCAATATCATTGTGGAAATGACGGAGAGCTATATGGTGAAAAGCAGTGAGGAGCTGCAGGCGATCTTTCAGGAGATACGAAGCATCGGTGTGCGTATCGCCATGGATGATTTTGGAACCGGATACTCCTCTCTCGGTGTTTTGAAAAATTCCCCTGCGGATATTGTGAAAATCGACCGGATTTTCATTAAGGATATTTTAAACAGTGAATTTGATGCGACCTTTATTCAGTTTGTTGTCAGACTATGCCATGATGTGAACATTCGTGTTCTGCTGGAGGGTGTGGAGACAAAGGCGGAATATGAGAAGGTAAAAACCATGGGACTGGACGATATTCAGGGCTATTATTTTGGAAAACCGATGCATCCCGAGAAACTGGAGGAGCTTTTGCGGTAGATGCCATGCTGCCTCCAGCTTTTATGGAAATCAGATAAAAAAACAGGAAGTCATGTGAACATCCGGGTACGGAACATATCCGTTCAGGATGAAGCAGACTTCCTGTTTGCCATTTATAAAAGCATCTCCGCATGTCCAAAGAACGATAACCGGGCAAGGGGCGAAATACGTTTCATCAGGCATCGGCTTTCCTTTCTGACGCCATCCGCTTTATGATACCGTGTTCCAGTGGGTGGGTATGTGCAGGTGATTGGGGAGCCTAGTCAAGCTGTCACCGATGGCGGTGTTGAGCTGCATCTGGGTCAGAAAGAAACAATTACGCAAATCACTGCCGGCAATGCGGCAGTCCCGCATATCACTTCCCAGAAAACAGGAGCCCTGCAGGTCGCAGCCTGACAAATCAGCGGCAAGCAGAGACTTCATACTGAAATCCGTGCTTCGCAGTCTTTTATTGGTGAACCGCTTTCCCATTGGATGCTTATGAGGATAAGGATGCCGAAGCTGCTTTTGCTGCATCGTCTTTTTTAACAGGCGGTTGGTCTGTTCATGCAGGGAGTCGATATCAGCGGTAAGTACCTTTCTCCAGGGCTGTCTGCGTACCGTGTCCAGTGTTTGAATCAGCACCTGCAATTCCCCATGGAAGGAAGCAGTTTCCTTCTGCAGCAGTGCTTCCCCGAGATACCAGAGCATCTGATGCAGGGAAAACAGCTTTCTGTATACTGCAAACATATCCTGGTCCGCAGGTACATTCTTTTGAACGGCAAATTGTCCCGCTCCCAGGCAGTCGTAGCCAAGACAGCCCTTCATGCCCTTCTGCTTCAGCTCATGATGAATATTGCAGGTATGATCGCTGCATAAATAGCTGCAGGATACACCGCAAGGCTTATCCTGCGGAAAACCATCCAGCTTTGAAAAATAAAGTGCTCTGCAGCAAAGTCCCCTGCATAGAGAACAGTCTGCATATAGGGCCAGTTCTTCCAGAATCATGAAGCCACATCCTTACAGCTGCAGAACGCAAGAGCCAGATACAGCAGATAGGAGCTGAAGCAAAACAGTACAAACAGCCATATCGGAATTCGCAGCACGATGATATTCTGAAACAGCAGCATACAGCCAACACTGATGCATAATGTAAACAGCCACAGGAGCAGCAACCGCCGTTTTACTGTCTTATCGTCATTTTCAAAGCTGCTGCGGCAAATCCACTGCACAATGCAAACGGCGCTTATGCCCAGCAGGATATCCAGCAGCAGTGTTGATAAGGAAAGCGGATAGGTGCTTTGTATATCGAGCTGCAGTAATGCATGAAGGCCGTCCTTTGAAAGAAACAGATTGATAACGCCCAGAATGGCAATCAGGAGAAAGACAATCTGCAAACGCTCCCGCAGCTTTTCCAGCTGTGAGCGCGGTGGCAGCTCTTTGATAACCGTGTCACAGAATGCCTTGTAATCCTCGGGAAACACCTCATCCAGAGGTGCATTGCGCTGCTGTGCCTCCAGCAGCATCAGTGTCAAATCATAGCGGACCTTTTCCTGCTGCAGCTCACTGATATCGGCACCTCGCAGATAACATACGATATCTGTCATAAGCTTTTGGTAATCTTCACATAAAGTCTTATCCAGACGATTATTTTCGTTGTGCAGCATTCGCATGTTACGATTCATATGCATATCCTCCCATCACAGCGGCAACACCCTGCTGCAATTCCTTCCAATGCTTCATAAAATCCTGTATTTCCAGATGACCGGCTTTTGTAATGGTATAGTATTTTCGATTGGGGCCGGAAGCCGATTTGCGAAATTCACTGTTGATACATCCGTTTTTCTCCAGTCGAAGAAGCAGCGGATAAATCGTACCCTCCGATATATCGGAAAATCCGTAGCTCTTCAGCTTTTGCGAAATATCATACCCATAGGTATCCTCCTGTGCAATCACGATCAGGATACAGTTATCCAGAATCCCCTTCATCATCTGACTTGGCAGCATGGCGTCACCTCCTCACTATCTTGTTATACAAGTTACAGCTATATTGTAAAACAAGATAGTGCATCCGTCAAGACCCTATTCTCTGTTTTCAGCTTTGTTATACAGCGGGAACGTGTCTCTTTCATCTGCATAATCGCTGCACTTTACCACACCGCATCATCCTTCTGCCTTTCCTCGCACTTGTCCATCAGGTGCCCTTTGGGGATGAATGTATCATCAGCGAAAACTTTGCATCAGCTTTTATGGAAAATGGCTGTCTTCTCCGATATATTTCTAGTATAATATAGAAAAGCACAGAAAGAAGGAACCGGTATGAGCGCTTATATTGAATTTCAGAATGTGAAAAAGATATATAAAATGGGGGAAGTGGAAATCCAGGCACTTGCCGGTGTGGATTTTACCATTGATAAAGGGGAGTTTGTAGTAATTGCAGGAGCCAGCGGTGCCGGTAAAAGCACAATACTGAATATTCTTGGCGGCATGGACTCCTCAACAAGCGGCAATATTTTTGTGGATGGAACTGAAATCAGTAAATTTAATGCCAAGCAGCTGACAACGTACCGGCGCTATGATATTGGGTTTGTTTTTCAGTTCTATAATCTTGTGCAGAATCTGACTGTAAAGGAAAATGTGGAGCTGGCAACTCAGATTTGTAAGCAGCCGCTGGATATCGATGAAACAATTGAAGCTGTCGGACTGAAGGAGCGTGCCTCCAATTTCCCGGCACAGCTGTCCGGTGGAGAACAGCAGCGTGTGGCAATTGCCCGCGCACTTGCCAAAAATCCGAAGCTTTTGCTGTGTGATGAGCCGACAGGGGCACTGGATTACAATACCGGAAAACAGATTTTGAAGCTTTTGCAGGATACCTGCCGGCAGCGCGGAGTCAGTGTTGTAGTGATTACACACAATCTGGCATTGACTGCCATGGGAGATAAGGTAATCAAGGTACGAAACGGAAAAATTGACAGCATCACGATCAATGAGCATCCTTTACCGGTAGAAAGGATTGAATACTGATATGAAAAAGAAAGCCCTTCTGAAAGATACCCTGCGGGAAATCCGCAAATCCTTCGGTCGCTTCTTTTCCATCTTTGCCATCGTCGGCATCGGAGTCGCCTTCTTCGCCGGAGTACGGGACAGTGTACCGGTGATGAAAAATACTGCGGATACTTATTTTGATGACTATAATTTCATGGATCTGAAGATTATGTCGACCATCGGCATGACAAAGGAGGATGTTTCCGCTATCCGGCAGGTGGATGGAGTGGCCGGCGTGTATGGCAGCTACAGCATGGATGTACTCAATACGCATAACAATCAGCAGCGTGTCTACAAGCTGCTGTCTTATCCGATGAATGCGAAGGCAGAGGATGAAAACTATATCAATCAGATGCGGTTGATCAAGGGGCGGCTTCCTCAGAAAGCAGATGAATGCGTCATCGAATACACCAATATCAAGGGAGCGGATTCCAGAATCGGAGAAACGATAACCTTTGCGAGCGGTACGGACGAAAAACTGGATGCGTCATTAAAGCGCTCAACCTATAAAATCGTCGGAGAGGTAACGATGCCGTATTATCTGTCCTATGAAAAGGGCAGCTCTGCCATCGGCAGCGGCAGTATTGATAATTATGCGGTGATTCCGGATACCAACTTCAAATCCTCTTACTATACGGAGGTGTATGTGACGGTTGACGGCGCAAAGAAGCCCAACTCCTATGCGGATGCTTATTTCGATATCATCGATCCCAAGAAGACCACAATCACTGCACTGGGAGAGGAGCGTGCACAGGAACGCTTTGACGATATCAAAAAGGAAGCCCTTGCCAAGGTTGAAGCTGGTCGTATGGAATATGAGAAGAATAAAAAGAAATATGAGACAGAAATAAAAAATGCCAAGGACAAGCTGGAGAATGCAAAAGATGAACTGCTTGTTGGACAGGCCACCCTGAATGCAGAGAAAAGCAGTGCGGAAAGAACCATACAGGAAAAGGATGCACAGCTGCAGCAGAGTGAACAGACCCTGTCCCAGCTGAAATCTCAGTACTCCAGTGCGAAAAGCTATCTGGACGCGCAGCAGAAAAAGCTGGATGACAATCTGCCGCAGATACAAAAGCAGATAGCGGAAGCCAAAGAAAAGCTGTCCTCACTGGATGAGGAACTTGCCAAAGTGGATACGCAGCTGCAGGATCCGAATCTAACAGAGCTGGAAAAACAGCTGCTGCAGGAGAAAAAGGCGGCACTGGAAACCTCGCGGCAGGTTGCTTCTCCTGCATTAACGATGCTGGAAGCACAGATATCAACAATGCAGGAAATGGTAACCATGGCAGCCTCTCAGCTGCATGCACTCGAAACCCAGATTGCGACTGCCCAGCAGCAGATTGAGACGGGAAAGCAGCAGCTGGCATCCGCCAGAGTGAGCGCACAGCAGGAAAGTGCGGCCGCACAAGATAAGATAACAAACGGACAAAAGGAAATCGCGCTGGGAAAGCTGGAGCTTGAGAAGCAGGAAAGGGACGGTGCTGCCAAGCTGCAGGAGGCCAAGGAAAAGCTGGATCGGTCAGAGGAAGACATCAACAGCATGGAAACGCCGAAATGGTATGTACTGGACCGCCATTCGCATTACTCCTATATGGATTATGGAAGTGCTGCGGACCGCATGGGAGCGATTGCCAAGGTGTTTCCGCTGTTCTTCTTCCTTGTTGCGGCTCTGGTATGTCTGACGACGATGACCCGTATGGTCGATGAAGAGCGTCAGGAAATCGGTACCCTGAAGGCACTGGGATATTCCAAGCCGGATATCGCGATGAAATTTGTAGCCTATGCGGCGATCGCCAGTATCCTTGGTGGAATCTGCGGGGCAGTAATTGGCATGATTGTCTTCCCGACAGTGATTTTCAATGCCTGGGGAATTATGTATACACTGCCGGATGTTCAGCTGCAGGCGGATATCGGACTGGCGGCCCTTGCCATCGGGCTTGCCTCCATGATAACGGTAGCTGCAGCACTTGCGGCCTGTTATAAGGAGCTGGTTGAAACGCCGGCCCTCCTCATGCGTCCCAAGGCTCCGAAAAACGGTAAGAAGATTTTACTGGAGCGTATTCCATTTATATGGAAGCGATTCAATTTTATTTACAAGGTGACCGCGCGGAATATCTTTCGCTATAAAAAGCGTTTCCTCATGACGGTGATTGGAATCAGCGGCTGCAGTGCCCTGCTGGTAGCCGGCTTTGGTATTCAGGATTCCATCGGGGAAATTGCGGTGAAGCAGTATGGGGATATCTTCAAATTTGATGTCACCATGACATATAAAGGTGAGGATACGCTCAGCCAGAAGGAACAGGATTTGAACGAGCTGCAAAAGGACTCCCGTGTGAAGTCTGCCACTGCTATGGCGGTATATCACGGCTTCTATGCGGATGAGGGAGAGGATAAGGGAATCGACCTGTATGTTCCTCAGGATGTGGAAAGCCTGCATACGTATATCTCCCTGCGTCAGCGCGGCTCCAATGAAGCGATCAGCTTAAACAATGACGGAGCAGTTATCACAGAGAAAATCGCCAAGGATAAACATCTGAAGGTCGGCGATACCTTCCCAATCGACAATGGGGACGGTGTAAAGAAGGATGTGAAAATTGCGGCTATTACAGAGAACTATGTGGGGCATATCGTATATATGACACCCTCCTATTATAAGAGTGTCTATCACAAGACACCGCAAAATACCGGCATGTTTGCCATCATGCGGGACAGCAGTGAAAAGGATGAACAGGCGCTGGGAAATGCCTTTATGAAAAAGGATACCATTGATTCTGTATCCTTCTATTCCGGAATTGCAGCATCCTTCCAGGATACGATTGCATCCCTTTCCTTCATTGTTGTTGTATTGATTATCTCAGCCGGACTGCTGGCATTTGTCGTACTTTACAATCTGACGAATGTCAATATATCGGAGAGACTGCGTGAGATTGCGACCATTAAGGTACTGGGCTTTTATGACAAGGAGGTCAGTGCCTATGTATACAGAGAGAATATTTTCCTGACACTGATCGGTGCGCTGGCAGGGCTGGTGCTGGGAATCGTCCTGCACTCCTTGATTATGTCGCTGGCAGAGCTGGATACGGTGATGTTTGGAAGAAATATCGAAAAGCTTTCCTTCCTGTATTCCGTGGCAATCACGATGGTGTTTGCCATCATTGTGAATCTGGTAATGTATCGCAAGCTGAAAAAAATACCGATGGTGGAATCCCTGAAATCGGTAGAATAGAAGCTGAAAAACAGACATTGGCAGAGCAGGAAAACGAATATACAATCGATGGAAGATGTGTTTGATATATCCGTAACCTCATGTTTTGGATACTGCTGCATGCGTCCCAGAGCAGTGCATAAGCAGGATACCGGACAGACCTGGTCCACATAGGATGACATTTGAAAAATAGTTATGTGCAGCATTTCACAGCAGTTCCCATCCTTTTGAAGGGAGCTGCTGTTTTTCTTTTCTGCGATACACTAAAGTCATGGATATTTTACCTCGCTTATAGTAAAATAAAGGAACGAATGTTTGAAAGGTGGGCTTGCATGTCCTTATTTGAGAAAATGGATCCATCCTTCTTTACCATACTGGTATCGAAGAACCGGGATATTTATGTGGATCTGCTTCTGCAGATTCATGACTGCATTTATCGCAATCAGACCATGAGCATGGAGCGTGCCCTGCTTCAGGATTTACTGGAAGATTATGTGCAGGATAAAAAATATGAAATCGACTTTCAGGAGGAAGCGGAATACAGCGATATCGAGAATGAGCTGCGCAGTGAGAAGGATGTTTATGACCAGGATATCCAGTTTCTGTTACGGCTGTTTGAGAAGCATACCTGGATCAATGTCGATCTGCATATGGATACGATGAAAAAAATGGTGTCTCTGCCCTATCACAGCCGGGTGTTCATCTCCTTTGTGAATGATATTATCAAGGAGCGGGAACAGATCGGCTATCTGATTCGCATCCATGCCTCCCTAAAGGATATGGATGATCCCGTGAAAATAGAAGACAGCTATCAGCATATCCGCAATGCCTATGCCGATTTCAAGGAGCTGATTCTGACACTGGAACAGACCAATGCCAGAATACGGGATTATTATGCGATTCAGGTGAAAAAGGCATCGACGAAAATCTATCATGATTTCTTTGATGTTTATTATGGTGATATTGTGGAGGGCTATGTTTTTCCAACTCTTGTGGAGGACAGCTTAAAACGGTTTAAAAACCCGGTCGCAGGTATTTTGGAAACCCTTCTGCAGGAGGAAGCAGTCAAGGAGAAAATTGTAGACAGTGCGGTAAGTCACTATCGTGTTGCCAGCCGTGATACGGCAAAAAAGCATATCGAGGAAATGCTGTATGCCATGTACAATGATTTGAATATCGTGGAAACGCTGACTGCCCAGCTGGTGGACAGCGACGCGGGTTACCGCAGACTGGCAAAGCAGAAAATTATGTATCTGTGCAACAGTGATCAGGGGTTAAAGGGAAAGCTGGTGGAACTGATCCATCATATGAAGGAAGAGCCGCAGAGAGTGTGTGAGCAGATCAGTGAATCCATCAATATCCAGCAGACCCGCTACATGGAGCGTGATGAGGTGTACACCTTTGAACGACGCAGGCGTAGGGATGAGCGGGAAGTGATGACCTTCACCTTTGAAGAGAGCACCCAGAATCAGGAGGAGCTTGAAAAGCGCATTGGCTTTGACCGCTATGCCCGCTTTACCCGTGAAAGCATATCGGCTTACTATGCAGAGAAGCTGCATGGGGAAGCGGTAGGAAAGCTGAAGGATATCGGGGTAAAGGATATGGATGACTATATCCGCTCCATTCTGGTGTATGTATATGGAAGAGACCGCAAAATGGATGTGCAGGCAACCCTGATTCCGAATCAGACGGAAGGGATTACAGAAGGGGATTTCCATTACCCCAATCTGTTGATTAAAAGGAAGGTAACAAAATGAAGGTAGAACAACTGGATCTGAAGGACCGCGAGGAATTCGGACGGATCGTCAATATATTACTGGCAGAAAACTGCATTTACCAGTATGCGAAAATCAGGCAGTTTGAGAAAAAGGAACGAAATGCAGACTATGTGTTTATCCATGATCACTGGGACTGCTTCGAGGAATATCTCCGCTATGCGGGATGGCTGCTGTGCAGGGAGCGTTCATCTTATATGGGGATGATTTATCTGGTCAATGAGCGGGAGGACTGCAGCTGCCGCTATCGTCTGACAAAGCTGGAAACGCAGCTTCTGCTGATTCTGCGTAATTATTATGAGGAGAAAATGCTGGAGCTGGATGCATCTCTCACCATACGTATTTCTGTCAATGAGCTGCTGCAGCTGCTGGTTGATGTGCATGCGATGGTAAGCGTAAGGCCTTCGATGCAATACATCCATGCGGCATTACAGTCCCTGCAAAGACTGAATATTCTTCAGAAATACACACAGGGGGATGAGGAGCTGATCTGGGTACTGCCTTATATCACCTGTGTTCTCACACCGAAGCGGGTGGAGGAAATTCTGAGGAAGCTGCGTAATGAGGAAGGAGAGGAAGACGATGAAGCTGAAGAAAATGCTGCTGGTCAACTGGCTGTATTACGAGAAGACGATCCTGAGCTTTGAGGATATCGTCTTTCTGAGCGGTAAAACCGGTGAGGGGAAGTCAGCGCTGATTGATGCCATGCAGCTGGTCATTCTCGGTCGAACCGACAATTCCATTTTCAATAAATCCGCAAATGATAAAACAACCCGTGATCTGATGGGATATCTGAAGGGCAAATACAAGGATGGTACCTTTAAGCGTGATAAAGGGATGTTCAGCTCACATCTGTGTATGGAATTTGAGGATGAACAGCATAGGATTTACTGCTTTGGTATCGTATTTGACGTAAACGGGCCTACGCGGGGGGACATGGAGCATTGCTACTATATGATGAATCAGCCGATTCCCGAGCATTGCTTTACGGATGAGGGAACGGTATTCAATATCCGTCGTATGAAGAAGCTGCTGGCCAGCTTTCAGGATCGCAGCTGCCGTTCCTTTACCACACATATGGATTACAAAAACTATTTCCGTCAGCGCATGCTGATCAAGGACCAGCGGTTTTTCGATGTCTTTAAAATGGCAGTTGCTTACACACCGATGATGAATATTTCTGAATTCATCGTAAAAAATATCTGTCAGGAGGAAGAAGACCTTAATCTCGAAGAGATGCAGGAGGAAATTCAGGATTACCGGCAGATGAAGGAACAGCTGGAAACGGTACAGCAGAAAAAGGCCCAGCTTTCCCTGATCCATGAACAGTATACGGATATATGCGGGGAACTGGAGCGTGTTGCGAACTTGCGTGTGGAGCAAAAGGCAGCTGTATATCACGGTATGCTGGTGGAACATGATGAGGCAGCCGCACAATATGAGGTATATACAAGGAACTATCAGAAGCTGACAAAGGAATCAAGGGAAACCGAGGAGCAGCGGGCACTGCTGGAACAGAACATGGAAGCCTTACGGGATGCACGCAGGGATAATGCGGCAGATATTCTGGAACGAAAGATACAGGCGCATCTGGAGCAGAGAAACACCCTGCAAAGAGATACGACCGCCGTTCAGCAGCAGCTGGTTACGAAGGGAGAATTTCTGAAGGAACAGATAGAGCAGCTGGAGGAAATCGAGGATTATGACGGCTTGCAGCTGGAGGACTTCGATTTGTCCGCAATCAAGCTGTCTATACAAAGGTCCGTGCATGCGGCACAGCGGCTGGCTGCGTTTGATCTGGATGCCTATATGGATATTCAGCGACAGATGAGAGACATCGAGAATACCCTGTCCACTGTGCGCCAAACCATGCAAAACAGCCTGCAGACATGCAGGGAGGAACAGGAGGTGCTTGCGGCAAATCGCCGTGCGCTGGAAGCCGGGAAAAAGACATATCCGAAAAAGCTGCTCGTTTTAAAGCAGGAGCTGGAGGAACGGCTTTATCAGCAGGTGGGAAAACCGGTAGAGGTATGCATACTCGCAGACCTGTTCAGTATTCAGGAGGAGGCGTGGACAAATGCGATCGAAGGCTACATCCATAACCAGAAGCTGAATCTGGTGGTTGAGGCAGAATATTTCATGGATGCCTATCGCATTTACCGCTCCATTAAGGAAGAAAAAAAGATTCATACCTATTCCATTGTGGATATCGCAAAGGCAAAGCCGGGGAAACGTCCCGATGCAAAAACACTGTATGACTGCGTGCAGGTGGAACGCGAGGATGTGCGCCCCTATGTGGAATATCTGCTGGGCAGAGTCGTGTGCTGTGAAGCGGAGGAGACACTGCGAAGCTATCCGGTAAGCATCACCAGCGACTGTATGCTGTACAGCGGCTATGCAGTGTCGCATATGAATCCGGAATTGTATAAGGTACCCTTTATCGGTGCCGATTCCATAGAAAAGCAGCTGCAGGAGCTGATTATCCGCCAGCAAAAGCTCACCTCCACCTGCCGCAAGCTGGAAACAGTCACAAGGACATTGCAGGCGGTACAGCTGCAAACCGTTATCAGTGATGACTTTATCCGTCAGCTGGAGGATGGACTGTGCAAGGCCAAAGAGGTGGAGCAGCTGGAACAAAAGATCAAAGAGCTGCGTGCCGCTCAGACACCGGAATCCCTGCAGGAACTTCTGCTGCTGGATCAAAAACTGGATGAGGCAAAGAAAAAGAAAAACGAACTGTATATGCTGCAGGTGGAACAGGAAAGCCGGCGCCGTCAGCTGGAAGAGGATATGAAGCTTTGCAATGCACGTATACAGGAGCTTCAGCAGCAGGTTAAGGAAGCGAAAAAGCCCGAGCAAGGCATACCGGACACAATCGGGGCAATCACCACGGCAGACGGTATCCGCAGGAAACAGAAACAGCTGGAGGAAGCACTGCGGGAGCTGAACAGCCGTGTTGAAATTTCCAAGCAGGAGCTGATAACGAAAAAAACTCATTACAATGATACCTTCCGCATTGCCCTCAACCCGAATTTTTTATGCGATGATTATGAGCGGGAATATGAAAAGCATTCGGATAATATTGTTGAGGACTATATCGATAAATGCCGCCTCGCACAGCAGAAGGCATATGAGTGCTTCCAGAATAATTTCTTTAGTGCGCTCAATAGTAAAATTGAAAATGTGCGAATGCAGATTGACCGGTTGAACCGCTCTATCCGCAGGCATAAATTCGGTCGCTCCAGCTATGAATTTGTGTGTACCTGCAATGAGGATTACCGTGAGTATTACAATCTGATCACCAACAAGGAATTAAACGGTCACAATCTGTTGAACACGAAGGTGTATGAGGAAAATGAGGAGCTGATTCATGAGCTGTTTAATAAAATTTCTTCCTTATCCTCCATGCAGGACCCCAAAAAGTATCAGGAGCTGCAAAAAGAGGTTCAGCTGCTTTCCCGCTTCACCACCTATCTGAAATTTGATATTCTGGAAAACGGAAACTCGCTGCGTGCCACGATCGGCTCCAGCTCCGGTGGAGAAACACAGACACCGTTTTATGTCGCTGTACTGGTATCGCTGTTCAGCGTATATGATGCAGGAAACGACGGTCTGCAGCTGGCAATCTTTGATGAGGCCTTCGATAAAATGGATAATGAGCGAATCGAGGAATGCATTTACCTGTTGAAATCACTCGGCTTTCAGGCAATTATCGTAACACCGACGGATAAGATATCCAATCTGAGCAAGGTTGCGGATGCGACGCTGATTGCGACAACGGATGAGAAAAACGGCCAGCGGGTTTCCACCGTTCAGAGATGGAGTCAGAAAGAAAACATAGCCATTCCCGACTCGGAAATGAAACAGGAAGAAGTATAAAAAAAACAGCACAAAAGCCATCTGTAAATAGATGTTTAGGAAGCCGGATTCGGCAGAGGGATTCCTTTCTGCAAAATAGAAATTCGGCTTCCTTTTTTTCTATACCTTATGAAGAAAGAGCGGACCAGTCTTGTATGGAAGTAAGCATTGCGTGTGAACCATATATATGTAGAAACAGTTTGTTTCTATTTTCAATAAAAATGAAATTCATGATGGAAAACACATTGATGCGCACAGCTTGCTTTCCTATAGTATAATAAAACCAGAAAGGCAGGTATCTATATGTATCGGAATTATGATCATGTTTGCTGTCCATCGTGCGGCAGCAGGAATCTACGCATCATCGAGGAGCGAAACAATGAAAGCTACAATCTGCCAAGCGGCATTCTTGGGGCTATCTGTTTTGGTCCGATCGGGATGCTGTGCGGACTGTGCTGTGCCGATGGCGAGCGCAGAAGAACCATCTGTATCTGCAATAACTGCGGTACCAGATTTAATCGATGAATCCGGATGACATCTGGCTCTCCCTGATGCATCTGTTTTCCCGTTCCTGCCATCAGAAAGCAGAGCGCAGCTTCTTTATTCACGGCTATCAGTGTCCCGTATGTGCAAGATGCAGCGGACTGTATCTCGGGTATGGCTTTGGCATTCTGCTATGGATGTTTTCTGTAACGCTGCCGCTTGCTGTTTACGGTCTGTTTATGCTGAGTATGCTGATTGACTGGGGACTTCAGGCGGCAGATGTTCTTCCATCGACGAATGTGCGAAGATTTGTGAGCGGGGTTTTGTGCGGTATTGCCGTGATTGGTATTTTTCATGCACTTCTGCAGGCTATTTTCTGAAAACTGCTTACGATGATTGTGCAGACTGAAATAAAGTAAAAAGGCTAATCGTATAGAAGGAAAAGGAGTGGTGCTATGAAAAAGAAACAGGAGGATCTGCGTACAAAGAAGCGTTCGGATATTCGGCTGATGCTGGGAGGCTGGTATTATACGTGGTGCAGATATATTGGATGGTATACATCAAAACGGCAGTTTGCCAGCGGACATGGAAGTGAGGACTATCCCAATGTCTGCTTTCAGCATAAAAGTCTGCTGAAGCGAAATCTGACAAAGGAAGAGGAGGTTTATCAGGAGAATAAAATTGTGAACCTTCGCCTAGCGGTGGAGAAGCTGGACGGTATCATCGTCTATCCGCAGGAAACGCTGAGCTATTGGAAAACAATAGGGAAACCGTCGGCATCCAAGGGCTATAAGAAAGGCATAATGCTGAAGGATGGAACAATTGTATACGGAATTGGCGGCGGGCTGTGCCAGCTGTCCAACCTGCTGTTCTGGATTACGATACATACACCGCTACAGGTTGTGGAGCGCCACCGTCATGGGTATGATGTGTTCCCGGATGCCAATCGCACACAGCCCTTCGGCAGCGGGGCCACCTGCTTTTATCCCTATGGTGACCTGATGATTAGCAATCCGACAGATCAGCCCTTTCAGCTGCGGCTTCATGTGGGAAAGACTCATCTGCATGGAGAATGGAGAATGCTGCATCCTCTGCAGGTACGCTATGAAATTGTTGAGCGCAATCATGAAATGCGTAGGGAATGGTGGGGCGGCTACAGTCGTCATAATCAGCTCTACCGTATGATGCTGTCAAAGGAGGGGACGCTTCTGGAGGAGCAGCTGGTTGCAGAAAACCACGCAATGATGATGTATCAGCCGCTGCTGGACGCACAAGTAAAGGAAAACAACGTCTGAAGGAGAACACACTTTGAAATATTTGTAGTGTGATGTCCTGTTCATGGAAATGAATAATGTGAAACCAGAGGAGGATATTATATGAAGGATTTCTATGAAGCCCTTGCAAGCAGCGAAAGAAACGCAGCAATTCCCAAGGAGGATGATTTCTTCGGAATGCTGATTGGCAGCTGGTATATCGATTACATGGACAATGCAACAGGCGCAGTGCGAAAAGGGGAATGGCATTTTTCCCGGGTGCTGGAAGGAATGGCAGTGTAGGATGTGATTGTATTGCCGCACCTTGAATACGGGACAACGCTTCGCATGTATAATCCGGCTACCCGTACATGGGAAATTGCCTATGGCTATACCGGAAGAATCATGCGCTTTGAGGCGAGAAAGCAGGAAGACAGGATCGTTCTTTCCAGTCTCGAAGACGAGCACAGAAAGTGGGTGTTTGCAAAGATTGCAGAAAATCACTTCCACTGGCAGGATATTATGGTACAGCAAGACGGGGAGTGGCAGGTCAATTATGATTTATATGCAAAAAGGATGGAATGAATGCTGCACGCAGCAGAGAAAAAAGCTTCCTGATAATGAAGTCTCAGGTTGTTTACGAGACTGTAAGCCGGTATGCTTGAGGACAGGGCAGGATTTCCGGATTTCCTGTCAGGAGGACGCTGTCATACAAAAAAATTAGAAAGTATTGCAACGATCAGCCATTGAGGCTGTATGAGGAGATTACACGTATGATGTATACATTCACAGAAAACCTATACAGACAGGGAAACCGATATTTTATTAGGATCCCCTTTAATGTCTGGGAGACATGTAATCAAAAGGGGATGCTCCCTGCAAGGGTAACGGTGGAAGATACTGTGTTTGAATGCAAGCTGATTTCCAAAGGGGCAGGCACTTATTTCATACCGGTTGCGAAGGCTGTTGTACAGCAGCTTAACAGCGATGGTGAGATACCTGTTTCGTTTGAAATCATCCGTGAATTAACCAGAATTAACAAGAACAGTCCCTATACAACAGACCATCCCGTACGAAAAATAGATCACATACAGGAGGTGGTATATCCGAAACCGGGATATTGCGGGCAAATCTGTATCGCTATGCTCAGCGGTCTTCCTATAGAAGATGTTATCGACTTCATGCAGACGAAGCCATGGCAGTGTTCCTTATCGAGAGTGATGGAGGCATTGCATTATTTTGGTATATCTCATGAGGATAGGATGACCTACACAAGAGGAAAGGCCTTTGCATTTCCCAAATGCTGTATCGTTACGGTACGGGATAAACCAAAGAACCATCTTGCTTTATATTATAACGGAAGATTTTATGAAGCAAGACATATTGAATTTGAGGATATTATCGGCTATCTGACTGTCCATACGGAGTAACCCGGTGCCTGGGATACACATGTGCTGCTGATGCAAGCTGTATGAAATAAGCTTAGGATATAAATGTCTTTACAAAGGCTAAAGGAGAAGGCGAATGGAAAAATACAGATACATGATGATGCTTAAAAAAAGCAAGACCTACAACAGAATGACAAAGAAGGCAGTTACGGAGCATGTGGAAAACATAAGAGGACTGGATGATGCGGGAAAATTGGAAATCTGCGGTGTGTTCAAGGGATATCCGGGAATGGCTGGCATGTATATTCTGAAAACAGACAGTCGTGAGGAAGCGGAAGCGCTATGCGAACAGGAGCCGCTGGTTATCCAGGGATATGCCACCTATCAGCTGGTTACCTTGCAAATTGCGGATCGTGAGAATAATTATTTATTATAATCATATGGTGATATGTGTTCCATGTAAATAAAGAAATGGCATGGACTGCATGGATCTCAATAAGCTGGATTATGATATAGAACAGGGGCTGGTACATCGTTCAAACGGTGGATCTGGGCCCTTTTTTTATGTAAGAAGCAACCATACCGGCATCGCATACTTTTCCACTGTTTACAGGCGCTATTAACTGCCTCCAGGCAAGCGTATAAACACTGATAAAGGGAAAATCCATTAGATAAATTACAAAGATGGCTTGCTGTATTACAATTATGAAAGGTGAATGTAAGGGACATCCATGGCACACTTCTGTGAAATTTTCTATAATTTCTGTAGAGATGAGGTGCTGCTATGAAATTTTCAAAATTGGCTTTACGAAATGTAAAGAAAAGCTATAAGGATTATTTTGTCTACTTTATGACACTGATGTTTTCCGTATGTCTGTTTTACACCTTCAATTCCTTTTCCTCTCAGGAGCAGGTATTGAATCTGAGTACGTCGCAGTCAACCGTACTGAAGACGGTCGGACAGTTTATGAATGTACTGTCTGTGTTTGTCGCAATCGTTTTGGCTTTTTTGATTCTGTATGCGAATAACTTTCTGATTCGCAGAAGGAAGCAGGAGTTTGGGATTTATATGCTGCTGGGAATGCCGAAACGGGATATCTCCAGAATTCTTGTATATGAAACAATGGCAGTCGGATTTCTTTCTCTGCTGAGCGGTCTGTTGCTGGGCGCGCTATGCTCCCAGCTGCTGGGAATCTTCAGCGCTGGAATGCTGCAGGTATCGATGAGCTTTCGTGTAATATTTTCCATACCGAGTGCAATAACAACAAGTATATCCTTTACGGTGATATTCGTTATTATCATGCTGTTGAATTCCAGAGTGATCGCAAAGGTGAAGCTAATTGATCTGCTGCAATCAAAAAAGAAGATGGAAAAGGCAAGAATCCGCAGACCATGGATGTCCGTGCTTGTTCTGCTGATTTCTCTGACACTGCTTGCAACGGCCTATTATCTGGCAACATCCTCGCTGCAGACATTTGCTGTCATGCTTGTACCAATTCTGGTGATTGGCGGTATCGGGACAATCCTGTTCTTTATGTCTCTGTCCGGCTTTCTGTTACAGTTTATCCGTCTCAGCAAGCGTACCTATTACCGCAATCTGCATATGGTTGTTTTGCGGCAGATCAATGCGAAAATCAGCTCTGCAAGTACCTCTATGGGAATCGTCTGTCTCATGCTGCTGCTTGCTATCGGTGCATTGTCCTGCGGCTTTTCACTGCATCACAGCCTGGTTGACAGTGTGGATCAGACGACACCGTATATGTATACGTACATGCAGGACGAAAATATAAGCGAAGAAAATATGAAGCAGCTGCTGAACGTGCAAAAGGCCAAACGCTGGAACAGGGTGAATGTGTATACCGACAGGGATACACTGAAGGCGATTCTTCCGCTTATGGAAGACTATGATACCGGTAAGCTGTATGCCGGTGCACCTTTGGAATATATATCCGTGAGCGACTACAATAAAGCTATGGAATCACAGGGAAATAAGCCCGTATCCATTCATAACAAAGAAGCATTCTTCATTAGCGCAAAGGAAGATATTCTGGATGCTCTCACTGCCGTCGGTGATGCGCATAAGACGATATCCGTATATGGTCACAAGCTCAAGCTGGTAAACGCCCGGGAAACCTCCAGCTTTCTCTGCACCAGTCCCATGCCGGAAATCATGCTGGCAGTCGTTGTACCGGATGCGGTTGTACAATCCAAAGCACCCGTCAGGACCTACTGGAATATCGATCTTGCCAGGGAGGCGCAGGTTTCCGCATATCAAGCACGGGTTGAAAAAAATATCACGGATTATGCCAAGCAGACAGGAATGCAGGATTACCGGTATTCCGGAATCACACGAGATGAGGTCAGGGAAAGCTCTCTCGGCTCCGGTATGCTCTTTGTTTACATCGGCCTGTATCTGGGCATTGTATTCCTTGTCTCCAGTGCAGCTGTTCTGGCACTTCAGCAGCTGAGTGATGCAGATGACAGCAAATCGAACTACGACATCCTGCGTAAAATCGGTACACCGCAAAGGATGATAGATCATTCCATTCTGGGACAGATTGCCATATATTTTATGCTGCCGCTCAGCCTTGCCATTGTGCATGCTATGGTCGGTGTTCCGGTGGTATCCGGTGCCTTCTCCTTCCTGTTTGGACTGCAGAATATGTGGAAAACAAATCTGATGACTGCGGGTATCGTCCTGCTGATTTATGGCACATATTTCCTGATTACGTATTACGGATACCGCATGGCGGTGCAGGGTCCAAGACACAAGCAGAAGAAGCAGTAAGCTTAGCGGAGCAGCTCTCAGTCCTTTATCTGATTTGACGGATACAGCATCCGATTATTAAGCGCAATACGCTGATTCATGCGATATCTTTCATGCTGCTCCTGAACGCTCTGCTCATGTGTGGAATTCGGAGAATACCTTAGAAGGCGGATCCTCTATTCGGTTGCAGTACGATGAAATTTATAAAAAATTTCGGATTTAGGTAACTTTGCTAAGAGGAAGGTCTTAGGTGAGGAAAGATTATGAGGCAGGGTATCGCCGGGTGGAGAGGTTTTTGAGGGAATACACAGATACAGAGGACAGTAAAAGGATAGCCGCAATATATGTGACAGATGCCTCCTATTGTGGAAATTAATACTGTTGGATAATCTGGAAGAAGGGACGTTTGCTGTAAAGTATATACTGGTATCATATAAGGAATCAATTTCATTCAAATGAAGTCGATTCCTTTTTACCATGCTTATCAGGGTAACCAAAGCATGTGTTCTATTGAATATTCACCTTTATAGCCTCGTGTCTGAAAGGATATTCAGCATCGTCTTGAATGGAGCTGTTGGACACCGAAATAACCTGAATATAATATGGCCCTTTGATATGGGGCCTTCATTTTTATTTGAAAAGTCCTTTCAAAAAGGAAAACAATAGGAAAGAGGAAAATGTTATGAGTGGTGATGATTTGTACCGTGCATGTGCATCAAGGGTAATCCTTAGTGACGGTTTGGGGAATGTTTTCCTTTTGAAGTGGTGATTGCGCGTGTAAGCTGTACGATGGAGCTTATCCTACAGGATATACGGCTATGCAACCATCGCAATCGGGACCTCTTTCTGATATTTTATGAGGCAAGCCATCCGGAAACAGGCACATAAAAGAAGCGGAGGCTGATAATCCTGAGCTGATAAGAAAAGGTCATTGCACACGGCTGCGCTATCAAAGCAGAATATGAAAAAATCATACTCTTAGGGGAGAATGTGTGAAGGAATAGCCAGTTGGTATTCCATAGTGATTGAAAATCAACGTCGGATGAATAGTCTACCTGTGTGCAACATGCAGGGGGATAAAGGCATGTAAGGCAACCTGCAATTTTAGCTCGTGCCATTTGTAAAACAGAGATAAGACTTATTGACAGATGATCGTTTGGGCAGTATAGTTAGGTTGCTAATAATTAGGATGCTAATTATGGAGGTGGCACTATGAAAACTGCATTTCACTTTATGATGTTTAAAACATTTCATGCACAGAGAAACAGAATCCGTCAAAATATGCAGGCATTCGGATTATCTCCCGGACAGCCAAAGGTTTTGCGCTATGTGGCAGCGAATCGCAACTGCATGCTGAAGGAAATCGCTGCAGCGTGTGATGTGGAATGTGCGACTGTATCCCGGATTCTCAATAATCTGGAGGAACAGAACATGCTGAAGCGCCATGTGGTGGAAACAAATAAACGGGCTTTATCTATGCAGATTCTGCCAAAGGGGGAACAGGCACTTGCCGCTTGGGAAAGACACTGCCGACAGGTGGAAGCCGAGTCCTTACAGGGCTTCAGTGAACAGGAAAAGGAACAGTTCCGGGAATATCTGGGTAGAATGTATCATAATCTGACTGGTAAACAGCTGGATTGATCATGAAGGAAGGAAAAAAGGAGGAAAACAGATGTTGAAACGAATGTGGCCCTATATGAGCCGATATAAAAAATATCTGGCAATCAGCTGCTTCTGCGTTGTTGCGGAAACAGTATTTGAATTGATTATACCGATCATCATGGCGGATATCATTGATATCGGTGTTGCGAATGCGGATAAGGATTACATCCTTATCAAGGGAGCGCAGATGATTGCCTGTGCATTGATTGCTCTGGTGCTTGGAATACTGTATGCCCGATATGCCGCAACCGCCGGACAGGGCTTTGGTGCAGAGCTGAGAAAGGATGAGTTTGCGAAGGTGCAGAGCTTTTCCTTTGCGAATACGGATCATTTTTCCACATCCTCGCTGATAACCAGACTGACGAGTGATGTGACGATTTTGCAGACAGCAATCAGTAACGGAGTTCGTCCGATCGTACGATCCCCTGTTATGCTGCTGACCGCACTGGTGCTGACCTTCACCATCAATGCCCAGCTTACCGTCGTCTTTTTGATTGCGATTCCCGTTTTAGGAATAGCGCTGTTTGTAATTGTGCGAAGGGTGGGACCGCTGTATCGGCTGATGCAGGCATCCATCGATAAGGTAAATACCATCGTACAGGAAAATCTGAATGCAATCCGCGTTGTGAAGTCCTATGTTCGCGGGACCTATGAGGAAGAGAAATTCGATGAGGTCAATGACAATCTGCGCTCTGCAAGTGAGCGGGCATTTCGTACCTCTGTATGGAATCTGCCGCTGTTTCAGCTGGTTATGTATACCACCGTTGTTTGCATTATCTGGTTTGGCGGGAATATGATCTTCGCCGGTACGATGAAGGTGGGAGAGCTGACCGGATTTCTGAGCTATGTATTGCAGATTCTGAATTCTCTGATGATGATCAGCAATGTTTTTTTGATGCTGACAAGATCCATCGCCAGCGGTGAGCGTATTCTTGAGGTGCTGGATGAGGAGGTGGATATCCGTGATCTGCCGCAGGCGGAGGCATCCGTGAGCTGCGGTGATATCGTGTTTGATCATGTATATTTCAAATACAAGGCGGAGGCAGAGGAATTTGTGCTGCGTGATATAACGCTGCACATCGAAAAGGGCAGCACGGTTGGCATTCTGGGAGGAACAGGTTCTGCGAAAACCACACTTGTGCAGCTGATTCCAAGGCTTTATGATGTCAGTGACGGAGAAATTCGTATTGATGGAAAAAATGTACGCGAGTATCCGGTGGAGCATCTGCGTGATGCCGTGGGGATGGTGTTGCAGAAGAATACGCTGTTTAGCGGAACAATACGTGAAAATCTGTTATGGGGTGACGCCCATGCCAGTGATGCAGATATTGCACGGGCATGTCATATTGCATGCGTGGATGAGTTTATCAGCAGCTTTCCCAAGGGGTATGATACCGATCTCGGACAGGGAGGCGTCAATGTCTCCGGCGGACAGAAGCAGCGTCTTTGCATTGCACGGGCATTGCTGAAGCGTCCCAGAGTGCTGATTTTTGATGATTCCACCAGTGCAGTTGATACCGCCACGGAGGCGAGTATCCGCGAAGGTCTGGCATCCCTGAAGGATACAACGAAAATCATTATCGCACAGCGTGTTACCTCTGTTCAGCACGCTGATCAGATTGTTATTCTGGACGATGGGAAAATACATGCGATCGGTACGCATGACACCCTGCTTGCGTCGGATCCGATCTATCAGGATATTTACTATTCCCAACAGGAAGGAGCTGGTTTATAATGGCAAGACAGATTACAGGCAAAAAGCCGAAGGATATGAAGAAAACCATACGAACCTTTCTGCGTTATCTGGGAAATCATAAATTTGCACTGCTGCTTGTCGGAGTACTTGTCATTGCCAGTGCCGGAGCGAACCTGTATGGAACCTATCTGCTGAACCCGATAATTGATAATTACATTCTTCCGCATGACTATAACGGACTGGTGCGTGCAGTCCTGTTCATGGGGCTTATGTATGCGGGGGGAGTTCTTTGTACGGCGGTATACAAGCAGCTGATGACACATACGGCGCAAAGCATCGTTAAGGAAATTCGGGAGGATCTGTTTTCCAAGATGCAGAAGCTCCCTCTTCGCTTCTTTGATACCAACACACACGGGGATGTCATGAGTCATTTCACCAATGATCTGGATACGGTACAGGATGCCTTGAACAACTGCTTTGATAATCTGATTCAAAGCTTTGTGATGATTACCGGAACACTGCTTGCTATTTTTCTGTTGAATTGGAAGCTGTCGTTGATTGTGATATTCTTTATGATTATCATGTATCTCATGATTCAATATTTCAGTAAAAAGAGTAAATATTATTTTTCTCATCAACAGGCCGCCATGGGAAAGCTGAACGGCTTTATTGAGGAGATGGTTGACGGTGTCAAGGTGGTTAAGGTATTTAACCATGAACAGAAAAATTATGAGGAATTTGAACGTCGGAATGAACGTCTGCGCAGGGCGAGTACCGAGGCTCTGACATATTCCGGCAGAACGATTCCAACGGTAGTCAGTATTTCCTATTTCAACTATGCCATTGTCGCATGTATCGGTGGATTCTTTGCGATTGGCGGAGAAATCGGACTCGGGGCACTTGCCTCTTATCTGGTGTATGTACGTCAGACAGCGCTGCCCATCAATCAGTTTACGCAGCAGCTGAACTTCATATTGGCCGCAATGGCTGGTGCGGAGCGTATCTTTGATATGATGGAGGAATGTGAAGAGGTGGATGAGGGGCGTGTTACCCTGACCCGTGTTCGGAAGCTGGAAACCGGCAGACTGCAGGAATGTCAGGAATATACCGGGCACTGGGCATGGCGGCATCCGCATGAGGACGGCAGTGTAGAGCTTGTGGAGCTGCGCGGGGATGTGCGCTTTCATGATGTCGTTTTCGGCTATGAACCAGGGGTCACAATTCTGAAGGGAATCAATCTGTATGCAAAGCCGGGGCAGAAGATTGCATTTGTCGGCAGTACCGGTGCAGGAAAAACGACAATCACCAATCTGATTAATCGGTTTTACGACATCGAAAGCGGCAGCATCACCTATGACGGTATCGATGTCAAGCTGATACACAAGGATGATCTGCGTCGTTCCATTTCCATCGTATTGCAGGATACACATTTATTTACCGGTACGATATCGGATAATATTCGCTATGGTAATTTGCATGCGGATATGGATGATGTGATCAACGCGGCAAAGCTTGCCAATGCACACAGCTTCATTAAGCGTCTTCCAAACGGCTATGACACGATGCTGAGCGGGGATGGAGCCAATCTTTCTCAGGGACAGCGGCAGCTGCTTGCTATCGCAAGAGCGGCAATCGCTAATCCGCCGGTTCTGATTCTGGATGAGGCAACCAGCTCGATCGATACACGTACAGAGAAGCTGATTGAAAAGGGGATGGACCGGCTGATGGAAAATCGAACGGTTTTTGTGATTGCACACCGCCTGTCCACTGTGCGTAATTCCAATGCAATTATGGTTCTGGATCATGGAGAAATCATTGAGCGTGGAAGTCATGATGAACTGCTGGAGGATAAGGGAAGGTATTATCAGTTATACACAGGACAGTTTGAATTGGATTGATTTAGAAAAATCAGGTATCTCATGAAAACGGGATACCTTTTTTTTGAAGGCTTTACGGTATTGCGAAAACAGTAGTATAGTTATTTAAACTAGATTGTACAATTACTTTAATTATGTTATACTGTAAATGTAATCTGAATGCTTAGTTTTATTCTTTAGAAAACGGAGGTAACCCTATGAACAAAGAAAAAATTGCTGTCCTCGTCGATACCTGCTGTGATGTCCCGCAGACATTTGTAGAGCAGTACCATATGTATGTCATCCCGTTAAAGGTAGTATATAAGGATGCGGAATACCTCGATGGTGTTGATATTACACCGGAGCAGGTATATCAGGGCTTGGAAAGGGAGGTTCCGAAGACCTCACTGCCAAGCGGAGAGCGTATAACAGAGATTTTTGACCAGATTCGTGCGGACGGCTTTCAAAAGGTAATTGCAATCACACTGTCCAGCGGTCTGAGCGGAACGAATAATATGATTCATCTGATTGCGGATCAGCTGGAGGATATGGAAGTATTCATCATGGATACGAAAAACATATCGATTGGCGGCGGATTTCATGCCATTCAGGCAGCCCGCTATATTGAGGACGGATTGTCCTTTGATGAAATAAAGGCCAAGCTGATGCGCGGTATTGATCAATGCAAAGTTTTCTTTGTAGTGAAGACTCTGGAATACCTGCAAAAGGGTGGAAGAATCGGTCTGGTCGCATCGCTGTTTGGAAATGCCTTGAATCTGAAGCCGATCATCTCCTGTAATGATGAGGGAATTTATTATACGGTCGCAAAGGTTCGCGGAAGAAAGCAGTCAATCACCAAGACAAAGGAGCTTGCTTTGGATTTTGCGCAGGGACATAAGCGATACAATGTTGCTATTATGCACGGGGATGCACAGGAGATGGCAGAGGAGATTCGTGACTGCATTATGAAAAAGCTTCCGGGTACTGATGTATTTATCATGAAACAGGTATCTCCTGTACTGGGCGTGCATACCGGTCCGGGTACGCTGGGAATCTGTGTGCAGATACTGGATGAGGCTTAATTAACATAAGAAACAGAAGAACGCTAACTTAGGTGGGCTTCTGTTTTTTTATCAGGAATATCGCAGCTTTACAAAGATCGGCAACGGTGTATAACCACATGAGTAAATACAATGATTTCTTTCTTTGAAGGAAATAGCTTTAGGATAAGAAAAAAAGACTGAAGAACTCAGGGATTTGTCAATCTGCGAAACGTATGAAAAAGACGATTAAGTATATTGGAGAATACACAGCTTTGAATATTACTATTCTAAGTAATTGTCAAAATGTAGAAAGCTAGCATTGGCTGTCATTTTCTATGCTTGCTGGATTGGATTTATGATAGGTATAGCATTGTTTTGATAACTCCATTTACATTTCGCAGTACAGGATGGATTTTTTGATAAAAAAAGAAAAATAAATGTTGACTTACAGCCGGTTTGAATATAAACTATTAGTTAGGCACTTATGCCCTTGTAGCCCCGGAAACTACATAGGAGGATATCAACATGCGCCAAACAACATTTGCAAAACCTGCTGAAGTTGAACGTACTTGGTACGTTGTTGACGGAACAGGTAAGACATTAGGTCGTTTAGCTACAGAAGTAGCATCAGTATTAAGAGGAAAACACAAACCTACTTACACACCAAACGTGGACTGTGGTGATTTCGTTATCGTAACAAACGCTGACAAAATCGAGCTTACAGGAAACAAGCTGGACACTAAAAAATACTACAACCACTCTGGTTATGCAGGAGGACTTCGTACACGTACTGCACGTGTCATGAAGGACAACTATACGGTTGAATGGGTCGAAAGAGCTATTTACGGTATGTTACCTCACACAAAACTGGGTGACAAAATGCGTAGACACCTGTTTGTTTACGAAGGTAGTGAACATCCACACACAGCTCAGAAACCAGTAGAGCTGAAAATCAAAGGTTAGGAGGAATAAGAAATGGCAGCTAAGAAAAATACAGTAACTTACAATGGTACAGGACGCCGTAAAACTTCTGTTGCTCGTGTCTTTATGACTCCGGGTAGTGGTAACATCTCTGTTAATGGGAAAACATTAGACGAGTATTTGCCACTGGAAACTTTACGTATGGTTGTTCGTTCACCACTTGAATTAACAGAAACTTTAGGTCAGTTTGATATTAAAATCAACGTTCAAGGTGGAGGTTATACAGGTCAGGCTGGTGCAATGCGTCACGGTATCACACGTGCTTTAATGGAAGCTAGTGCTGATTATCGTCCTGCACTGAAAGCAGCAGGATTTGTAACACGTGATTCCCGTATGAAAGAGCGTAAGAAATACGGTCTGAAAGCGGCACGTCGTGCTCCTCAGTTCTCAAAGAGATAGAAAGCACTTGTTTTCTATGCTCACGTACACTTGCGTGTGCTCACAAAGCCCCATTTTTATGGGGTTTTTTGTTGTTTGCATGTGTGTGCGTGATATGGAGGTTCTAGTTAGATAGCATGCCTGCGCAGAGTTTTGCGTATCCTGTGGTATAAGATTCAATTATGCTGTAGTCTCATCATTAGCTCGTTCCATATTAAAAAACGCAGTTGCTAATCATCACAAATCAAGAAATACCTTTAAACGAAGAATAGCATAAAATATCATGCATAAAAATAAGAATACTGCTAAACTATTCCTATAAGAAAGTTCTGAAAAGGAAGGGATTCTATGAAGTATACAAAAGCAACAGCACGCACCTTATATCTAACCGGTTCAAGCTATGAAATCGGATATCGTCTTGGAGATGTAATTTCTAAAGACACTGTTTGGCGGAGAAAGTGTGTATCTCACAATAACAAAATGAATCAGAATAGATTAGAAAAAATAAATAGTCTATTGGATATCTGGTGTCCGGGATTATGTGATGAATTGAAAGGAATTGCAGATGCACTTCATGTTGAGCCCAAGGATTTATATTTCTATCATATGACACATCTGGTACCGAATTGTTCACAAATCGCGGTATGTTCCTCAATCACAAAGGAAAAAAAGCCTCTACTTGCACGCAATTTTGAGTTCTCCGATGAAATCGAGGATTTCACTTTGATAAAAACCTCTGTTACGGGAAAACACACGCATATGGGAACCTCTATTCTGGGCGCCGGGCGAGATGATGGCATAAATGAATATGGTCTTGCTGTCACCATGACCTCCTGTGGAATACCAGTTGTGGATTTACCATATATGAAAACGCCCTGTATAGAGGGACTGCAATACTGGATCGTTGTTAGAGCTCTTTTGGAAAACTGCCGTAATGTGCAGGAAGCATTATCGTATATTAAGGATATGCCAATTGCCTTTCACATGAATATGATTATTTTTGACAAGGAAGAACACGCCGCTCTGATTCAAACCTATGCCGGTAAGAAGGCGATTCGCTGCATCACGACTGAGGAAGCACTGCTATTCACAACAAATCATGCGGTTTTAGACGATGATAAGCATTTGGAATCTGGTGCCTTTAAGCACAGCGTGCAACGGTATCAATATATCGAAGAGAAATTATCCAATAAAACGGATATCACACGAAATACCTTAAAGGAAATGCTGTTATCCGATTATCCTGAGGGGTTGTGTTTTCATCACTACAGGGAAAGCTTTGGCACAACTAAAAGTATGATCTTGTCCCCTTTTGACAATACTATCGAATTATGCTGGGGTGGTCTTGCAAGAAATACTTGGAGATGCTATTCTTTAGATGATATACAGGAGGAGCAAAGGGACATTGCTCTTGCTGTTGAAACAGATAAGAAGGATATATTGGAATGGATTCCTCTGTAAAGGAGCAGCTTATGGACTATAAAAAAGTGCTGGAGCAGGCAGTGATTTATATAGAGCAGCATTTAAATGAAGGGTTGAGTGTAGAAGAGGTCTCTAAGGTTACCGGTTATTCCTATTATCATTTGAATCGTCAGTTTATTGCGGTATTAGGAGAGAGTATAGGGAATTATATTAAGAAGCGCAGATTGGCAAATGCTGCGCAAAAGCTTCTTTACACAGATGAAAAGATTATTACGATTGCGCTTGATAATAATTTTGAATCAGCTGAAGCTTTCAGCCGTGCATTTAAAAGTGTATATAAAGTGAATCCATCAACATATCGAAGCAATCGTATTCATACATTTGCCTCAGGAAAGCAGCGTCTGAATGATGAAAAAATAACACATCTGATAGAGCATATAAATGTTCATCCAAAACTTGTTGAGCTTCCTGAAATTGAAATTGCAGGTATCCGTAACAAGGTATCACTGCATCAGGATGAGCTGAAGGAGCATTGGGAAGCATTTTACAAGCTGCTTCCGGAGCAATATAGAAATCGCAGAAGATTTGGCGTTTATGAATCCTGTGACAATCTGACCCATTACATGATTCATGAGGATATGCAGTTTCATGAGGTATTGGGGTTCGAGATGAATGCCGCAGACATGATTTCGGACACTTTTGTGCGCCGTAAGATTCAAAAAGGACGTTATGCAGTATTTACCCATCATGGTGGTTTACAAAAGCTGTCACAGACAATTAATTATATCTGGGGAACATGGATTCTTTCAACAAAAGAGGTGCTTGCTTCCAGAGATTCTTTTGAGCTGTATGATGAGCGGTTTCACGGTTATGCTGATGCGGATACAGAAATTGATATTTATGTGGCGATACAATGAAAGCA
This sequence comes from [Clostridium] innocuum, assembly GCA_012317185.1. Taxonomy (NCBI): domain Bacteria; kingdom Bacillati; phylum Bacillota; class Clostridia; order Eubacteriales; family Clostridiaceae; genus Clostridium; species [Clostridium] innocuum. Next base: position 3,855,508 of record CP048838.1, on the reverse strand, counting down.
GTTATATAGGGGAATGGATTCACACATATAAAAATGTGCTTTTCGCATATGCCTGTCTGTGAATGGTGTGGTAATTATAAGAAGGGAGGACTCTTATGCTTTACAAAGCGACTTATTTTTCACCCGTTGGAAAAATAACATTGGCTTCAGATGGTGATAACATAATTGGTTTATGGTTAGAGGGTCAGAAATATTATGGCGGCACACTGACTGAAAAATGCTTCACGAGGGAGAATATTCCTATTTTCCTATCCGCTAAAGCTTGGCTGGATAAATATTTTGCGGGTGAAAGACCTTTGATTGAGAATCTTCCGCTTTTACCAAAAGGTGGAGAATTTCGACAGAATGTGTGGAAGCTTTTATGTCAGATTCCGTACGGAGAGGTGGTGACCTATGGGGATATTGCAAGAAAAATGGCAGTTGTCACAGGTAAGCCGAAGATGTCTGCACAGGCAGTCGGCGGTGCTGTTGGTCATAACCCGATATCCATTATCATCCCATGTCATCGTGTAGTTGGCACAAACGGCAGCTTAACTGGCTATGCAGGAGGAATTGATGTGAAAATCAAATTGCTTACACTGGAGGGGGCAGATATGAAGAGGCTGTTTATTCCGAAAAAAGGTACAGCTCTGTGATTGATAGATTTCCTCTGGAGACTGCGAAATGACAGTGTAGCTGGATTATATACTACCAATGCTGTATGCCCTTATAGAACTTACAGTAGGTTCACCTAAAGTAATTGCTTTGGTGAGATAAACTATGCTATGGTCTAACTGGCTGCTACTGCTTTAAGCCTGCACACATGTGTTTATGTATGCGTAAGGTTCAGGAAAGCTTTCTGTATATAGATGAGGTGATGACGGATACAATCAAGCATTTATTAATAAAGCTATTGTTATATTGGGAGTAAGCTTACAAGCATGCTGTATACATGAATTGCAGAAACAATATGTGGCTTTATGAGTAGTGCAAGTAGTAATACAGACGCCTGCATGATTGGGTTTTCTGCACAGAAAAAAAGGATTATATACGGTCTAATAATGATTCGCATATAGTCCTTTTCGTTTATTTTTCGCTTTGCGGATAATAGCATTTTAAGAAAGCTTCCTTGAATTCCGCAAACCGATCCTCCAGAATTGCCTGCCTTGTATTCTCTGTAAGGCGAATAATAAAGCGTAGATTATGAAGAGTAGCAAGGTTGAAATATTTGTGCTTACCCTCTGTGCTTCCGGATTTCCACAATGCACGAAGCTCTCCGCGCGTCCATCCTGCTTGACAGGTTGGGCAGTCACAGTTCTCATCCAGCAGAAGCGGACTGTCTGTAAATTTTGACAGCTTGATAGGGCCATGCTTTGTATACAGCTTTCCATGCCTTGCTTCACGGGTTGGCGCAACACAATCAAAGGTATCTGCACCCATTTCTGTACCAATCAGAATATCGTCAGGATGGGAAAGACCAAGCAGATGCCGCGGCTTGGTTTCCGGAAGCTCTTCACAGCACCAGCGCAATATGTCACCAAGGCTTTCCTTTAGAAAAGCACCGCCAAGACCATAGCCATCAAAATCCATCTCGGCAAATCTTTTAGCGGTTGAGCGGCGCAGGTCCTCCCAGCGTCCACCCTGTAGAACACCATAAAGTGACTGATGATATCCAAGATCATCACAGTGCTTTTTGTGTTCATTTATACTACGGATTGCCCAGCGCTCTGTACGGGCCAAAGCCTCAACATTATATTCATAACTGTCCGCAAGGGATGTCAGCTCATCGTAGGCCATATGAATATCAGCACCGATTCGGCATTGAATTTGCATGGATTCCTCAGGTCCGATAAAATCCTCCTGATCTGTAAACGGGTCATGGAATCTGACACCATCCTCTGTAACATGTGCGAGTCGATCTTTGGGATCTGTATTTATGACATCATTTTCCCGCTTCATACTGACTACTTTTCCCATACCGGATCCCAGAGACATAACCTGAAAACCTCCGGAATCTGTCAGTGTAGGTCCGTTCCAGCCGGACCATGACGCAAGTCCGCCGTTTTCAGCAATTTCAAAGGAGGCATTACGCAAGTGGTATCCGTTACTCAGCATAGCCTGCGCCTGTATCAGGTACAAATCCTCCATAGATACAAATTTCACTTCACCCTTTGTACCAACACTCATAAATGCCGGTGTCTTGATATCCCCATGGGGTGTATGAATAATACCGGCACGGCCAAGCTTGCCTGGTATCCGCTTTATTATTTCAAAGCTGAATGTATTGTTATTTTTATAGTTTGTCATCTGTCATCTTACCTCTTAATAAGTTTGCTATGAATGCTTCTATCGGTGAGAATACAATTTCAAAGCCGATTCCCAGAACATAGGCGAATACTGCCTGTGCAAGAAACTCCTGAAAAGTAAGGACGCCGATAAATGCAATTGTCTCAAATATGACACAATCAATAATATGCGCAAAGGCTGAAGAGCCCAGCGCACGCGCGATAAAGCTGGAAGCGAATAATCCGTTTCCGTTTTTTAATCTTGTAAATATATAATTGTTCAGGAAATTTGAACAAACATATGCTGTCAGCGAACCGATAATAATGCGGGGAGTAAATCCCAAAACACTTGCCATAGCAGTTTGCATTGTCCATCCTTCATAAGGAGGAAGCGCGATTACTATATAAAACACGATAATCGCAAGTATATTAATAAAGAAACCAGCTAGAATAATATTTTTGGCAATCTTTTTTCCATAAAATTCAACAATCAAATCTCCGATAATATAAGTGATCGGAAATACTACGACACCTCCATCAACTGCAATACCAAAAAAATTCCATAGCTTTACTGCTGCTAAATTTGAAATTAACAGCGTACTCGCAGAAATCGTTGCGAAATAGATTAAAAGCCTGAGTTTAAAATTTGACATGGAAGTATTATAACATAATTTTTTTAGAATGCGAACTATTGAATACAGATCGATATGGTTAGATTACTATCGTTTCATGTTAGTGATGTAGAATTAGAATTGAAAAAATGAAGGGACCTTACAGGGATGCTATCTGTGGAAGTTCGCAGGAGCACGTAAGTTTTCATGCCAATGTGTGTGTTCTCATTACAACGGTTAATTTATATGCAGAACAATGACTTTGGCCTTATTTGATAAGTGGCGGGTTCTATATATGGTGAGGTATTCTTATAGAAGAAGCCTGACAGAATAATTAGATTTTTAAACTTAGAAAATGACATTCGCAAAGGAAGCATGTATAATGAAGGTATACATAGGAAAGAGGGTATTGTTATGAAACAAGAATTGATGGATGCTATCACAGAAAAAACAAAGGAGCTTATGAATTCTGTTACTTGCAGTGCAGAAGCAAGGGCTGCGGCTCAGACATGGCTTGATGCGGTAGGCACACAGCGCATTGAGGAGGTAACTCAGGCGTATATGAAAGAACTGGAGGAAGATATTGTCACTATTCAGGATTTGATTGCGCTGGCAGAATCAAATCAGGGAAAGCAGATATTTGGTGAAGAGAAGGCAGTTCAGGTAGCGGAGCATGCAAAGGAAATCAAACAGCAGGGAGCGCTATACTGCGATTGTCCTGCATGTACAGCGGCTGCCTATATTCTGGAGAAAAAGGATGAGCTTCTCAAAGCAGTGAGAGATAAGTAAAGAGCAGCAATTTGATTTGTCTGAAACCATAAGTAGGGCAGGAAAAAGGTTTCTGATCTATTGAAAACACAATAGAACAGGAACCTTTTCCTGTGTGAAAGATTCTGACTTTTTCATCCTTTTTCATAATTGCTGAATAAGTAAAATGAAAATTCTGAAGCCGGTGAAATAAATTGATGAAAGACTGTCACAATAAAAGAAATTTACCGTCTAATAAGATGTAGGAAAATAAGGAGGATGTATGGACAAATTTTTTATAACCTGTATGTTAGGTATTGCAGTCGGGGCAGTAGATATTCTGCCCATGGTGAAAATGAAGCTGGATAAGTATTCAATAGCATCGACATTTGTATTTTATTTCACCTTGCCGTTTATCATATTGAATACAGAGTTGTTTCATGTGGTATGGTGGATAAAGGGAGGGCTGATTGGCGGAATACTGGCTCTTCCCATGATTATCATCGTATCCAAGGAGGACAAGAAATCTGGACTACCCATGCTGATTATGTCAACCATGCTGGGCGAGGTTATCGCGATTTTGGCACACCTGTTTTCATTGTAAATTTATTTACTGTATAAATACTCCCGGACTGCTGTCAACATGCACAGTATCCGGGAGTTTTATAATAGAAATGAATTCGGTAAAGCTACTGTATCTGTAATATACTGAAGACACCAGATGGAGAGTTTGCAAGCAGTGAAGATGTATAAAGGAAAGAGACCTGAACATCTGCACTAATCAGCGTATTTACAAGAAATGTTCCGCTGACACTAACTGTTGGTGCCGTTAATGTAGCGTTGGCACTTGTCGCAAAGCCTGTTTGGGAAACACCGTTTAGCTGAGGTGTAACACCGATTGCACCTGCTACAGTTACAGATGCTTTTACCAAAAAAGAAACCTGATAGACATGTCCGGCACTCAGATTGATTGCAGTTGTACTTGCTGCTGAAATAGTTGTTCCGTTGATAAATGCAGTAGAAAATGTAATGAGAGAGTTGCTGGATATGGACGATGCATTGACAGAAAATTGTCCATTTTGCGCTGTTGCGGTCGCTCCCGTGCTGCCGGTTGCTCCTGTTGGTCCGGTAATTCCATTGGCTCCGGTTACACCGGTATTACCCTGTGGTCCGGTTGCGCCTGTGACTCCGTTAGTACCAGTTGCCCCGGTATTACCGATAGAGCCTGTAGCTCCCGTTGGACCAGTCGGTCCCGTGCTTCCATTGGTTCCTGTATTACCGGTCGCTCCTGTGGCACCCTGTATGCCGGAAAGTCCTGTAGCTCCCGTGCTGCCGGTTGCACCTGTCGGTCCTGTAATGCCGTTCGCGCCTGTGCTGCCTGTGGCCCCGGTAGGACCTGTAGCTCCGTCTGCGCCTGTTATACCACTTATCCCGGTCGCTCCGGTTATTCCAGTTGCTCCGGTTGAACCTGTGGGCCCGATGGGACCTGTAGCTCCCTGTATGCCATCAGCTCCTGTATTACCAGTCGCTCCGGTTGCTCCAGTATTTCCATCATTGCCAGTTGCTCCGGTATTTCCCGTAGGACCTGTATCCCCGGTTGCACCCGTAACTCCGGTATTGCCAGCAGGACCTGTCGGTCCTGCTTCTCCGTTTTGTCCGGTTGCTCCAATCGGTCCTGTAACACCAATGGCCCCAGTAGGACCTGTATTGCCGGTTGCCCCTGTGGGCCCGCTAACGCCATCCGCGCCCGTTGCGCCTGTCGCGCCTGTGCTGCCTGCTGCCCCGGTTTCCCCGGTTGCACCTGTCGCTCCATCACTTCCAGTCGGTCCTGTGTTTCCGGTTGCACCTGTAGGTCCGCTCGCTCCTGGTAAACCAGGTTCACCACTTGCCCCTGTAGCCCCCGTTGCTCCATTCTCTCCCGTAGCTCCGGTAGCTCCCTGTATACCGGTATTTCCAGTTGCTCCTGTTGGTCCTGTATTGCCTCTGGAACCTGTTGGTCCTGCTGTTCCGTTCGCGCCAGTAGGCCCCGTCGCACCGCTGATTCCTGTCGCTCCTGTTAACCCTGTCGCACCGGTTGTGCCTTTCGGTCCTGTTTCGCCCGTTGCACCATTTGGTCCTGTTGCACCTCGTGCTCCGGTAGGACCTGTACTTCCATTAGCACCAGTAGGCCCCGTCGCACCACTGATACCTGTAGCGCCGTTTGCTCCTGTGCTTCCTGTAATACCTCGCGGACCTGTCGGTCCAGTGGGACCTGTAGGCCCGGTAGGACCTGTAATCCCAGTATCTTCCAGCATCTTCAGCATATTCTTCACCTCCAGTCTATGTTATGTCGCTTTTCTTAAGTATCATAGGTATTCTGCTTGGTTACCAAGAGGTTTCTCCATGCTTATGGCTGTTTGTATGTAATCAATGCAAAAGGGGTTTCTGAAAAAGAAGATTGTTTTCTCTATTTTACCGTGTTTGACGCTTACTCTTGCTTTGTACAATCGAAAGGCTATTGCTGTGTTACTCCATAACAGGATTTTCTTAAATAGTGTGCAGTTATAGTGTCAGCCTGTTCAAGCATTTGCTTTGGTGTCCCCATGAAAACAACCTCTCCACCTGCAGTACCGCCATCCGGTCCGATATCTATGATATAATCTGCCTGCTTCATCACATCCAGATTATGCTCGATAATGATAACTGTATTACCTCGTTCTACAAAGCCTTCCAGCAGTTTCATGATACTTTTGATATCGGATGCATGAAGACCAGTAGTTGGCTCATCCAGTATAAAAATATTTCCTTTATTTTTAAGATGCTTTGCAAGCTTAATTCTCTGACGCTCACCACCGGAAAGTGTTGATAGTGGTTGTCCGAGTGACAGATAGGATAAACCTACCTCGTGCAGGGTGAGCAGTTTTCTGAAAATCTTTGGCTTGTCATTGAAGAATTCCAATGCATCTTCAACGGTTAATTCCATAATGTCGGCTATGTTATGTCCACGGTACTCATAAGATAATGCCTCCTCGCTGTAGCGTTTTCCTTCGCACATTTCGCATACGGTTGTTACAGGGTCCATAAATACGAGCTCTGTAACAACAATTCCCTTTCCATGGCAATGCGGACATGCTCCTTTGCTGTTGAAGGAAAACATACCGACAACAATGTGATGTTCATTTGCCATCAGCTTTCTGATATCATTACTGAAATCCAGGAAGGTTGCAGGTGTAGACCGGCCGGTTGCAGTTATTGGCGTCTGATCCACGAGGACTACACGGTCTTCGTATTGCTTTGCAAAGACATCACGGATAAGAGAGCTTTTTCCTGAACCTGCCACGCCGCTCACCACTGTAAGAATATGCAGAGGAATATCCACAGAGACATGCTTCAGATTGTGTAGTGATGCGTTATTTATGGAAAGATATTCAGTTGGGATTCTGGGCTGATTTTTTATCCTGATTTGCTCACGCATTGCATGACCGGTTCGTGTATCTGAACATAAAAGCTGCTCATAGCTTCCCTGAAACATAATCCTCCCGCCATTTCTTCCTGCCAGTGGGCCTACATCTATTATTTCATCTGCTATTCTGATGACATCCTTATCGTGTTCTACTACCAGAACTGTATTTCCTCTGTCTCTCAGCTTGCGAAGCAAATCTGTCATTCTGTATACATCTCTTGGATGCATGCCTGTGCTTGGTTCATCAAATATATAGGTTAAACCTGTCAAGGAGCTCCCCATATAACGGACCAGCTTCAGTCTCTGTGCTTCACCCCCTGATAGTGTGGAGGATTCTCTGTTCATGCTCAGATACGGAAGCCCGATATCAATCATACGGCTCAGAGATGCTGTTAGAGCCTCTATAATTGTGGTTACTCTTGCATCCTTTATTCCACTGATAACATCCCGTAACTTCAGAAACTCCATGTCACAAAGATCAGCAATTGTAAATCCGTTGATTTTACAGGACAAACCATGCTCATTTAATCGCTTACCATGACAAAGTGGGCATTCTTTTTCCTGTATCATCTCTTCTAAACGTTTTTTTGAAACCTCAGAGGAGCCCGAATGGTCCCGGTTGATAAGAAGTCTTGAAAAATGATTGTGAATACCTTCAACACGTTTATTCAACCGTTTGTCTCCACGTTTGTAGGCTCCGTATAAAAGAAGATTGTATTCCTGTTCGCTATAATTTTTAAGCGGCTTTTCAAGATCAAACAAACCGGATTCTGTGTACTGTCGATAATACCAGTTACCAGGATGGAAGGCAGGAAGATCGACCATTCCCTCCTTCCATGATTTCTCGGGATCTAGTGCTTTACATATATCCAGTTCAATAACTTTTCCAAGCCCTGAGCACTCCGGACACATTCCACTTGGATCGTTGAAGGAGAAACAGGAGGCGCTTCCTATATAGGGGGAGCCTATTCGCGAGAATAGCAGTCGCATAGCAGAGTAAAGATCACTGATGGTGCCAACGGTTGATCTGGCATTCCCCTGTAGTCTGCTTTGATCGATAATAACTGAGGCACTCAAATGATCGATGTGATCTACTTTAGGCTTTTCGAATTTAGGAAGGCGTCCTCGTATGAAAGCAGTATAAGTCTCGTTCATCTGGCGTTGACTCTCTGCAGCAATTGTATCAAATACAATGCTGGATTTTCCAGAGCCGGATACTCCCGTGAATACAACAATTTTGTCTTTAGGTATGGTAAGAGATACATGCTTCAGGTTATTTTGATTCAGTCCTCGAATCACTATGCTGTCTTGTTTTTTCATTTATAACTCCTTTGCTAGTTCATGATAAATATCAATACTCATTATATAGTCTCCCCTAATGGTAGAGTCAATAGGGTTATTCTGTTTTTGAAGCAGATAACATCTTATAGCATGATTTCATATAGCTGTGCCTTCTCGTAATTTTAAGACGATATCATCTGTGGCTTGATGATTTACTATGAGACAAGTTGCTTAACCGTATTACATTGATGTTCATTTACGGATAATGACAAATGAAGATGCAAGACATCATTTACATATTGCTTTTATATGAAACTGTCTGATTTTTATAATGAGACTGGAATACCTGTTCGATCAGCATATCTTGTGAAAATAGATAGGGCCAATGTTTTTTACAGAAGATTCATTGACTTTGTGAAAACGCTATCTTACAATATATAAAGAAATGAATTGCCATAGAAAAGGATGGTGGTAACATGGCAAAGGTTTTAATTAGCCCTGGAAAATATGTACAGGGTGCTGGTGAAATGAAAAAACTGGGAGTATACGCAGAAGGGTATGGAACGAAAGCACTGATTTTGATCAGTGAGGGCGGATATCGCAGAATTGGAAAGGATATTGAAAATAGCTTTGCTGGAACAGGCTGTACGTTTATTTTTGATTATTTTCATGGAGAATGTTCAAAACATGAAATAGAGCGGTTACGTGGAGTTATGAAGAAAAACACATGTAATCTTGTGATAGGTATCGGTGGAGGAAAAATCTTTGATACAGCCAAGGCGGTTGCACATTATGAAAAAACTGCTGTTTTGATTTGTCCAACCATAGCGTCAACAGATGCTCCATGCAGTGCCCTTTCCGTAATCTATACAGATGAAGGGGTTTTTGAAGAATATCTCTTTTTACCTGCTAATCCGAATCTGGTCCTGATGGATACAGATATCATTGCAAAATCTCCTGTAAGACTTACTGTAGCTGGGATGGGTGATGCTCTTGCAACCTATTTTGAAGCGCGGGCATGTGAGCAGAGTGATGCGGTGAGCTGCGCAGGCGGTAAGGTTACCGGAGCTGCTATGGCACTTGCAAAGCTGTGCTTTGAAACTTTAATGGAGGAAGGTGTGAAGGCGAAGCTTGCTTTGGAAGCGGGCGTGTGTACTCCTGCTGTTGAAAAGATTATAGAGGCTAATACGCTGCTTAGCGGCATTGGCTTCGAGAGCGCTGGTCTTGCAGGAGCTCATGCGATTCATAATGGTCTGACTGTATTGGAGGAATGCCACCATATGTATCATGGCGAGAAGGTTGCATTTGGCACCATTGCACAGCTGGTTTTAGAAAATGTTGAAGCTGCTGAGCTGCAGGAAATCATAGAATTCTGTATTGAGCTTGGATTACCTGTTACACTGGAGGAGCTTGGTGCTGCTGAAATCACAAAAGAGAAAATAATGGCAGTAGCGAAGGCAGCATGTGCGGAAAATGATACACTGCATAACATGCCGTTTGAGGTCACTCCGGATAAGGTGTATGCGGCTATTATCGCGGCAGATGCTTATGGACATTATTTCCTTAATGAAAGCTGATACACACCAAGTGAATGTGTGAATTACATTACAGATTATAGCAAACAGATAGAGTGGATGATGACGCCATTCTGTCTGTTTTTGCTTTTCTGTATATTCAGAAACGACATCCTGAAGTGCAGCTGTAGCAAATCGCTGGCATTGTAATGCACTCTTTTCCATTACGAGGCAGCTATTGGATAAACATATCTCTTGTATAATTGATTATCAAAAGGGCATACTCCTGTTACAGAATGATAGTATTATGTTATGCTGATGCAAAGGAGAAGAGATACTATGAGAAATGTAACCTTGTTTATAGCGATGAGTCTTGATGGATATATAGCAAAAAAGGATGGATCTGTTGACTGGCTGCAGGGACAGGAAACTGAACAGGATGATATGGTGTCTTATCAGGAATTCATACAGGATGTGGATACCGTGATAATGGGCTGGAATACCTATCATCAAATAATTACGGAGCTTTCACCAGAACGTTGGCTTTATGAACATTTGGAAAGCTATATATTTACACATAGGAAATTGATTGGTAAGAAAAATATCCATTTCATTCAGGGAGACATATGTGAAAGTATACTGCATATGAAAAGGCAGGAAGGAAAAGATATTTGGATATGCGGTGGCGCAGATATTATTCAGCCCTTAATTGAACAGAATATAATTGATACTTATCATATCTCTGTGATTCCGATTATATTAGGCAGCGGTATACCATTATTTCAAGGGCGAAAAACAATTTTGAAATTAAAGCTTGCTGCCTCTAAATCGTATAACGGCATTACAGATTTGATATATAAACGAAGATAAGGCAGAAAAAACCACACTGCCTTAAGAATGCATTGAAATACTTTTCAATCAGGCGATATCAGAGCGGCTGTAAAGAACTTTTCCAATAATTTTTACAGGGAGATCTCTCACTTCCTCCTGCGTAAAGTAGCGGGCAGGCACAGTGGGATTGGCTGCCTCCAGAATGAGGAAAGGTTCTTTTTTTATAATGCGTTTTACGGTCACCTCTGTATTTCCAATCAGGATAACAGCGATAGTACCACTTTTTACATCATCACACTGCTTTACATAGATAAGATCCTGATCATGTATATGAGCACCTGTCATGGAGTCACCGCAGACGCGAAGAAAATAATCGCCCCGATAGTAATCGCTCTTTGATACCTCCTCATAGCCTGCCAAATTTTCTTCTGCAAATAATCCATATCCGGCCTTTGCTGTTCCAAGCAGCGGCTTTTCAAATCTGTCAGAATTCTTTAATAAGGATTCTACATCTGTACCCAGCAGATAAGAAAGCTTTTCAATAACAGCAGGCTTCATGACCTTAGTCTCACCCTTCATCCACCGTGAAACCGTTGATTTATTGACGCCGACATGCTCTGCTATATAGTCATTGGTAACACTCATCCGGCATTTATATTCATTTAATAAATCTTTTAACTGCATAATGACTCACCTCTTTTCATCATTATAAATTAGAATAACAAAAGTTGCAAGAACTTTCATTAAATTCTTGAAAAATGAAAAATTTGCATTAAAAAGTTGCATTTGATATTGATAAATGCAACTTATGGTAGTATAATCGCAGATGAAGAAGAGGTGGAGATATGATGAAGGCTTATCTATGCATTGATTTAAAAACATTCTTTGCTTCTGTTGAATGTGTGGAGCGCAAGCTCGATCCGTTTGCAGTTAATCTGGTTGTCGCAGACCCCTCTAGAGGTAAAGGTGCGCTCTGTCTGGCAGTATCACCGAAAATGAAAGAACAGGGAGTTCATAACCGGTGCAGAATTTTTGAAATACCGGATAATATCTCCTATATCACTGCCATGCCGCGAATGAATTTGTATATGCAGTATTCTGCTGATATTTATGGGATATACTTAAAATATATATCCAGAGAGGATATTCATGTGTATTCTATAGATGAAGCATTTCTGGATGTTAGCGAATATCTGCAGATGTACAGTGTCAGTGCAAAGGAGCTTGCCCGTATGATATTGCAGGATATCTACACAACAACCGGTATTACGGCAACAGTAGGTATTGGTACAAATCTTTACCTTGCTAAAATTGCATTGGATATAACTGCTAAGCATGCGAAGGATAACATGGGGATACTTGACGAGCAATTGTATAGAGAGACGCTTTGGCATCATAAGCCTGTATCTGACTTTTGGCAGGTTGGACGTGGAATTTCCAAGAGGCTGGAAAAGTACAGTGTGGCTGATATGTATGATATTGCACATATGGATGAGCGAATTCTCTATCGGGAGTTTGGTGTGAATGCAGAATATCTGATCGATCATGCATGGGGCAGGGAACCGACGACCATCAAGGAAATAAAGGCATATAAATCAAAAAGCAACTCATTGTCAAACAGTCAGATTTTATTTGAGGATTATAATTATGAAGAGGCATTGCTGGTCCTGAAGGAGATGGTTGAGCTAAATGTACAGAATCTTGTGGAATCTCACCGGGTAACGGATCATATCGGTCTGTATATCGGTTACTCAGCAAGAAATGTAAAGGCAACCGGAGGCTCCAGAAAATTATCCAATGTAACTAACTCGTATGCATATCTGCGTAATGCATTTATTGAACTGTATAGGGAAACAGTAAATCGTCAGGAGCTGGTACATATGCTGTCTATCAGCTTTGGAAATGTAGTTGATGAGATGTATGAGACATATGATTTATTCACAGATTTCAATGCTCTGGAAAAAGAGAAGAAACTACAGCTTACTTTACTTAATATCAAACACAAATTCGGAAAAAATGCTGTGATAAAGGGGATGAATCTCCTGAATAAGGCAACTGCAATATCTCGCAATAAGCTTGTAGGTGGTCACAATGCAGAATAAACAGAATCATACGAGTCGTGCGAAATTATTCTTGCCCTTTGATTCTTTGAAAGGCTTTCGTGATTACTTGAAATGTAAGGAACGCGTGGTAGTTGACAAAAAGCAGCTTTCTTCGGATGCCTGTGAGGTATTGGATCGTAAATTACAGCAGATTCAAAAGGGACAAATGGTTAAAATTGTTTATTATGATCAGCAGGAATATGTAGAAGTGGAAGGGTTGGTGTCTAAATTTGATCCTGAATATTTGCACATTATTCAGATTGTGGATAAGGTGATACACATTCGTGATATCATTGAAATTCAGGCGGAGAATCTAAAAAATATTAGTTGGGACTAAGGGGATTACTCAACGGTAAGAAATAAAGGATAATTCAACTCTAATGCATCAATGAATTTGAAACATCCACTTTGCCACCCAGAAGTAAGAAAGAACTGAAATGGCAGCTGCTGTTTTAAAAAGAAATCACGTTGAGCTGTTTCTAAAAGATAAATGAGCGGTTTCAGACATGCTTATATAATCTCTTTTCAGCAAACATGTGCAGAGGCAGGAACTTTATACACTGAAGCACAAATAATCTCTGCAGCAGATTCTTATTTCTTCTGCTTTTCCTTCACAGATTGAGCATATATCGGTTGAGAGTGCAAATTCATCATAATGGTTATCGAGCAGGAATTTTTGATTAAATTCTAATAACAGGCAATTGCAGGGATATCATAAGCCTGCAAAGGAGCCTATAAAATTTCAGAAAATTTCTAGGAATCAAGAGGTGTTGAGGAGTCTGCAAAGTAAGTCTTGATAAATATCTCCATAGTTTTTTTATATGAGTGTTTGTAAGAATGATATCATTACTCACCTGCGAACGGAGTCATAAACATATATTCATTTTTTAAAATTCGTATCCTTGTAACTGAAGGAGCTGCAAGGTATACATGCCGAGTGCTAAACAGCTGATTTTTTCATAAAAGCATTTGTTGCAAGGTAAATGGTGTGATAAGATAGGGATGAATAAGCGTTAAGGAGGATGATTGGATGAAAGAAGAAATGAGTCTGCATGAGTGGATCTATAATTATATTGAAGAAGCAATCCGCTTTGGGATTTTCCGTCAGGGAGAAAAGCTCCCAACTATTTCACAGTTTGCTGAACGATTTCAGGTTTCCAGGCGTCCCGTCATTCATGCCTTTAAGCTCCTGGAGGAACATCACTACATAGAGATGTCACGTGGCAGGCATTCACGTCTTACACTGGGACTTAACGAAGAGGAGTGTAGAGAGAACTGCATTCAGTTTTTTCTGGAAAGAAAATATGCAGTACAGGATTTGTGTGAGATACGCAATATTTTGCTTCCTGATTTGTTTACCCAGGCTTTGTGTTTGCTTACAGAGGAACAATATGCCGCAATTCATAAAAGTATTGATCAGATGCAGGGTGAGCGTACAGTCGTGGCGTTTGTGGAAACGGTCCTCTCTGTATTTGGAAATCCGCTGGTTTGCTGTCTTTATATGGAGGTCGCAATATTTGGAAGACTGTCTTTTTATGAAAAAATAAAGGATTCTATGGTGTTGCAGGGAATTCGTGCGCATAGTGATACTACGAAGGTACACGCATTTATTGATGCAATACATCAAAAGCAGCTGACTCATCAGGATATATATGAAATAACGAAAAAATACTTTGTGGATGATTCCAGAAAAACACAGGAGTGCTATGCTAAGCTTCCACAGCGAAAACCTGAGCGTAAGGTAAGCTTTCGCTGGAATATATATCGTGGACGGCCACGGCAGATTTATAATATTGCAAGCAGTTTATTGAAGGATATCATTTACCAGATATATCCGGTAGAGAGTCGCCTTCCACGGGTTTTGGATCTTTGCGAGATTTATCAGGTGAGTGAACCGACTCTGCGACGGGCTATGTCAATTCTTCAGGCGACCGGTGTTATACAGCCTATTGGCGGTAAGGGAATGAAAGTAATTCAATGTGAGGAAAACAGAATTCATGAGATGCTGGAAGACAACGGTGTCAGAGAACGTGTGATTGAAGGTATGCAGTGTCTTCAGATTTTACAGTTAACTTGCCAGACATTTACCACTATGTCTTTTACAAGTATGGTGCAGCGCCATGAACAACTCCAAAAAGCATTATCGAATACAGAAATCACAAGTATAAATTGGGGGAGACTAATTTGTGAGTATTGTGATTCTATCATGGATGTAAATAAGCAGGAAAGCCTAAAGAGCATTTTTGAAGAGCTAAAACAGCATATTCTATGGATTTATCCGTATATTTGCCATTTGGATAAAGAGAGATATCAGTCGATATTTTGTCATACCTTTGATGTGCTTCGATATGCCATGAAAACAAGGGATGAGCAGTTATATGTGAGTGAGATGAAATATCTGTTCTATCTTGTACTGGAAGAGGTTCGCAGTCAGCTGGAATATGCTGGAGTAAAAGAGGCAAAGGATTTGAAAATGATTTCATTCAGAATGGATATATAAACAATTATTCAATGAAAAGGTTTCCTGATTACAAATGCATAAGTGGAAATAAAAAAATTTAGCGTGGATACAGGTAGAAAAAAGACTGTACACAGAAATCAGAATTGATTTGGTGCGGGCAGTCTTTTGTACGTATCGAAAATAACAAACTATAAACGATGTCAGAAGCAACTCCAATGTCTCAAAGCTATTCAGGCTACTGATATTCCTTGATGTCAGATGCTGCGTGCTGTTTCATAGCCATCATGAATAGCATCCTTGATGGTCCCTGTATGATTTGCATCTCCAATCATGTGATAGGTCATACCGCATTCCTCTAACAGAAGCTTCAAGGTTGGATCACTATGGTAGCCAACTGCAAAAATCAGTGTATCAACATCATCTATGCATTCCGTCCTACCGTTTTTTGTATAATAAATTTTATCCTTTTCAACCTTTTCCACCGTGGCTTCACAAATCAGATTTACATGCTTTTTCAGCATACGCTGTACGAGCAGACTGCGGCCGGGACCGGACTCAGCTGCCATGATATCTTTCGTCATTTCCAAAACAGTTATCACCCGATCTCTTGGATAGCGGTCATAAACTAGGGGAGCAAGATAATCAGCGGTTTCACATCCTACAGAGCCGCCTCCCAGGATGACAATGTTTTTACCGGGGAATGCGTTTCCTGCCAGAATATCATCGGCGGTAGCCCACTGCTTGAACCCGGTAAAGGCTTTTATAATTGATGGAACGGCACCATTGGAGGCAATCACCTCATAATCAGCAAATTCTCCTTGCAGCATTGCTTTCTCAACTTTGCAATTCAGGCGTACTTCGACACCTGCCTGCATAAGGCGGCGTGCCATATATTTAATAACTCTGCTGAGATCCTGCTTGGCAATAGGTACTGCTGCCAGCTTCATCAATCCTCCCAGCGCATCACTTTGTTCACACAGAATGACATGATGACCTTTTCTTTTCGCCACAAAAGCTGCCTCCATACCAGCAGGCCCTCCGCCAATGACCAGAATTTTTTTCTTAACCTCGGCAGGCTTAAGCGTGTCTTCATTTTCCAGCTCAAAGGATGGATTTACCGTACAGGCTACCCGTTTGCCAAACATAATTCCATTTAAACAGCGCAGACAGCCAATGCACGGACGGATATCATCGTCCTTTCCGCATTTTGCTTTATTGGCAAAATCAGGATCACACAGGTTGGCACGACCGATCATGCATATATCTGCTTTTCCATTGGCTATGAGCTCATCCGCAATCCAGGGTTCTGTAATCCGACCTACTGTTGCGACTGGAATATTTACGTGTTTTTTTATTTCCTGAGACAGATGAGCATGCGCTCCAGGCTTTGTCCCTGCCGCAGGAATTGCACTGCCGCGCTTAATGGTAGTACCGCCGGATACATGCAGCATATCTGCCCCATGTGTCTCCAGCTGCTTGGAAACATAAATCATATCATCGAGGTTCAATCCGCCATCACTATATTCATCTCCCGAGATTCTCACATCGATGATGAAATCAGGGCCGCATACACTCCGAACTTCTTCAACAACCTCCAGTGTAAGCTTCAATCTTCCATTGATATCTCCCCCATATTCATCACAGCGTTTGTTGTAAAGCGGTGTCAGAAAACCGCCAAGAAGACCATGAGCATGTGCAGCGTGAATTTCCACACCGTCACCCCCTGCCTGCTTAACACGAAGGGCTGCTTCTCCAAATTGGCGTATGATAACCTTCAGCTCTTCAATTGTAACCGGACGGGGAGCTTCTTTTGCATAGGAAGGTCCCACATTGGAAGGGGCAATCAGACGTGGTGTGCCTGGAATAGGGAATGCCATATAGGCAGGGTGAAACAGCTGTGGAAGGATCTTGGCACCATACTGATGCACTGCATCTGTAAGCTTCTTCCACCCGGGGATAAAGGAATCATCGTGAATCGACATATCCCCGGGCAGATAGATGTAGGTAGGCTCCACAGTTGTCACCTCGGTAACAATCAGGCCGACACCTCCCTTGGCTCTGGCCTCATAATGCTGTATAAGCTCATCCGTAATATAGCCCTTATCTGCCAGATTTGTAGAAATCGGAGGCATAAACACACGATTTTTGATGGTTGTATGCCCTACTTTAATTGGTGAAAATAAATGATGATAGGTGTTCATTTTAACATCTCCTTTACTGATATTTTATCACGAATCAGAATAGTAATCGCTGCCATGCATTGATGATATCCGGCATATTTTGTTGTGTTTTTACATTTGATGAGTTAGAAAAAGACAAAAAAAGGAGGCTGCTGGAAAGCTATTTGCGAATAAACTCCATTACAAGCTCCTCATCTGTCTGTGTTATTGTTGTTTTTGTAATCAGCTCATGCTGAATTCGGCATTGGATATGACCTTCCTGCTGCGTGATTTTTATACCGTCATTTTCATATAAAACCTCCTGTGTATCTGCTATAAGATGCTCCAGTAGTTCTTTTTGTTCAATATCAAAGCTCATACTCTGTTCTTTATGATTTTCATTCATTTTAATGTTTTGTGTGAATTTCTTGCGATAGTCACTTGGTACAATGCCGTATAATTCACGGAATGCGGCAGTATAGGATTTGGAATTCGGCATTCCGCAGTCAGCCGCGATCTGCTCTATGGAATCCTTACCCTCCAGCAAGGCCTCCAAAGAAGTCCGGATTCTGACATATGCGAGATATTTGACAAAGGAGATACCGGTATATTTTTTAAACAGCTTTGATGTGTAGGAAACACTGAAGGACAGTGTTTTAGCGACATCCTCCAAATGCAGTTCACTTGAAAAATGGCAGTCAATGTATTGAATCGCCTTCATATAGTTTTCATGATGGACAGATTGCAGAGGAAGCCGCTCTACCGGATACTGCCGATGATTGCTGGCAATGTAGACAAGCTCCATCATGATGGCGTTCATCTGAAACATACTGCTTTCTCCCCGTAGCAGCATCCGGACCAGTTCTCCTATTTTGTTTCGCAGCCTGCACAGCAGCCGGTAATTTTTCGATCGTGTACAGATCATGGATTCAAAGGCTTCCTCTATGTTTCCGCACATGCCTGCAGAGAATCGGGAAAAATCAATATGCAAAGTAAGGATAACGCTTTTATCATTATCCATCTGTCGGATCATGTGAATATCGTTTGGCGCAACAATCACCAGTTCATGTTCCTTAATACCTGCAGTAAAATGCTCTGTAACTGCTTCGTAGGCACCCTTTAATACATACGAAATTTCCAGACTCGATTGTCTGGAGAAAACCTGTCGCTTAAAACTGTTAATGCTCAAGCTCAGAGGATATCCGAATTTCTGTCCGGAAAAATCATAATAATGCTGCATATTCTGCATACTGCCGCCTCCCTTGTATCTACACTCTATCTTAGTGTTTTTTCTACCAGGAAACAAGACCTATTCACTTTCCTATGCAAATGTTGAAAGATGCAGCTATTTTTTGTTGCATTTACCTGTGATGCATTTGCCAATGTGTGCTGTTTCTGCGATAATACATACGGATGAAAAACTGAAATGAAATCGGAGGAAACTATATGATCAAGGAAATTGTGAAGGATACATTTTTGCTCAGCCGTCGTTGTGAGGCTGCTACGCTGGATGATCTGCAGACGGTTCAGGATCTGCAGGATACATTGCAGGCACATGCGGATCATTGTGTCGGGATGGCAGCAAATATGATAGGTGTTCTGAAACGTATCATCGTATTTCAGGATGGCGGAAGCTATGTATCAATGCTGAATCCTGTGATAA
Organism: [Clostridium] innocuum; assembly: GCA_012317185.1. NCBI lineage: Bacteria > Bacillati > Bacillota > Clostridia > Eubacteriales > Clostridiaceae > Clostridium > [Clostridium] innocuum. The sequence goes on along the minus strand of CP048838.1, from coordinate 3,836,433 downwards.
TAAAAACCGGAGATAAGCGCTATACTGCCGAGGAAGGATGTCTCTGCCATAGTACACAGAAGAAAACCTTACGATATGAGAAAATCAAGGTATCCTACATGGATTGCTGTGGGAAAAAGAAAATTAAAACCTATGAGGGCTTTTGTGCACAGATTATTCAGCACGAGCTGGATCATTGTGACGGTATACTGATATAATGAATTGAAAAAAACCTTGCCTTTTGCTGTAATTTATTCTGAATGGGCAGTATTTGTTTTTCAAATAAGTGATGATCAGTATGATGCTGTCATACCTGCTTGTTCCCAAGGGACATCCGTAAGCGCTGAATAGTCTGCAGGTTCCCTGAGTGCTTTCAGGTATCACACGAAAATAAAGGGGGCAAAGATTTGGCTTCATCCGTCCTTTTACCTTTCCTGATGCTATATATGGACATTCTCGAATACGGTTGACCCTGTGGTGATAAGGATTCCATTATTTTATAAAAGTTTACCTTTGTAATATGGAGACGGATATAGGGAAAATGTGTATAATAAAGATAACCAAATAAAGAAGGATGATATTATGAATAATACAGCGGATGCAAAGCAGTTCTGCCATCATCTCTGGCACCAGTATCTGGAGGAACGCTCCTATGAGATACCCGGCGGATATTTCAGTCCGCAAATCAGTGTGATAGGAACCGGTAAGCACGAGGTTTCACACTCGTTACAGGAATTTGCTGTATTACTGGAGAGAGAAGAAAAACAGTGGAACGGTACCTTTGTCATCGAGCAGGAAGCATACCAGGCCAGACAGTTAAGTGACAATGTATATATGGTATACGGAGAACTCGATGTGAATGAGGATGCAAGAGATCGAATCAATTATGAGCTGCACTTTCGTTTTACGATTATTTTGCAGTATACGCCGTCCGGCTGGGAGCTTCTCCATGTACATCAGTCTGTACCGGATATCAACCAGTGCAGCGATGAATTTTTTCCTAAGCGCCTGATTGAACAGAGCAATGAGCAGCTGCGCGAGAAAATCGCACAGAAAACAAGAGAATTGCAGGAAAGCAACAAGGCAGTCCTATATTACTCCCATCATGATTATTTAACGAAGCTTACAAATCGCTATTACTGTGAAAAACAGATTGAAGAACAACTGCGTAACGGTAAGCAGGGAACAATTCTAATGATGGATGTTGACCACTTTAAATTTTATAATGACACATATGGTCATCCTGTGGGAGACCGGATTCTAATTACGCTTGCACAGGCTTTGCAAAAAACCTTTTCAAAGGATATCGTGTCAAGGATTGGCGGGGATGAATTTCTTGTTTACTGCCCCCGACATTTGGATAACTGCATGCTGGAACACATTCTCGCACAATTTCGTGAGCACTGGGAGGATGAACAAAGGCAGTTTCCCTTTACACAGCGCATCACGCTCAGCATTGGTGTCACTTATTTTCCGGAGCACGGCAGTACCTATCAGGAACTGTTTCAAAAGGTCGACACCTCCATGTATAACTCCAAAAAGGGCATGCATAGTTACAGGATTTACGCTGATGAGGAATAGATGAAATCGCATCTCTTAAACAGGGATGTTTTTTCTTACCTGCCGAATCCTCAGGCAGCTGACAGATATGACAACAATGGGAAGATGGAAAGCAGTATTTACTATAGACAGAAGAACGCGTTGCCTTTATAATTAAGAGCGAATGAATGAAAAAAAGCATAACAGGTGTATGAAAATACCGAACAAGGAATGGAAGCGAACATCTTCAGCTGCCCCAGCAACCGTGATATGGACGAAATTCAGAAACCATTGTACCAATCTGGTATGAGAAGGTGAAGAGTAGGATGAAATTAAGCCGGGAGACTTGCCTGTTATGCAAACAGAGTTTTCTGCTGGGTGTGGAGAATATAGTTTTTTTATATGTTTTCTGCCCGCTGTCGTTAAGAAAGTGAGGGTGAAAAAATGAGTGTTGAATATTGTGCATATCCTTTTCTGAAGGAAAAAAGTCACCTGTGCGATTATGAGATAGCAACGGATCGTCTGGCATCCATGCTATCCGTGGCAAGACGCCACATCCGTCATATTCCGCAGGAGGACCTCCTTCAACTGATGGAAATGATCTATCACGCCAATGGATCCATCCGGGGAGCGTGTGCCATAGGGGAGGCTGAACTGAAAAAGCTGAATACCTTCTATGCCCGTTACCATATTGAGATGGATCGTTTTGTCCTGCCCGACGGCTGTATTGGTGCCAGCCATCTGCATGTGCTGCGTGCAGAAGTCAAGGCTGTTATCCGCATCATGCATCAGATTCAGTGTGAGGGAAAGCCGGTAGAAGCCATCCTGTTTGATTTTATGAATCTGCTATCCAATACCTTTTTCATGATGTGCCTGTATGAGAATGCACAGGACGGTATAAGGGAAAGAGAATTTATTAGCAGGTCCTATGTATGAAGGCAAGAGAGCTTTGCTTCATAGCCGTTATCGCTTCGATTGAAGCTGTCGTGTTTACATCATTTTCATTCATTCTATATCTGGAATGCATTACATTTACCATTGTGGTATTTGCGATGACATTTCAGACAAGGCAGGCTGTTCTGGGAGCAGTGGTGTTTACCATACTCAATCTGAGTACCCAGGGGGTAGCCCCATGGTCGATGATGTACTGTCTGATTTATCCGCTGTACAGTCTGTTTATCGGCTGCAGCAGGAAATTCCTGAACAGACATTTCCTCGCACTGGTATTCACCTGCGGCTTTCTGTCATTTCTGACAGGCCAGCTGGTACAGCTGCCCTTTATGCTGATTTCGGAAAAAATAACAGTGATATATGTTCTTATGGGATTAAAGACCTCTTTGATCCAGGGCTTTATGTCCATGGCGCTTTGTGCCATCTGTTATAAACCGATAGCAGCGGTTTTAAACCATATGGAAAGGAGATTGCAAAATGGGAAAGCTATGTAAAATTTTATTGGTATCTGCCATGCTGCTTGTTGGCGGATGCTCTTCAAAGGAAAGTGAAAAGAAGGAGCCTGTAAGTGACAACACGGAAAAAACAACGCTGAAAATCACGATTCAGGACGAGGTTAACAAAAAGGAGCTGTTTAACGGAAATGTAAGTGTAGAGGGAAAGGTGGAAACACTTGCGGACTTTCTGGAGAAGGCGAAGGATCTGGATGTGAAAATGGAAGACGGTCAATATGGAAAAACCATTATGGCTATGAAGGGTGTGGAAACCAAGGACTTTAATAAGGGGCCATGGTGGCTGTATGAATCCGAGAATAACGAATCCTGCAAGGCTGCCGGAAGCTGTGATGCTGCAAGCAGTCTGAAAATTAAGGATGGAGATGACTTTACCTTTACGTATACTGCATCCTATTAACCAGCAATTGCTCTTTCATAAAAACCGTAACTGACAGTATTACAACGTTCATAATTGCTTTGCAAGAAAAAGGCGGTATGGAGAAAGACAATTATACAGCATCCTACATGAAAAAGCCGTATCCTTGGTCATCTGTAAAGGCCGTACTGGATACGGCTTTTCATGTGCTCTTTTATTTGAAGAATACCTGCAGAATCTGGAAGATATTGTGAAATTTCAGCCTCTGTGGATGATATTGACGGTTTGCATATACTGTTTCCTGGAATTAAGTGAAATGTAAGGAAGTCTTTCCACAGGCTCTGGTATAATGTGTGTGAAGGATTGCGGAAAGCATCATGCATGGATAACGCAAGCAGTATGATTGACAGATGAAGTACAGGAGGAATGGACATGAATATACTGGTAGTGGATGATGAAAAGGAAATTGCCGGGCTTGTGGAAATTTATTTAAAAAATGAAAATTATAAGGTGAATGTATGCTATACAGGGACACAGGCTCTGCAGAATATACGGACACGTTCCTACGATCTGGCCATATTGGATGTCATGCTTCCGGATATGGATGGCTTTAGCATTTGTAGGACCATTCGTCAGAACTACACATGGCCCATTATCATGCTGACAGCGAAGGAGCAGGATATTGATAAAATCAATGGATTGATGATCGGGGCTGATGATTATATGACCAAGCCGTTTCAGCCGCTGGAGCTGATTGCCCGCGTCAAGGCGCAGCTTAGAAGATACAAGCGCTATAATGTTCAGCAGAAGGCAAAGGAGCTAAGTTATCTGGGGCTTGTCATGAATCAGGAACAGCATATATGCAGGTTGAATGAGAAAGACCTGAATCTTACACCGATTGAATTTCGTCTTTTATGGTATCTGTGTGAGCGTCAGGGAAAGGTTGTCAGTGCAAGGGAGTTGTACACCGCAATCTGGCAGGAGGAATATCTCTCATCCAGCAACAATACCCTGATGGTACATATCCGGCATATCCGTGAAAAGATGAAGGATCGCGGAGAACACCCGCGCTATATACAAAATGTCTGGGGTGTGGGCTATAAGCTGGGAGAAACACTATGAAACGCACTGTATGGATACTGCTTGCAGCAATCGCAGTGGTCGCTGGAGTTTATCTCGCTGCGGATCTGCTGGGCAACGGTATGCTGCGGGAATTTTTGTCCGAACAGTTTTTCTATATGGAAGAATATACGGATACGACAGGTATCCTGCATCAGTATCTTTCTCCCAACTGGTATCGAATCAAGCAGCTGCTTTTTTTGCTGACGGCACTGGTTGTTGTAATTTGTATTGTCTGCGTGCGGACACAAAGCAGCCGTGTCGCTATGAAGCACAGGGCTGAGATAGAAAAGGCGATGGAAACGGCCCTGCATCAGTTTTTGGAGGATCGCGATTTTTATCTTCCGGAGGGCTTTGGTAATATAGAGGCACTTCTGCTGCAGATTCGAGCAAAGGAGCAGAAGCAGCTGGCAATGCTGGAGAAGCAGACACGTCAGAAGCATGATTTGATATCGTATCTGGCCCATGACATGAAGACACCGCTGGCTTCAGTCATCGGGTATCTGAACCTATTGAACGATGTATCGGATGTTCCAAAAGCACAGCGGGATACCTACATCCGTATCACCCTTGATAAGGCGGAACGACTGGAACAGCTGATTGATGAATTTTTTGATATAACGCGCTTTAATCTTCATAATATCGTTGTTTCAAGAGGGAGGATTGCGTTGGATTTTCTGCTGGAACAGCTAAAGGAGCAGTTCTATCCGACTCTGCTTGCACAGCATAAGGAGCTGAAGCTGGATATTGCAGAGGGCTCTGTTTGTTACGGTGATGCGGATAAGCTTGCCAGAGCTTTCAATAATGTATTGAAAAACGCTATTTCCTATAGCTATCCCAATACCGTGATACGGGTAGCAGTCAAACAGGAAGCAGAGCATATCCTGCTGGAATTCCACAATCAGGGGGATGAAATTCCAGAACAGAAGCTGGAGATGATTTTCGAAAAATTCTTCCGACTGGATAAAGCCAGATCCACAGCATCCGGTGGAGCCGGTCTTGGTCTTGCAATCGCAAAGGAAATCGTCGAGGCCCACGGAGGCAGCATCTATGCGGACAGTAATATGGAGGAAACAGTTTTCTATATAAAGCTTCCCATGCCCGCAACGGATACAGAGCTGCAGTCAGCATGATTGATGTGCTGCATCTGGAGGCAGAGAATGTACAAGGCTACAAACTGTAACCAATGCTCTTGGTTTATGATGAAAGCACCTGCGGGTGTTTTTTTTCTTCGACGAGAAAGCTGTTATGCAGTGAATGCGTTTTTGCTGCGGATAAGATTGGCGAAGACTATTTGATAAACGAAACAGAATTCGCTGGCTGATTATGCTGTTTCAATTTACGGAAAACATGGATTTCAGACTGAAAAAGGAGTCCGCTGTGTGTGGGTGATGCGATGTTTATGTTTACCGCGCTTGTAATTTTTTTATATGGAAGTACTTGCTTTTGACCTCATTCTAATCAACTTCAGCATGTGCCTTTTCTTGAAGCCTTTCGGCGTATGCAAAGTGAACAAACAAGCAACGCAAGGAGTTAAGTGATAATTAAGTAAGTGCTAAGTCTGTGTTTTCAACTATCTGTGCAATTCATGGTTCAATAGAGTCATGAAGGAGCTGATACGATGAAACGATTTAAAAAACTGCTGCTGGCTGGTGTACTGCTTACAGGTCTTGTCTGTTATTTACGACCGATGATTTCCAAGGAGGATAAGGTGAATCTCCAAATCAGAAACACAGAAGAGCAGCCGATCAAGATAAGCAGCGAATTATACAGTAAGAATTATATCCTTATCCGGCAAAAGGATAACAAGGTGATGCTGAAGGAAAGGGAAGAAGAAGCGATTGCTCCGGCATCCTTAACCAAGCTTATGACAGTATATACGGCATTACAGCATATTGATGATTTGCAGAAAACCGTACGTATTCCAGCCTCCATATTCCCGCAGCTGGAAAAGGAGCAGGCGTCAATGGCCGGTTTTTTACCGGATGAGGAGGTAACCTATGAGGATTTGATTTATGGAGCATTACTGCCAAGCGGCGCTGATGCATGTATGACCCTGGCCATTTCGCTGTATGGCAGTGAGGACGCATTTGTTGCCGAAATGAATGCGCAGGCTGAAAAACTGAAGCTGAAGCAAACCAGATTTCAAAACTGTACAGGACTTGATGAAGCCGGGCATGTGAGCAGCGTCCGTGATATTGCATGGATACTGGACGAGGCATTAAAGCTTCCTAAATTTGCAGAGGCTTTTCATGCAACCAACTACGTTATGGCTCCCAGCAATATGCATCCGGAAGGAATGACCATCTATTCCACTATGCGGATGACCATGGATCAAAACGAGTTGTCACAGGATGATATTTTGGGCGGGAAGACCGGATATACAAAGAAAGCCGGTCTATGTCTTGCCACACAGGCACGTATCCATGAGGAAACGTGGTTGTTTGTCAGCGCTCATGCGGCTGGTTCTGCTACAACAAAGCCATATCACATTCTGGATGCGATAAACGTGTATGAAGCTCTCGCAAGGCTTTATGCATAAGCCTGAATCCGGAGGTGGAAATAAGAGGCAATCGCCCGGCACAGCTTGTCTGACTACAGGCAGATTCATCTCAGGAAAAACAAGGCAGACATACAGCTTAAGACTGTGTTCGCGGCATTGTCTATGTTTCACTGCTAAAGGTGGTATCCTCTGTGCTGCAACATATCCGGTTAAAGATTCAGGAAAATGCAAAGACAGACCATATGCGGTGTATACTGTATGTGGTCTGTCTTTTCTACATATCAGGCATGCACGCAGCATTTCTCTATCATAGTGTCCCTCGGATCCCTTTTTTTATGGTGTTGCTTTTTCTAATCATACAAAAGATAAAAAAGCACACGATCGGTAGAATACACTGAGCCATGGATTATCAGATGGAAGCACGGATGATGGAATGTTGGTTGGAAGTGATACATACATAAAGGGTATCGTACTGGTAATGAGGCTTACTGTTATCGCGGGTCTATGAGATATGCACCCCATAAAAGCAATTCCTATAGATATCGGAGTAAAATACCTCAGTTTTTCCGGCATATGCACTGATTTAAAACATGCAATACAACAAATCACCCGTTTTTCAGCTGATTTGTTGTTGCAATCTTTTTACCGTTTTCTCTGACCATCTGAAGCAGGTGGAACCTCAAGCTTATATCCTCTGTTTTATCTACGGTGTAGATAGCTTCTATTATCAAAATGTGAGGATAGCCTAACTTAAAGTTTTTATGATAAACAGTGTATAACAGTTGACAACAGTTATACACTGTTATATACTGTTTGTGAACAGAGGAGGTATCTTATGAAAATCATTATTAACAACTCTTCTATGACTCCGATTTATGAACAGGTAGTAGAGCAAATAAAGGCTATGATCCTGAGCGAGGAGCTGGAGGAAGGCGATATTCTGCCATCTGTTCGTTCTCTATCCAAGGAACTGAAAATATCCGCTCTGACAGTCAAGAAAGCGTACGATAATCTGGAGGCTGAAGGATTTGCGGTTACTGTTCATGGCAAGGGCACCTATGTAGCCGGACTGAACAGGGCCCTGGTGATGGAGGAACATAAGAAGGAAATCGAAGCCGATTTGGACAAGGCCATTCAAAAAGGCAGAAGCTGCGGGATGGAGGACAGCGACCTGCTGGAACTGTTCCATCTGCTATTGGAGGAATGAATATGCTGAAACTGCAAAATGTTGTGAAAAACTACGGTGCCTTTTCTCTGCACTGCTCGCTGGAGCTGAAAAGCGGACAGCTCAGTGCGCTGATCGGGCAAAATGGTGCTGGTAAAAGCACAACCTTTAAAGCCATTCTGGGATTGATTTCTATTGATGGCGGGGAAATTGAGGTATTGGGAAAGCCTGTACAGGAGCTGACACCGGAGGAAAAAGAATATGTGGGTGTCGTATTATCTGATTCCGGCTTCAGTGGATATCTGAATATCAAGGATATCCTTCCCGTAATGGACAATATGTACACGAAATTTGAAAAAGCGGAATTTCTGCGACAGTGCCAGAGATTTGCGTTGCCGATGGATAAACAGATTCGGGATTTTTCAACCGGAATGAAGGCCAAGCTGAAGGCATTGATTGCTCTTTCCCATCATGCGAAGGTGCTTATTCTTGATGAACCGACAGCCGGTCTGGATGTGGTCGCAAGGGATGAACTGCTGGATTTGCTTCGGGAGTATATGGAACAGCATGAGGATGCCTGTATGCTGGTTAGCTCCCATATCTCTTCCGATTTGGAGGGACTGTGTGATGATCTGTATATGATTCATGAGGGAAAGATTGTTATGCATGAGGATACAGATGTGTTGCTGAGTGATTACGCTTTGCTGAAGATGGATGAACGCCAGTATGCGGATTTGGATAAGCGCTATTTGCTTCGCCGGCGCAAGGAACCCTATGGCTATGCTGTACTGACCAGCCAAAAACAGTTTTATATGGAAAACTATCCGCAGCTTGCTGTGGAAAAAGGGTCCATTGATGATGTGATTATGATGATGATACGAGGTGAACAGATATGAAAGGTTTATTGATTAAGGACTTCAAGCTGATGAAAAATCAGAAGAATTTCTTCTTTATCATGATATTTATAGCGGCAGCCATGTTGTTTGCTGAATTTGAATCAACCTTCGTTGTCAGCTATTTCACAATGATCGCTTCTATGTTTGTGCTGAGTACGATCAGCTATGACGAATATGACAACGGCTATGCCTTTCTGTTTTCCATGCCTTTTTCCAGAACGTCCTATGTGAAGGAGAAATATATATTCTCAATCCTTATGGGAGGCGGTGCATGGCTGCTTTCGGTTGTACTGTCGGGAATTCTCATTACTATTCGGAATCCGCAGATAAGCGTCATGGACTGGCTACCGATTGATCTGCTATATATTTGCATCGTTCTTCTGTTTGCGGCTGTCATGATTCCTGTACAGCTGAAATTCGGTGGAGAACGGGGTAGAGTGGCATTGCTGCTTACCGTTGGTGTTGCCGTGCTGGGAAGTATGGGAGTCATAAAGCTTCTTGAAATACTGCAGGTAGATCTGGATGCTGTTCTGGCATCTATGAGTACACTGAATATGATGCAGATCGGATGTGCTGCAGGGATATTCTCGGTAGTACTGCTTGCGATATCCTACCGCATCAGCTGTCGTGTTATGAAAAACAAAGAATTCTAAAGCAATCATAAAACGATATATAGGGATAGCCGACAACGGGCTGTTCCTTTTCTTCTGGAAAGACTTCTTAAACAAAAGGACTCTTAAAGTGTAAGCGAATTCTGAAGCGATTATGGACATGGCTGTAAAAGCAAGGCGGAAGCAGTCGGATCATAGGAATTTACTACTTCCGGTTTTTCAGCTTTTTATATGCGTACCCTGATCTGCGTAAGAGGCATGGTAAAATCATACGTGTAGTATTCTGTAAATACCTTTCACGTACATGAGATGTAAAATCAACCCATGTATCGCTCCATCTCCTCTGCTTCAGCTTTTTCATAATTTCGATACAGGTCACTCAGTACGGACATGGAGGTTTGTGTTCTGCGATTTTTAGCAGTGTGCAAATACTGGTATGATACGAAATATTCATCTTTCGCTTTGTTCATGCAGCACTTATTTAAAGGCTGCATGCTGTATCCGGAACAATCTAATGATACAAATTACGGGAAAGCCATTCCTTTTACGGGAATGGCTTTATCAACCTACGATTGCTGCATAGGTTTCATAGATGGAATTCCATGTATAACGTCCGACGAGTCCATCTACTGCCAGTCCGAATTCCCGCTGAAAGGCACGTACAGACCGATCTAAGCCAGGCCCGAAGCGGCTGTCAATGGTGACAGAGGGAATGGATGGATAGCTTTCTGAAATAATGGAAAGGAAATACTGCAGCTGTTGCACTTCGATGCCGACATCCCCCTGACGCAGCACCCTTCCGGTCCATAGGCCGGTGAAATACCCCTCCAGTCTGCCAAGACTTCCCAACTCCGCCAGCTTGCGGACTGCGACATAGATTCGGGAAATCTGATACCAGGTGGACTGCCCGACAATCCCATCCACGGTAAGATCAAACTGCCGCTGAAAGGCTCTTACCGCACTCTCTGTCTGTGGTCCGAATATAGCATCCGGCGGATAGATCAGCGGAATGTTGGGATAATTGACAGCGATTCCGTTCAAAAGCTCCTGAATGATAAACACCGGCTGACCGCTGCTTCCAAGGCGCAGAGCATAGCCCGGATAGGATGGCGTGTAGGGCTGCCAGTTATCCGTTTCCAGAAACTGCATCTGATCACCGTAATAATATCGGATGATGCCATAGGAATCGTATCCGCGATTTGCCAAATCCAACGTTCCCCATTGCTTCAGCCCCGGACACTGCGCCCTTTTTCCATCGCAGTATTCCGCATAGTACGGCTCCCGATAAAACGGCTTTTTCAGATAATCTCCTATAACCTCATCCACAACCGCAGCTATACTATCATAGATATTACGACCAGGAACAAATGCCTGATCAAAGGCTGTGGAATTGGTAATATCATAAGAATATCCTCTGCTTCGATACCATTCTGTATAAATACGGTTTAAGGCAAGGGACATTTGACACCAGATATTTGCCCGTAAAGCTTCATACGGCCAAGTCGGGTAAATTTCACTGGATGCGACATTCTTGATATAATCGACAAAGCCAATGGTAACATTTTGTGCACTGGCTGTCGGTCTTCCCAGATGCACGGTAATCGTGGTTGGAAGAATGATTTCTTCTAGCATGAGCGACATCCTCCTCCCTCATGAAGCTGATGCTCACCGATATCAAGGGAATTGACCGCACCCCGGACTCCGGAATTTTGCATGACAACGGTCAGCGTTGAATCGGTTTCTGCAAATATCTGTACACCGTTACGTATTTCTGTATCAAAACCTTCTTTGGCAACGTGAATATCATACTGACCATACGGGCGAGTCAGTGAGTGAATGTCTGTTGAATGCGAGCTATCCGGAGCATCCAATTCAATACGCTGTGTTCTGCCGGATTCATTCGTTCTGTATTCCTTGATAAATACAGATCCGCGCTCATCCCGGCGAAAAACACTGATCTGCGCATTGGGAATGGGCTGTGCGCTTTCCTCCATGGTTTCAACCATGACATATCCTGTAGTGATAGTATCACCTCCTTTACAGCGTATGCCGCAAATGTCCGTGGTATCGGGTCAATCGCCTTTCTGTGCCGGTGCGAATTACAGAAATATTTCACTACAGTGATATTTTTGTGATTAACATTACATATACTTGAAAAGGTGAAGATGATGAAAAGAAAAAAATACCTGCTGGGTGCAGGACTGCTGTGCACCATACTGGCAGCATCCTTCTGTCTGTCGCACATTACCTCCGTTTCGGCCAAACGTGCCTTCCATGCACTGGATGGTGTGGAAATCGTATTGGATCCCGGACATGGGGGAAAGGATGACGGTGCCCGCAGCAACGAAGCGAAGGAACAGGAAATCAATCTGAAAATTGCACAGAAGCTGAAGAAGCTGCTGGAGGAAGGTGGTGCCCATGTGACGATGACCCGTGACGGTGCCTATGATCTGGCAAGCGAAGGTGCTTCCAACCGCAAGCGCGAGGATATGAAAAAGCGTATCGAGCTGATCAATCAGGACAAGACGGATTTGTTCATCAGCATCCATTTGAATTCCTATCCTAACACAAGTGTAAAGGGTGCCCAGGCCTTTTATGCTCCCAAGAATGAGGTATCCAAGGTATTTGCGGACATTGTGCAGAAGCATTTCCGCGCACTGACGCAGACGAAGATGACAAGCAAGCCGGGAGATTATTATATTCTGAATAATGCGCAGAAGATCGGTTCTCTTGTAGAGTGCGGGTTTCTATCGAATGCAGAGGATCGTGCGAAGCTTATTACCGATGAATATCAGCAAAAGGTGGCGCAGACGCTGTATGACAGTATACTGGAATATTTCAATTTCCTGTCGTGAGAATACCGATAACCGAATGAGAATGTGATTTAAAAGCTGCTGTATAGGCGGGTGTACAGCATGGCGAATAGAATGACTGCTTCATAGCAGCCGTAATCTGCAGGACAGGGCAAAGGAGCGCCGTATGTGCTTGTAGGATGCGTTTATAGCCGACTTTGCCTTGATTACAGCCTGTACAGAAAACTCTGCATGCTTATCCTATGAAACATACAGAATGAGCTGCTGAACCTTGGATGAGCTCCTGATAGGGATGTTCCCGTTGTGAATGCTATCGGTTATATCTTTGTTATTCAACCGGATTTGTATGGCATAGTTCTTCTGATCTGCATAAAGGTGAAAGGTTCTTCGCTTTCCTTTAAAGAGCGCATATCGTTCACTGCTGTTTCGATGGTGCACTTTGCCGTCGAACAGAGTACCGCTGCCTCGTACTTCAATCTGCAGCAGACAACGCTCCTGTCTGCCCTGCGGTTCCATGAAAACTGTAATGGCTGAGCAAAGATCCTGTGTTTGCCGCATGAATAGGCAATGTATCACAAGCAGAAATAGTCCTGTACAAAGGATAATTTTGGTCAGATAAAAAAATGTTTTTCTCATGTGCTTCCTTTCCTGTGCAAAAATCAAGTTACACATCGTGAACAGAAAAGCCCTGTACCACATAATATCCATTATGTAGTACAGGACATTTTTAGTGTGCAGGAGGCAGGACTGCAATCAAAGGCAGGGAAACGGTTAGCTGGGCAAATTTTCTGTTTAAGAAAAGAAAGATGAATAGCTGATGATATCTTCCTCAGTTATGTAAGAATATATGGTAAAATATACCTGTAAGCAGAACAGCAGTGCTACCACATAATGGATATTATGTGGTATTTTTCAACAGAGGCGTACCAGATTCATGCGGGACAGTGTCTTCTCATATTCCTGAAAGCTGGTCATCGTATACACCCTGGTGGTCTCAATGGAGGAGTGCCCGAGGATATCCGCCAGTCGAACCACATCCTTTTCCATACTGTAGAAGGTGAAGGCGAACAAATGCCGCAGATTATGCGGAAAAACCTTGTTGCTGCTGACATTGGCATGGAGACACAGCTTTTTCATCGCTTTCCAGATATTGCTGCGATCCAGCGGTCTTCCGGAATTCGTGACGAAAACACTGCCGGATGTTATCTTTTTTCTTTTACAGTATGCCAGCAGCTGTTTACGCAGTCTGGATGGAAAGAATATATAGCGGAGCTTACCTTTATTCTGCACGGCTGCCTTTCTGCTTTTTACAGCTTCCACAGTAATGAATCGATGCTCGGATACACGGATTCCGGTCGCGCATATGGTTTGAAGCAGCAGATACATACGCTCATTATGGGTATCCTGCGCTGCTTTTAAAAGTCTGGCATAGTCTTTCTTAGTCAGCTCTCTCTCTTTCTCAATACAGGTTCTTTTCTGTATTTTCAATAGCTTTACCCGATATCCGGGCTGATTGATAAAGGTGAAAAAACAGTTAATTGCAACAAGCATGCTGTTGATGCTTACTGAGGTATAGGATTTCATCAGCTCCTCCTTATACTTTATAATACACTGCTTCGTCAGAGTCTTTTCGGAAGAAAGGTAGGCAAAGAGTCTGGTAATATCCCGGATGTATTTTTGTACGGTCAATGTACTTTTTTCTTCCTCGATTAAATGGATTCTGAAAATATCAATCTGCTCAAATGCTTCTGTATAGTCCATGCTGGTTCCTCCTGTAATCATTGTTATGTACCATATCATAGCACAAATCCGGCTTTGATCTCACCGATGTGGCTTGTGGAAAACAGAGAGCACTCCGGCTTGACGGCTTTTTGTGATAAAAAAATTAAAAATATGTTGACATCATGTTTTGCTTGTGGTATTATTTACAGGCATTCGATGGAAATGGGCCTGTAGCTCAGGTGGTTAGAGCGCACCCCTGATAAGGGTGAGGTCGTTGGTTCAAGTCCATTCAGGCCCACCATCGAATTTCAATATACATGGGGTGTTAGCTCAGCTGGGAGAGCACCTGCCTTGCACGCAGGGGGTCATCGGTTCGATCCCGATACGCTCCACCATATAACATGATCAGGTTATTTACATTTCGCCGAACGGTTAAAAAAGACTTTAATTAAAGGCTTTGAGAGATGTATAACCTGTTTTTTGTTTTATTCTGATTTTCGTGTTATCCGTGTTTACATTTCGTGTTTCAGGCATATACTGTTCACTGCGTTGACCAAAGCTCATAAAAAGATTTTAAAATACTAATTGAAATAAATAATATGAAGCATAGCAAAGCGTGATGACCAGCTTTTGCTTCCTTCCAGGCTTGATTTGTTGTACGAAAATGACAGTCAGGCAGGTGATATCGGTATCGCAGGTTTACGTTAGAAAGGTCAGTTCTCTGTTAGGATAAACTGGAAGATACATGGTTGGATCTTTTATGAGTGTTTGACTGATTACAGGAATACAAACCGACTTTTTGCGTTTCTGAATGATCGTATGGCGTTGTGAAAACAATGCATGCTATAATACAGTTGGTAAAAGGGTGTGATCAAATGGATAAAAGCTATCACTGGATCAACGATTCAGTCAAAATTGATTTTGCCTTGCCTTCCATGATTCAGGAGCTGGTGGATGAGCTGGAGGAAATGGATCGGAAGGAAGACTGGTCATACTTTGACAGATGTGGATTCATTGAGAATATTACAAAAGAATTTGTTATCAATAAAGAAATGACCAGCAAACAGAGGGATATCCTATGTCAAAGATATCGTGGAGGATAAACACATGTATTTGATTGATTTTAACGAGTGTCAGGAAAATAACAAAGCCTATGGTGGGATGGCTGGCAGTAAGCTTGGAATCATTTATCAGGGGGAGGACTGGATTCTGAAATTTCCTAAATCTACAAAGGGAATGAGAAAAACGGAAATTTCTTATACAACCTCTCCGTTATCTGAGTATATAGGCAGTCATATTTATCAGATTCTCGGCTATCCTGTACATGAAACCAAATTAGGGACAAAGGATAACAAACTGGTTGTTGCATGTAAAGATTTTACGGATTCACATGTTCGATTACAGGAATTCAGAGAAATCAAAAACTATTACAATAAAGAACTGGAGGCAATTCTGGAAGATACAGTAACAGATAGCAACAGTGTTGGCAGTACAAGTCTTCACGCGGTAAAGGCACATCTGAACTATAATTCCCTATTGTATATGATTGATGGAATGTCAGAGAGGTTCTGGGATTGTGTCATGATCGACGGGCTGATAAATAATAATGATCGCAATAGCGGAAACTGGGGTATCCTGCGATATTCCGATGGCAGTTTAGCGCTGGCGCCTGTATTTGATAACGGTGCTTCTTTTTCCACGAAGATTTCCGATGAGAAAATAAACGACATGTTGAAGAATGAAGATAGGATTCTCAGCAGTGCAATCAGCACAGTCACCGGATATAATATCGACGGGAAGGTACTGCAGTTCGGTGCGCTATTGAAGCTTGAAGATAAAGATATTCATAATGCAGTAAAGCGTGTCGTTCCACAGATACAGAGGCATATGGATGCGATAACTGATTTCATTTATGCTATTCCCAATGCAGATAACGGAATAGAAATCATCAGTGAAATACGTAAAGAGTTTTATATAAAGGGAATGGAGCTTCGATTGCAAAAGCTCCTGTTGCCGGCATACGAATATACCATGCGAGCAGTGCTGTAACAGGTAAGTTTTTCACTTCACGTGCGTTGAATTATCATGTTTGAGAAATCGAGATAATTCAGAAAGAGGAAATATGAGTGTGTTCAGACTTTACGTATTGATCCGGCTACCCTGTGCTGTTAATGTTTTATCGCAGATCTTTAGACGCAGTTTGTGATACAGACATAAAAAACAATAACCGAGAGTATACATAATGATATTCATATAGTGAAGTCGTATAAGAACTTGCGGCTTCGTAAAATTATCAGCTTTGTGTCTTTACCATATAAAATCTCTTAATAGCTTGCGAAAAAATGATAAAAACCTTGTTGACACACGAAAAAAGTAGTGGTATTATATATGAGCATTCGATGGAAACGGGCCTGTAGCTCAGGTGGTTAGAGCGCACCCCTGATAAGGGTGAGGTCGTTGGTTCAAGTCCATTCAGGCCCACCATCGAATTTCAATATACATGGGGTGTTAGCTCAGCTGGGAGAGCACCTGCTTTGCACGCAGGGGGTCATCGGTTCGATCCCGATACGCTCCACCATGATAACATATTGAAGGATTCCAATCCTAACGGTCGGAATCCTTTTTTATTATACACGGCATGCTTGTATCTGAATGAGGATGCCTATACGATGCAGATTGCTTGTTCTCAGGTCTTTTTCACGGTAAACAATAACTGCGCTTTTGTTGTATTCGGCTCCCGAAAGATGTCCTGCGGCTTTATATTTACATCATCACAAAGATACCAGTACCAGTATTCTGCTGGATTATTCGCAAAACAGATGCACATATCGTCAAGCTGCATATCCGCTATGCGCTGTCCGTCCATGCGAATCAAATGGCTGTAGGTGACGGCATGTTCGCTGTCATCCTGCCTTGTCAGCGTATAGCTTTTTCCTAATGCATCATAGCTTATCAGAAAATCCTGCGTGGAATCCCTGGCATCCTTTATGCGTATCGTTGATAAAGAAACAGTATCCAGTCCCTTTAAAAAGGATATCCAGCCACTTCCGTCTACGAGATCATTGGTATCATGCAATGTAAGATCCGGGCACCTTCTGGCGATATCCGGGTAGGCAGTCTCTACTGCTGTCTGTTGAAAAAGATAGCCGCCCATGGAATTTAAAAGCATATAAAATATGAGGAACATAGATTTCATGATCTTCGCCTCCTTCTATCCGGTATACGATAAAGTAAGGGAAAATATTTCAACTGTATTTCTTTTTGTCTGAAAATAGTGTACCATAAGGCATGGTGATGAAAAATGAAATATGTGAACAGCAGGGATCTGATGATGTTTTTGCCGCAGCCAATCACAAAGCTGGGTGTATTTGAAGCGGAAACCGTGGATGCTGCACTGACTATGTGTGCGGATGCGTTTCCTAAAATCGAGCAGGAATTTAAAGTGACGGTAGATTTTGCCACATTTAAATTTCAGCTGTTGAAAACAATGGGGGAATTTTTATATAAATGTGCCGAATGTCCGCATGAATGCCTGAAAAATCCGCGCAAGCATGTGGAGGAGGAACGCTATATCAGAAATCATATCAAGCTTCCTCTGTGGCCGAAGCGTATGCAGAAAAACAATGCGGAAAACTTTTTTCTCATGGAATATATTCTGACCTATGCGGATATCCTGTTCCGCTATCTCCTCGATGCGGGTATACCGCAGGAACAAGCCAATCTCATAGCGACCAATGCGCTGGATCAGCTGGCACTGTGGGTGGATGAGAACTGTATTCGCAAATGCGGGTATGCATGTATCCGTCGTAGCGAATCATCCGGATATTGTACGCTTTGCTCCTATATGATTCAGCCGTTAGCCTGTCCAAACAAAAAGGAAGTCACTCTGCGTCAGCTGGGAATGCAGGAGGAAGACCTTGTGTGCATGCGTCGGGAATTCAAATAGCTTTAACTTTGCAGCCGGAACCTGATGGAAATGCCTTGGCTGCTTTTTTTTTCGTTAAATCCCTGAAGCAGGGGACAGTGAAAGTGCAATCTTCATAAAAAGTTAAGAAATCTTTTGTTGACCTAAAGTGCACATCATTGTATACAATAAAGGTAGTTATGTGTTTTTAATAGGTAAAAGCAGGATGGCTGAATACTTGAAGGGAGAACGGATGAGAACGAGTGAACGAATATTACAGGAAGTGAAAAAGGCAGTGATCGGAAAGGATGAGCTGCTGGAAAAAATCCTGATGGCAATACTGGCCAATGGTCATATTCTGATGGAGGATATGCCGGGGGTGGGGAAAACAACAATCGCACGGGCGTTTGCGGATGCGATGCAGCTGGATTGCCGGAGAATGCAATTTACAGTGGATGTATTACCGGCAGATGTTACCGGCTTTAGTGTGATTGATCCGCAGACGGGTAAGACACAGATACGCAAGGGGGCAGTTTTTACCAATCTGTTTCTTGCTGATGAAATCAATCGTACCTCCTCCCGTACACAGGCAGCCTTACTGGAGGTAATGGAAGAGGGCAGTGTCAGCGTGGACGGGATAACCATGACGCTGGAACAGCCGTTTCTGGTGATTGCAACACAAAATCCTTTCGGCTCTGCAGGAACACAGCAGCTTCCGGAGAGTCAGCTGGACCGTTTCATGATCCGCCTGGGAATCGGTTATCCGCAGGAGCATGATGAAATTGAAATCCTCAAGCGTAAGCAGAATCCGCAAAGCTACCGTGTGCAGTGTGTCGCGCAGCGCACACAGATTCTGGAAATGCAGAAGGCCTGCAGGGAGGTGTTTGTACACGATTCCCTTTATCATTACATCATTCAGCTGCTGCAGGCGACAAGAAACAATCAGCGCATTTATCGGGGAGCGAGTCCAAGAGCAGGGGTAGCTCTGCTTGACATGTCCAAGGCCTGTGCTCTTTTGCAGGGGCGTGATTATGTGGTACCGGAGTATATTCAGAATGTCTTTGTGGATACCATCGCCCATCGTATTCTCATGCAGCCATCACACAGCATAGATGCCGCAGCGGCAAAGGATGCGCTGACACAGCTCCTGCACCATATACAGCCACCGCACACAAGAAGGAAGGGGCTATGATCCGTTCCTGGCTCGCCTATCTGCTTCTGCTGCTTCTGGATGCTCTGGCATGGATAAGCATTGACGGGTATCTGTATTATCTCCTGCTGCGTGTGCTGCTTATGCTTCCTCTACTCAGCCTGCTTCTGTTTATCGCCGGAAACCGGTTCCTGAAGCTGCAGCTGAAAACGAGTAAAAAGGGCTGTGTAATTCATATGCCAACCAGTCTTCCCCTGCTTGTATGCAGTGGTATTCGAATACAGGGATCGTGGAAGAATTGCTTTTATGAAAGCAGCGAAACGATTTCTCTGGAAGTGAAGCACAGGGAACAGAAATTGCAAATACCGAAGCTGGGGAGCGGAAAGTATGAGCTGCAGCTGACCTCCATCCAGACCAGGGATCTTCTCGGACTATTTCGCAAAACCCAATCATGGGACAAGGAGGTAACGACCTTTTGTTTCCCACAGCCCTGTATGGTTACGCAAGTGCAGTATACAAACCTTCTGCAGGAAGCCCGCCAGAGTCTCACCGGTGTTTTCAGCAGTGATTATGAGCTGAAGGAGCACCATGAGGGAGAGCCTGTGCGCCGGATTCACTATAAGGCAAGCTATCGGTTGCAGAAAACGATGGTACGTGAATTTCAGAAGGAGGAATCTGCCGTTGTACTGCTTCATCTTTGTTTTCCACAGGAGCAGGAAATCTGTGAGCGCCTTCTGGCAATCGCCTGTGGAATCTGTCGGAAAGCAAGTCCGCAGGATCTTGTTCGTATTCGCTGGCGGACAGCAGGAGGAAGACAGACGGCAGAGCTGCAAGGTCCTCAGGATATGGAAGGCTTTTTACGAAAACTGCTATCCATGCCGCGCTTTTGTGAAGTATCCCGCGATTCGCAGGATGCCCTGTATCTGGACGAGGCATTTGCGGCTCTTTTCGAACAGGAGGCCGGTATATGAAAAAACAAGTGATACCCGCGCTGTTGCTTTTGATGGGAATGCTTTCCTCTCTCGGTGTATTTCTGTTCGCATTTCCTTTTTGGGATGCAGTTCTCTGGATGCTGTACATACCGATTCTGCTTTTTGCTGTAGTTGTGTATAACCGTCTGCTGCTTCGCCGCAGGAAAAAGGTGATACTGATACTGGCAGGAGGCATGCTTCTGCTTGGGGTACTCAGCTTTTCACTGCTGCAGGAGGGGGCTCATATCGCCTATAATACTATTACTGAGGTGTATCACGATGCCAGCGGCTATGTGTTCTATCCCTACGATGTAACCGATACTGCCATGCTGTACCGGCTTTCGCTGACCTGGCTGCTGCTGTATGCGAGCATATGGCTGTTTTGCGGTATGCTGACCTTCTGGAATACGCGTCGTTATTTTGCGTTATTTATGCTCTCCTTTCTCCCGGTGTTTTTTACACTGCTTTATCAGACACCGATTCCCTGGCTGTTTGCCGTTTCGCTTATCATATTCTGGTTTATGCTGCTTCTCTCGCGAAAAGGAGTGACAAACGGACATGGGGGATATGTACGGCTGAGTGCTTTCGGATTAAGCGTGATCTGCGTGCTGCTTACCTTTTTTACCTCGCTGCCGGATACCTATGAAATGCGAAGCACCAGCGGTTCGCTTCGTGAGCGGCTGCTGCAGCGTGTGGATGAGCTTGCCTATTTCCTAACCCATGCCGGGGAAGATGAGGGAGAGGTGGATCTGGGGAAGGCGTCAAATCGGTATTACACCGGTGCAACGCAGCTGGTTGTGCGATCTGAGGATGCACGCGGTACCATCTACCTGAAAAGCTACAGCGGCGCGCTGTATGAGGATAATCGCTGGCAGTCGCTGCCGGAATCCAGCTATGCAGCTCTGAAATCCTATGACTGGAAGGATGTGGATATGTGGCTTGATAAGAAAAATCCCGCCTTTACACAGATTTTGCAAAAAACAGGGGCTTTGATGCATCTGGAGATAGAGGATCATCGCGCATCCAAACGCTATGCTCTGACACCGTATCTTATGAAAGATGCTTTGCCGGAAACAACACCGTGGTATGACGCTTATCGTCTGGAGCATGATGATACCATGCGTTATACTGCCTATGCATTATCCAGTACGACCATAAATGGTGATTCCACTGTGAAAGCAGATGCATATCCCGCCTTTGTCAAGGAGCACTATCTCCAGATTCCTGCCAATCTAAAAAGGCTGTTTGATGAACGTAAGCCTTTTAAAAAGCTGACCTCCCTAACGGGTGAACATCTGACATATGATATTCAGACAACCATTCAGGAATACTTAAGAGAAACGACCAGCTATACACTGAAGCCTGGAAGAACCCCGGATGACCGGGATTTTGTAGAATTTTTTCTGACTGAGAATAAGAAGGGCTATTGCGTGCATTATGCAACCACGGCAGTTATGCTGTTTCGTTATATGGGGATACCTGCACGTTATGCGGAAGGCTTTTCCTTTCAGGCCCAAGCTATGAGTGGCGGCAGTATGGAGGTACCGGATGAAAGTGCACATGCATGGGTGGAAATCTTCGATTCGGAAAAAGGGTGGATTCCGGTTGAGGTGACACCGGGCTTTGAGAGTGAAAGCAAGCCGTCCTCCCAAACAACTGTGCAGGGACAGGAGCAGGGTGGTACGACGACAGCAAAGACGGAAACACCAAAAGAGCAGACAGACAGGAAGACGGGGAACGCTGCAAAGAATCAACAAATCGAAAAAGAGCAAGGCGATACGCCTGCAGGCTTTGCCAAGGCCGGTCTTGCAGCCTTACTGATAGCTTTGCCGGTGTTGATTTGTGTGCTTCAACGACGACTGCGTATTGCCTACAGAGAAAGACAGTGTCTGCAGCGGGATGCAAAAAAGGCGGTTTATTACAGCTATCGTTATCTGCTCAGCTTTATGGAGGATGAAAGCCTGCCGCAGACGATACACGCCCTGTGTGAAAAAGCCTTATATTCTCCGCATGTGATGACAAGGCAGGAGGCAGAGCTTGTTTACGGCTACGCGCAAAAGCAGGCAGGAAAGCTGCTGCATTCATCTCCTCTCAGGAAACGGTGGAAGCTTCTCTATCTTAGAGCAATTGGCTGATACAGACTTGTATGTGCACTGAGGCATGCAGGAAGAAATTGTCCGGCGTTTACTGACGATAAGCGAAAGCCCAAAACAGTGCCTTCAAAATCATCTGCATTCGCTTATTCATACATGTACATATGGTTCTGTATCCCGTTCACAGGGTTTGCTGTTCAGGAAGGGGCTGCCTGTGTCAATACCATCATCACAACGGCAGGCAGATATAGAAAAAGCAGCTGCTTTAACGGGGGTCCTCCTTACGTTAGGGGGTATGCAAAAGGGAGACTTCAACTTCTATTGATGAATACAATCGAGTTGAAGTCTCCCTGTTTTAAGCTTACCCACAAACGGGAAAGAATCTTGAACGGCGGCTGCACATGTATTTATGAATTCTCCAGCTTGCTTAGCGCCTTTGCTTCAAAGGCTTCTTTTTTTACTATGAAGCGATCGTGGTCTGCTGTACCGATCAAATCCCTCTCATCTCTAGCAATGATGTGAAAGGAAACCTTTTTGCGGTCTACAGCTGTGATTTCCACTTCAGCCGTTACCGTCATACCAGCAGGAGTTGCTGCATCGTGAGTTGTCCGCATCATAACGCCGACGCTGGTTTCTCCTTCCTCCAGAAACTGATTCAGACAGGCTGCAGCGGTATTCTCCATAAGCGCAATCATCATCGGTGTCGCATAGACATCTACAATTCCGCTGCCAACATGGGAGGCCAGCATGCTTTCTTCCACTGTGATCTTTTTGGTTAGCTTTGTATGCAATTTGATTTCTTTCATAAACGTACCTTCCTTTTTATACTTCATATTATAGCATAATCCAGGGAAAAGCTTCCATACTAACGGTAGAAATTGGAGGTATGCATATGTTTATTTATGACACAAAACTGCCCTTTGAGGTGCGGATTACGCGACCGGATATGAAATACTACCTTTTGCTGGATCGCCAGCTGAAGGGCTGCAGCAGCGGTTTGAAGCAGGCGGCAGTCTATATACGACAGAGCTTCATGATCAACAATCCGACCTTCCATGATATTTTTATGCGACTGGGTGCACGACAGATCAGTGATATGGAGGTACTCAGCTGTATTATTCATCAAATGCATGGGGAGGATGACCGTTATTATGACGAATCCAACGATGATACACCTGTTTTTGAATTTATCAAGCCGTGCCATACGCAGGAGGAGCACTGTAGCTGTCAGTCGGAATCAGAAGAGGAACAGCACCATGTGAACAATGATTTAACTGCTGCAGTGATGCGGGATATGCAGTATGAGGAAGAACAGATTCATATATATGAGGAGCTGATCCGCTATATTCAGGATGATGGGGCGGATGAAGCCTTTTCCTATCTGCTGGACAGTGCGAAAAAAGCGATGGATACCTTACGGAATCTGCTGCATATTCTAACGACACACACGGAAATGAAGGATTTTGGAGAAGGGGACACCCATAATGCCTGGGATCTGGATACATCCAATTATTTTGACAAACCGAATCCAACCTTTGTGAATCCTTCGGATATCGAGGACTTCCCGTTTAAAAAATAAGCTCTTACGATACAAAAATACGTTTACGAAATCTGGCTATATGTTGAAAACAAACAGCAGGTGCATCCCGATTGCTTTGCAGGGATATCCTGCTTTTTTTTATATTTTGAAAGATTACACAAAAGGTTATATTGGTATAGATGACAGCAGCCTTTTCATCCCTTTAGAGCTTGTGTACGGCACATTGCTTACGTGCTGTGCAAATGATATGCTTTTCCTGTATAATAAGGACAGGTGATGATATCGATGAGAGAAGAAAATCTGCGGGAACGTAAAAAGCGGCGCAGAGCCTGTGTTCGCCGTCTGCGAATGCTACTGGTGCTGTTTTCTATATTTTTAATTGCTTATATGGTGTTTTCCTATTTTCTGCTGAAGCTGATGCTGGAGGATGTTCATATAGCTTTTCTGCGCAATTTCCTGTTTCACAGTGTCGCATTGCTGGTATGGCTTGCGGTGATTCGTATGCTGTGGAGCTGTCGCAGACTGGGGAGGCTGTTATTTCAGGTGCTGTCTCTTGCAAATCTCTATACGCTGTATGAGCTGCCTGCGCTGTTTCGAATTGATATCGCAAAGGAGAATTACCTTCTGCGAATCGTATTTGCCCTTATGGTGGCGGGGAAAACAGCTTTGGCATTGTACATGTCGTGGAGCCTGCAAAGAAATCCGCAGATAATCTACATATGGAAACCGCATAGCACGGCAGCGGACAATGAAATGCAGGAAGAAGCGATGAACACGGTCAATTTTTCACAGAAGGAGCATATACAGCATGATCACCGGCTGGATATACGGGCAAGAAACCGTATCCGCGCCTGCTCTGTTGCCTTGCTTCTATATCAGTATGGTATGCTGGTTCTGCTGTATCTTCTCATGTTTGTTTTCCGATATTACAGCAGCGATCATGAAGGGATGCAGTTTATGCAGCGAACCTTGCTGCTGGCTTCCCTGTTTTCCGCCTTGATCTGGTCTCTTCCGGCGGTATCACTGTTTCTCTATAAGCCATGGAGCCGATGGATTATACCCGTTATGTGGGGGACGGAGCTGCTGCGGCTGCTTTTCACCCTTCCACAGCTTGCCGATGTGTTTCAGACGCAGAACTATCAGCTGCTTTCCTGGGGAATCCTTATTGTAACGGAGCTGCTGCGCTACCTTTTGCTGTATCGTCTGCTGCAGTATTTTCTGAAGGACCCCTTTGTTCGCGTCTATTGGATGCGCAGATATCATGAAGGCATTCAGGAAGACCAGGAATTGTAACTAGTGATGAAGAGAAATGAACTTCATATTCTATGGGTTCCATGATATACTAAAAGTACATTGGAAAGATAATGCAGGAGGTTATTTTATGGAAATGAACAAGTATATCGATCATACACTGCTGAAAGCAGATGCTACGTATGACAAAATTGAAACACTGTGTGCAGAAGCGAAGGAATATGATTTTGCAAGCGTATGTGTTAACAGCTACTGGGTATCAGCATGTGCAGAGCTGCTGAAGGGAACAGACGTTAAGGTTTGTACCGTGGTAGGCTTCCCGCTGGGAGCTATGAGTACCAAAGCCAAGGCTTTTGAAACAGCTGCTGCTATTGCAGACGGTGCTAAGGAAATCGATATGGTTTTGAATATCGGAGAAATGAAGGCCGGACATTACGATGCGGTACGCGCTGATGTAAAAGCTGTTGTGGAAGCAGCTGAAGGTAACTGTGTCAAGGTCATTCTGGAAAACTGTCTGCTGACAAAGGAAGAAATCGTAAAAGCATGCGAGCTTTGTGTGGAAGCCGGTGCTGCATTTGTTAAAACATCAACCGGATTCTCAACAAGCGGAGCCACACCTGAGGATGTCAAGCTGATGAAGGATACCGTGAAGGGGCGTTGTCTGGTGAAAGCAGCCGGAGGAGTACGCTGCTATGAGGATATGGAGAAAATGGTGGAAGCCGGAGCAGATCGTATCGGTACAAGTGCCGGTGTGAAGCTGATGCAGAAAGAAACCAGTGACGGTGGATATTAACAGCGGGAAACCGCTGTTTTTTGCTATTTGAAGAACGCTGAATCCTTTGGAAGCTGCTTCTCTAAATTGCTTTTCATAGGAGGATGCGGATACAGTAGCCGGAATCATTCGGTTATAAATATAATCTAAATTCAGGATAACTTGCCATGGCAGGGCTTCCGCTTTCATCCGCATGGCTGTGGACAGAAATAAAACCATAAAAAATCCTAAAAAAATCCTAAAAAATTTGCTATTTTTTCTTGCCAAACACAAAATCTTATGATATTATATTTAAGCACTTAAGAAACGCCTTAATAGCTCAGTTGGTAGAGCATCCGGCTGTTAACCGGCAGGTCACAGGTTCAAGTCCTGTTTAAGGCGCCATGATAACAGGTAACCCCGTAGATATCGGGGTTTTTTTATTTTCAGGAACATGCTGACGTTCGTTTTGACGTACGATATGCAGCGGATGCGTTATACTAAGAGCTTGGAAAATCAATCAACGAATAGACAGTATCGCCGCGGATTACCATGCAGTTGACGCTGTTCGATGGATGAAGCAACACGTTGCGTGCAATGCATTCTATGTGATTTGTTTCATTGGCGCTGAGCGGTGTTTTACTGTGAGCGCTTGCGATTTGCGTTCTCCTTCTGTATAATGAACGCAAGAGGTGATGTGAAGTGAGCAAATAATCCAGACGGATTTTTGAATCAGACATACAGATGTACGCCTGTTCACCAATGGATTACAGACTCTTTTTCACATGACGTTGCCAAATTTTTTCCATAGCTTTTTTCGTGTGAATTTATAGAGCCTTCGAATCCTGTTTGAATAGGTGCAGAAGGTTTTTTTATAGGAGGACTGTATATGAAAGCAGCAGTTTGTTTATACGACGGTTTTTGTAATTTCGAATTTAGTGTTTTGCTGGAATCCCTTGCTTTGGCCGATTGTCAGATCGACTACATAGCCAAGACATTGAAACCGGTGCGTGCGGAGGAGGGCTTCCTCGCTCTTGGCGAATATACCTGGGGAACGATTTGTGCGGAGGATTATGATGTGCTGGTTTTAACCGGTATCGGAGCAAAGGATGACAGCAGTGACTGGATTCTGGCAGACGAGGAGCTGTTATCTTTGATTCGCTCCTTTGATAAAGCAGGGAAGCTGATTGCGGCGATTTCCTGTGCTCCCATGATTCTGGTGAATGCCGGCATTATGAAGGAACGGCGCTATGTTGCTTCCGTTGATCGGGAATGCTTCATGGCAGGCGGTGCCTGTACCTCGGTGGAGCTCAGTGCTGAGCAGATGAAGGGATTGCTTGATATGAAGGAGCAGAAAAAGCATCCCGAGCTTCACGGCTATGTGCAGGACGGGAATGTTATAACCGCGAACGGCTGGTGGTTCCGGGAATGGGCGATGGCTGTCTGCAAGGCTCTGCAGCTGCCTTTCTATCCGAAATCATTTGGTCTGGAGACAGAAGAAGCTGAAGAAGAATAGGAGTTCCGGATGAACTCTTTCGCATTCTCTGCTATAATAGGGAATAGAAAAGAGGATGAGAATACGATATGAAACAAATTGATAGAATCAGAAAATTTTCGGATGCCTTTGGACCCAGCGGTTTTGAAGATGCTGTAGTTGCGTATGCGCAGGAAGAGGTACGTGAAATCTGTACATGTAAAGAGGACCATATGCGCAATCTGTATATGAATTTGAAGGGAAACAGTCAGGGTGGTGTAAACATCATGCTGGATGCGCACAGTGATGAGGTAGGGTTCATCGTTCAGGCGGTGAAAAGCAACGGGCTCCTGCGGTTTCTGCCGCTGGGCGGCTGGGATGTGAAGAACATCATTGCGAATAAGGTGCTCATTAAAAACAGAGACGGCAAACTGATTCCGGG
The DNA here is from genome assembly GCA_012317185.1 of [Clostridium] innocuum. NCBI lineage: Bacteria > Bacillati > Bacillota > Clostridia > Eubacteriales > Clostridiaceae > Clostridium > [Clostridium] innocuum. The sequence continues at coordinate 3,808,689 of CP048838.1, read as the reverse complement.
GATTGTCTGCAGCAAGCCGGTACACTTTATGAATGCTTCCGAGCAGGGAAAGGCTCTGGATTTTGCCGATGTATTGATTGATGTCGGTGCGACGAGTGCACAGGAGGTACAGGAATCCTTCCGCATCGGTATTGGTGCACCGATCGTTCCTGATGTTACCTGTACCTATGACGAAGAGCATCAAACGTTTATGGGAAAGGCATTTGATAATCGTATCGGATGTGCCGCCGTTGTGGAAACACTCTGTCGACTGCATGGACGTACACTCACGAATACCGTCAGTGCAACCCTGTCCTCCCAGGAGGAGGTTGGCGAACGCGGTATGACCTGTGTGATGAACAACGTGAAGCCGGATGTTGTGATTTGTTTTGAAGGATGCCCTGCAGATGACAGCTTCGAAGAGGAATATATGATTCAAAGTGCCTTGAAAAAGGGACCGATGCTGCGGCATTTCGACCGTTCCATGATTACATCCCCAAGATTTCAACGCTTTGCTTTAGAGCTTGCCCATGCAAATGACATTCCGGTTCAGGAGAGTGTACGAAAAGGGGGAGGTACCAATGGCGGTATTACACATACGGCACAATTCGGCATTCCAACAATCGTCATCGGTGTACCGGTTCGCTATGCACATTCCTCCTATGGGATTCTGGCTTATCAGGACTATGAGCATGCTGTTGAACTGGCAGTTCAGATTGTTGAAGGGCTGAGTAAAGATATCGCAGAGAGCTTTTGATTCCTTCCGCCGTGCCTGCAGAAAAGGACAAGCCTGTGTTCAGGTATTCCGGATTTATAAAAAATTTACAATTCCATCTGGTGCTGGCTCTTTACATATGCCACAACCTCTGATACAATAGCAATCAAATTCATAACAGAAAAGGAGAGATATTATTTTATGGACGCAGACCCCGCGCAATCTTCCATTACACTGCAGCTGCTGCTGATTGTCATACTGACACTGATCAACGCCTATTTCGCGGCGAGTGAAATGGCCATCGTATCCGTTAACAAAAACAGGATTCATCGCAAGGTGGAGGAGGGAAACCGCAAGGCAATGCTTGTGGAAAAGCTTCTTCAGGAGCCTACCAGCTTCTTATCCACCATTCAGGTGGCAATCACTCTTGCCGGCTTCTTCAACTCCGCCAGTGCCGCAACCGGTATATCCGTACGCCTTGGTGCTGTTCTGGAGGCCTGGGCCATCCCTTATGGAGAAACGATCTCCATGGTGGTGGTTACCATCCTGTTATCCTTCGTGACATTGATTTTCGGAGAGCTTGTTCCCAAGCGGATCGCTCTGCAGAATGCGGAAGCCTATTCCATGTTCTGCGCAAAGCCGATTCTCATTATTTCAAAAATCGCATCGCCCTTCATCAAAATTTTATCCTGGTCAACACGGTTTGTACTCCGTCTGTTCGGCATGAAGGATGAAAATGTTGAAGAATCTCTTTCCCGTGAGGAAATTCGTTCCATGGTGGAAAGCGGGCAGGAGAGCGGTGTCTTCGATGAGGATGAAGCTGATATGATCGACAGCGTATTCGCCTTCGACGATATTCTGGCAGAAGAGGTGATGACTCCGAGACCGGATGTATTCTGTATCGATATTGATGATCCTCAGAGTGAATATCTGGATGAGCTGATGGAAATGCGCTACAGCCGTATTCCGGTTTACCGGGATTCCATCGACAATATCATCGGCATCCTGAACATCAAGGATTTTGTAGTCGAGGCAAGGAAAAACGGTTTCGAGCACGTGGATATATCGCGCATTCTGCGCAAGCCGTTCTTTGTGCTGGAAAGCAAAAACATTGACGATCTGTTTCGGGAGATGCAGAGCAAGCATCAGCATATCGCCATTTTGATTGATGAATATGGAGGCTTCAGCGGTATCGTAACCATGGAGGACCTTGTTGAGGAAATTATGGGAGATATCGAGGATGAGTACGATGAGGATGATGAACCGCAGATTGAAAAGCTTGATGAGCATACGTACGTGCTGGACGGCAGCATGCCGATAGATGATATCAATGAAGAGCTTGGACTGCAGCTTGAAAATGACAATCATGAAACCATATCCGGATTTCTGCTGGATCTGATAGGACAGATACCAGAGGACGGAGAGGAACGTGAGGTTATCTGGAACAATATCAAATTCCAGGTAAAGGAAGTAAAGTACAAGCGAATCCATAAAGTACAGCTGGTTCTTATGCAGGAAGAAGGAAACAGCAAGGAAGTATAAATAGCGGATTCTCTGCCGATTAGGGTGGGGAATCCGTTTTTCATAGACACTGAACAGCGTGCGCAGGCATTGAGAATCTGCAGAAAAAAAGCCTGTATTCGTACAGGCAGATCCTTTCGGATGAGACAGGAAGGGAATGCTTTATGGCTTCAAACCTTCTTCTTACCAGATAATCTGAGTTGGAGCTGCATATCGGCTTCCTATTTTTTTAATAATGATTTCGTATTGATATCATACGTGTTACGTGACAGAATCAGCAGCATTTCCTCAAAGGTAGCTAAGTAGGAACAGGCGATTACCAGTGCAACCGGAATTAGCGGTAGACTTTTGGTTACCACGCAAAGCGGAACGAGCAGAAACAACAGCAACCCGGTCAGCTTATTGCCTATGGTGTGCATACTCGCCCAGATATGATGCTTCCATCTTGTCAGCAGCAGCGCCGCAAGCTTCAGTACGAAGACACACAGCACCAGCATGGAAATCAGATTCATGATTTTCAAATTCATCTGAAAGAAAACGATGTATAGTGAAATGCAGTAGAATGCCAGATCACCGATAGAATCAAGACGGGCACCCAGCTCACTCTGCACATGCAGGGACCTGGCGAGCCCTCCGTCCAGGACATCGCTGATTCCTATGATGAGATAGACAATCAGAAACAAGGTTGTATTCTTTGTCAGAGCCAGCAGCAGAAATGACAGTATGATCCTGACTGCGGACAGTATATTCGGTATTTGCTTCATAATGTTTCGCACCTTCCCAACAGCATGTACATTATATCATATTCAATTGTATTCCACTATCACAAAAATGTAAGGCTTTATGTAATCATTCGAATGCGGCTTTAATTTCACCCGTATGTGAGAAGCTACAGACTTGGAAGAAGGGAATTTGATGGGCTGTATTTGATAGCAAGGGGACGACATGAAAAAAGCATACCAAATCGTATGCTTTCTCAGTTTTTCTGTCTATATCATAACACAAATGGACCGTTTTTTCCAGTCTTGTATGCAAACAGTGTCCGTGATATATCTATTAGACACGGATAAGGAGGTATGCATAATGAGTTGGCAGAACATACTGGAGGTATTACAGGAAGGGGAAAGCGGTCTCAGAAGGGAGCTTGCCTGCATCGGACTAGAGCTGCGTAAGGAGCAGATGCAGGAATTGTATCAGACACAGCAGCAGGCATTGCGACGGTATCGATGGGTGGAAACAAAAGAGGACCGTCTGTTCGACATACTGGGGCCGTTTTTAAAATCTCCCTACATGGCACTTCCAACATATATGCTGCACTTAAAGCAGTCGATCTGGCTGTATTACCATGTACGCAGTCATATAAGCTGGCAGGTATCGGATGAGGCGCTGTGTGAGATACTGTATGAAGAGTATCTTCTTTATCACGGTGAAATCAACCGGCAGCTCGCTTTGCGTATTTTACAGCGAGTGAAAAGGTCACAGGAGGAATAGCATATGGGATATACCGTTGGAAAACAGCGTGTTTGCAATTCGCTGTATGTCTTGCTGCAGCATGCACAGGAGGCAGGGGAAATCACAAAAAAGCGTAGGGAATATCTGTTAAAGCAGTGCGAACATATGGCGCAGGAGCTTGTCCTTTTGCTCAACCATAAGCAGAGCACCTCTTTGAGCATGGCGGATCATAAACGTATTTTAAACACCATCAGCTATGTGGTTTTACAGGGACTGGAGAAGATGGAAGAACGGTCTTTGCAGGAACTGGAAATAGATGCATGCTTTGAACGCGGTCTGCTTGTTTTACAGGATAAGGAGCAGCAGACAAGAAACCTGTTGAATCAGCTGCGCAGAAACCGTCTGCCGTTTTGCAATGAGCGCTACAACAGTGTGATGGATGAACAGATACCGCACTATCTCGGGCAGTTGAGCACCTATGAGGGGATTTTATACTACAGTCACACCACAGAGGATCTGGACTATCCGCTGGTGGATGGGATTCCTCTGTTTCATGATATGTATCACCTCGATGGGATGGATCTTGTCCTGTATTATATGGAACGCTTTGCACTGGAGCATACCTTTTGCGAATACTTTCGTGAAGAGCTGCCGGAATTTCTCCGACGCTATGAACAGCAAAAGGGAGTGACTGTGGAATATTTAGGCTTGAATCTTTGTGAGCTGCTCTGGTATCAGTGCTTTGCATCCCTCATGCTGTTTCAGAAGCCCTCACTTTTGCTGGCAGAACAGGATGTAAAGCGTCTGCGGGCGCTGCTGAGGCATTGTTCACTGAAGGAGGCTGTTCAGAAGGTCAATCATGCAATCGCTGCCAGCATGGGGAAAAGCGTGGCAGACTATCTCACACTGTTTGAAGAACAGCTGCAGGCGCAGCTACAGGTCTTTGTCCGGGATGCTTATGCCCTGCTTGTGTATGAGGAAGCAGTAGATGACCGTTTTGTCATCGACCTGACACAGGGAGAAGATGAGGAAACGTTTCTGACGCTGCTGGAGGAGGTGGAGAAATATGCCTGCCTGCAGGACAAAATTCAGCATTTGCGCTCCCAGAAGATCAGTGCCTATGACCTGATCGATCTGTTGGAAAATGCTGTTTTCATGAATGAGGAGTACGATGCGTATTATGAACAGCTGTCGCTGGAGGAAATCGCTGTACTGTTAAAGCTGTTACATCCTGCAGGTGGTAATTTTCATGAGGCATGGAAGCTGGATGATGCCGATTTGAGGGAGATTGAGCAGGAGCAGGAATGGCAGTACCGGTTTATCAATCATATCCGTCAGCGGTCACAAAAGGAGCGTGAAAAGCTGTGTGAGCTGTTAAATAAATTAAGGATACGCAGCTGAAGGAAGCCGTAGACTCTGCTTCGGCCTCCCATAGAATGAAGCTGCTGTTTGAAAAGCATTACGGTTTTGGCAGAGGTTTCGCCGAATAAGGAAACCGTCGCAGTTTTACCTTGCATGGCGGGAAGACGCCTTTTCATTTCATTTTTGCATATGAAAAAGCCGATGTCTACAGGATAGCTTCGCATTCCTGTGCGCATTGGCTTTTTTTCATATATGCTCTTTTATTTTGCCAGCCGCTTTAAAAAAGCCTGCAGGATGTCCTCACCGTCATCCTTCTCATAGCCGTATTCTCCCATTCGAATTTTCGGCTTCATCTTCCCATGAAAATCACTGCCGCAGGTCATCAGGACACCATGCCGGCGGCAATAGGTATCATAATAGCGGTTATGCTTTGCTTCATGATAATTGCTGTAGGCCTCGATTCCATCGATTCCCTCATCCAGTGCTTTTTGCAGACGTTCCTCCTTTTGATAGAAGTTCAGCCATGGATGTGCCAGTACGGCAATACCCCCGGCATCGTGAATGCGCTGTACGGTGTCCTTCAGGGATGGATATTCCACACGGACATAGCAGGGCTTTCCGGCACTGCACATATCCCAGTAGAAATTCACCGGCTGAGGCTCACAGCGTCTGCCTCCGGGCTGATAATCCGCAAACTCTTTCTTATCCTTATACTGTTCCATGATATGGTGCACAATTGCAGGAAACGGATTTTTACCTGCATATCGCTTTAAAAGCGCAGCGGGATCGATATCCAGGTCGAAGACCTCTCTGATTTTTTCTACACGCTTTATCTGCACGGCTTGTTTTCGTTCACTCAAAGAATCGAAAAGGCTTTGAAAATAAGGCTGCTCATAGTCGATACCGTAGCCGAGCACGTGTACCTCCAGCTCCTCAAACAGCGTATCAAATTCCATAGCGGGAATTACGCGGATGCCCTTTGCCTCTCCCAGACGAACCATATCCGCAATTCCTTTCGGCGTGTTGTGATCACTCAGTGCAATCGTTGTTAAATGGGCTGCATCAGCCATATGAATCAGCTCCTGTGGTGTAAATTCACCATCGTTGCTGTAACAGGAATGCATATGTAAGTCAAAAGAATTCATGCGATTTCCTCCTTTAAACCAAGAGTATTATAGCACAGTCAACAAAAAAGAATATGTTTCAAATACCTAAAACCAAAACTTTGCGATTTTTCGCAGTATTTCGTCTTAAAACCAATTTTTTATGCTTCTTTTTTTGGAAAACTGCGAAATCAGATTGACGATAGGCAAAGAAAAACGTACACTAACCATGTGCAAAGGTGGTGAAGCGACATGTCGAAAGCAAGTGAAGCCAGACGGAATGCGCTGTATCAGAGAGTTCTGGGAGAAGGCAGAGTGCGGGTTGGAGAGCTGGCCCGGCAGCTGGATGTGACAACGGAAACGATACGTAAGGATCTCAAGGTGCTGGAGGAACGCGGCGTGCTGACGAAAAAGCATGGGAGCGCTGTCGTTCGCAATGCCTATTATCAGCTGCCCTTTGATGTCAAGCTGCAGGAGCATACGCTGGAAAAACAGCTGATTGCGCGTAAGGCACTGGAATTTATTGAGGATGATGCCATTGTCTACATGGATCCAGGCAGCACCTGTCTGCAGCTGGCGAAGCTGCTGCGTCTGAAGAAGAACATCACGGTACTGACCAATTCCCTGCCGATTGCGGATATCATCTGTGACAGCGGGCTGGATCTGATTATGACCGGGGGAAAGCTTCAGAAAAAAGGACGTGCGCTTGTCGGATATTACGCCACCAATGTCATTGATACGGTTCGTATTGACATTGCGTTTATGGGATGCGACGGCTTTATGGATATGGATGGTCCGATGACCTTTTCCATGGAGCATGCGGAGGTAAACCGTCATATTCTGGCGCATTCCAGAAAGAACATCCTGCTTTGTGATTCCAGTAAATTCACAAAGACAGCCACCTATCAGTTCGCCAAGTTTTCAGACTATGATGTCATGATTACCAACGAGCTGCAGGAAGGACAGCAGGACTGCGTGAGTGAGGTCAAACAACTGATTATGGTAAAGGAGAACTAGGATTATGAAATTACAGCTGGCATTGGATACACTGACACTGGAGGAATGCATGACCCTGCTGCAGGAAACAAGAGGCAGCGTTGATATTGCAGAGGTGGGAACACCGTTTATCATCGAGGAGGGCATGCGTCCGGTAAGAGAGTTTAAACAGCATTTCCCGGAAATCGAAATTCTGGCGGATGCGAAAATTATGGATGCAGGAGAACTGGAAGCGGAAACAGCATTTAAAGCCGGAGCGGATATCGTTACCGTTTTGGGAGCGAGCAACGATGAAACCATTCTGGGCGCTGTGAAGGCCGCAAAGAAATACAATGGAAAAATCATGATCGACATGATCGCGGTAAAGGATTTGGAAGCTAGAGCAAAGGAAATCGACGCCATGGGTGTGGATTATATATGTGTGCATACGGCATTTGATGTACAGCAGACCGGAAAGAATCCGCTGGATGAGCTGATGATCGTCAACCGTGTTATCACACATGCGAAATCTGCCGTTGCCGGCGGGGTGAAGCTTGCGACCATTGATGCGATTGCATCCGAGGGGGCTGCGGTTGTCGTTGTCGGCGGTGCCATCTGCAATGCAAAGGATCGTGCAGCTGCCGCAAAAGAAATGAAGCAGCATCTGAAATAGGAGGAAGCAGGGAATGAACAATAAGGAATATGCAGGGATCGTTCTGCAGGAGCTTACACACACACTGAGCTCCATTGATGAGGTACAGGCGGAGAAATTCGTTCAGCTGATTGATGAGGCAGACGAGGTGTTCTGTGCGGGTGCAGGAAGAAGCGGCTTTCAGGTGAAGGGCTTTGCCATGCGCCTGATGCATATGGGTGTGGCGTCCTATGTCGTTGGGGAAACATGTACACCGAATATCAAGGAAGGCGGCGTACTGGTGGTGTGCAGCGGAAGCGGAGAAACAAAATCGCTTGTCAACCATGCCGCAAAAGCAAAGGAAATGGGAGCACGGGTAGCACTCATCACCATCAATCCTAATTCCAGCATCGCCAATATGGCGGATGTCGTCATTGAAATCAGCGCACCTTCACCGAAAAGTGCGAAGCAGGGGGACATCAAATCCATTCAGCCGATGGGATCTCTGTTTGAACAAAGCGAGGGAATCTTCATGGATATCGCTGTTATGATGCTGATGGAGCGCAGAGGCAAGGATTCCGATACGATGTTCGGAAGACACGCCAATATGGAATAATATAATCATTGAACCATGAAAGCCTGTACAGGGAACTGACCATTCCTGAGCGCTTGGGCTGTCGTCCGCCGCAAAGCACAGGTACAGGATAAGAAAATATCTGATGGGAAAACGCCATCAATGCGGGCTGGCGGATGCAAATTCGCCGGTCCTTTTCTATAAAAGGGAGAATAACTATGCGAAGTCAAAAGAAAAACGTGGCCATGCTGTGCCTGTTCTACTTTCTGTCCTATGTCGCTTTTGTATTGCCTTACGGCTATATGCAGACCTTTCTGGAATATGTCGGCTATGATGTTGTGGAGCGCGGCATCATACTGTCCGGTACGGCTGTTGTAGCTATCATCACGCAGTTTTTTATCGGTTATCTATGCGATAAGTATAAAACGGATAAGAAGTTCTTTAACCTCTGTCTGATCATATTTGTCCTTTCCACGCTGGTGATGTATCAGGTGACACAGCGCAATTTCTTTCTGCATCTGATTTTTATATCCCTGGTTGGCGGTATGTTTCGTACCACGCTGGCGGTGCAGGATACCTGGACATTGGAAACGAGTGAAACCTGCCGCAATAATTTTGGTCCGATACGTGCATTCGGTGCGATTGGCTGGATGATCGGCAGTCCGATCGGTGCTCTGGTTGTCGAGCATTACGGCTATCCCGCACTGGGCTATGTGTTTGCGGGTCTTGCGGTTTTAAACATCCTTTTAACGATGTTCATGCAGGATGCGGTTAAGGTGGAAAAAAGCGGCGGGATTCATGCCTCGGATTTAAAGGAGCTGCTGCTGGATAAAAAATATGTTGTCGTTGTTCTGATTTTCCTGTTTATCAACGTGATTGCGACTGCGGATATCTACACGACGGTGGATAAAATGATGGCACTGGGCGCGAAGGAGGGCATGGTCGGTGCCAGATGGAGTATCCAGGCATTTACCGAGCTGCCGCTGTTTTTTGCAGGAACGTGGCTGTTGAAGAAATTCGGTGATTATAAGCTGATGATGTTTGGTACCTTTATGTATATCATCCGCTTTCTGGGCTATGCCGTTGTACAGAGTCCGGAAATGATGATCGTGGTCACGCTGATGCAGTGCATCACCTATCCGCTGATCATGATCACCAGCAAAACACTGGTGGACGATACAACACCGATTCATCTGCGAAGCAGCGGGCAGACGATCGCCTCCGCCTTTTATGTGGGACTTTCTCTGCTGGTCACCCCGGTGATAGCCGGAGCGATGGTATCCTCCCTGGGGGCCGATTTAACACTGGCGCTGATCGGCCTGAGCGGATTTGTACCGCTGGGACTTGGTATATTATACAAACGTCTGGATTAACAAATGTAACCGGTTATCACCTGCTCCTTAATTTCTGTGAGAAAATAGTGTATAATACGAATTAGAAATGTGAGGAGAGTTCGTATGAGTAAATTTGATACAATGGATTATATTATCTGTGCAGCAGTTCTGTGCTACGGTATTTATCTGACCGTACAGAATGTGCGCCTGTTTCTTGCCAATGAGAAGGTGAGAAAGGAATATCTGAATAAGCATAAGGACGGCTATACCATGGTAAATCAGTATCTGCCGTATATGATTTTTTTCCTGGGCTTTTCTGTGATTGGCATCATCGGTATCTTTGTGATGGAAAAGAATACGAAGGATGAGCTGTATGTCTGCTTTGCGCTTGCATTGATGGCGATTATCAGTGCGGGTATGGCACTTGACTCCATCGTGAAGCGGCGGGCAATCGTGGATGATGACGGCTTTGTATATGAAAAAGCGCATTATCGCTTTCGCTCCATTCTGTCGATGGATCCCATGAAATCCATTATCAAGAATATCGATATTCTGACAACGGAGCGCCAGCACGTAGTGGTATCCAAAAAGATGGGTGTCTATCTGCATGAGTGCTTTCTGGCGTGGAAGAAACGCAAGAAAAATAAAAATAAATAAAGAAATCTGGAGGAGGAAGCTATGATTAAACTAGCGGTATTTGATGTTGACGGAACTCTGGTAACGAAAGGGAACCGCAGGGTTCCTGCATCGTGTGTCCATGCTCTGAATGAGCTTTCAAGGAAGGGAGTGAAGTTGGCAATCGCCAGTGGCAGACCTCCTTTTGCTATGGAGCAGAGTCTGCTGGAGCAGGTGAGCTTTGATTACTTCGTCTGCAGCAACGGTGCATTTGTGCGCAATGCACAGCATGAGGTGCTCTATCATTACAGCTTTACCATGGAGGAAACACGAAGCCTGATCCATGCCTTTAAAAAGACGGATAATGCATTGATGTTTCAGTGTCAGGATGCGGCACACTGCTATCACGGCTATAAGCGGATTGCCAATATGCTGCAGAATTTTCTGGGACGACTGGATATTCTGGTGGATGAGCGGGAATCCGAGGGCTATCTGCAGGATACCATGCCCCTGGCAGCTGTCGCTAAAATAGAGGATGCTGATCTGGAAATGATGAAACAGCGCTTCCCGCAGTTTTTGTTTACACCGTTTGATACCTGCTTTTACGATATCAACGGTGCCCATGACAAGGCAACGGGCGTATCGCATATATGTGAAGCGATGGGCTGGAGCATGCAGGATGTGATCAGCTTCGGGGATGATTACAACGATCTGGAAATGATAAAAGCATGTGGCATCGGCGTTGCGATGGGGGATGCCAGAGAGGCTGTGAAGGAAGCAGCGGATTATGTGAGCGGGCTGTGCAGCAGAAACGGAATTGCACAGGCACTTTTACATTATGGATTGATTGACAGGGTGTGTGATGATGAAGCTGTTTCTGAGTGATCTGGATGGAACGCTGATCGATGTACATGGCAACATACAACAGCAGGATGTGCAGGCGATTCATACGCTGGCAGAGCGCGGCATTGCTTTTGGTATTGTAACCGGGCGGGATTACGGCTTCTGTCAGAAGCTGATCAGCCGTTATAGACTTGCTGCGGATATGATTATCGGAAATAACGGTGGATCTATCTGGATTCATGATGAGAAGGTCATGGAGGAGCACATTGAAGCCGGGGATGCAGTACGCATTATGGAGTTTTTAAAGGATCATGTGGATGAGATCAATCCCTTTGTCTGCAATGAGCAAAGCACCTTCTTCTTTATGAGGGAGCAGTATGCACCGGAGCACTGGAACGAGGTAAGAGAGCAGCTTGCCTACCTCGGTGATATTGCTGATCGGGATCTGTTGCGATATTTGAAGGAGAAGCAGGAGCCGGTGGTGAAAATCAGTATCCATACGTATACACAGGAACGCCGGGATACCTGGCTGCCGATTCTGCGCAGGCAATTTCAGGATGCCTATGAAATCCTGCCGACATCCTTTGATTACATTGAAATCACCCGTAAGGGAATCGATAAGGGAAAATCCTTTTTACAGGCACTGGAGTATTGGAAGCTGTCACAGGAGGAGGTCGCATTCATCGGGGATGGTGCCAACGATATTCCACTGTTTCATGAGGTGGAAGCCAGCTTCTGTATGGCTTCGGCAGCACAGGAAGTGCGCAGGGAAGCTGCACATGTTGTAAAAAGTGTTGCAGAAGCTGTGACTTTTGTTATAGAATAGAGTACAAACAACATAGTAAATAACTTAAAGGAGTGTTTTTATGGCTAAGAAAAAAACAACAACAGGACAGACATCGGCGAGGATGGTTATGGATGTTCTGAAAAAGCATTACGCGTTCACACCGGATACGGCTGTTGGATACGATGCATTTAAAAATCTTCGACTGTCCACCTCGGTGATTGCATACACCATCGCCAATCTGATGGAAACCGATGTCATTATGAAAACCGATGATGACCGGTATTATTTCGTAGAGAAAAACTGGAACAAGGTCGTGCATAAGGTGAATTTCGCCTATGTCATTCTGCTGGGACTTCCTATCATAATCCTGCTTATTTTCTTAGGCATTCAGATGCTGATGAGTTGATGATAAAAGAAACCCGCTTCTGAAAAGGGCGGGTTTTATCTGTGCTTTTGTATACTTAAATTTTCTTATAAAAAAACCTGTTCCTCAAGGCAGCTTGCTCTGCGTAAGGAAAACAGGTTTTTTTAGGCATCAGGTATTATCGGACAATGTAACCCAGTCCTGCATGCGTTTCATACTCTCGAGTGTTTCATTATAATCAGTCTCTGCTTCCAGCGATACGGCATTCTCATATCCGTATTTTCGCAGATTGGAAAAAATCATCATGAAGTCGATATCTCCCATGTCGAAGGCAACATGCTGAAACGGCTTTTCCAGTGCGGCATTGTATGCATAATCCTTAATATGGATGTGATCGATCCAAGGATAGATATAATGCAGCTCCTCCTCGAGTGAAAAGGTCAGATACTCCGCAGGGACATTTTCCTTATAGGCACGGTAGCTGTTTGCCGGATCCCATAGCAGCTTGAGATAGTCACTTTTTATGGCCTTCACGATCTGAATGCTCATATGGCCCTTAGGAAGGTGGGAATACGGACAGTTTTCCAGCACCAGCGTCACATGCTCCTCCTCCGCAATCTGCACAGCCTGTCGGACATTTTTCATAATCAGAGCGATATGCTCCTGTGTGCCATAGGCAGGCGGCCGGTTATCCGGAAAGCGGAAAGGAAAGATGCGTACCCTTGGACAGTTCAGCTTTTTAGCAATGCGGCATGCATTTTTCAAATAGCGAAGATGTGTAGGGACATCCCCTTCAATCGCATGAAATGCCGGATTAAACAGACTTACTTTATCGTTCTCCATCAGCGGACACAGAAAGAAGACGGTACTGGCGATACAGGAAACCTTGAGTTCGTAGGTATTCAGCAAGGTGCGAATGGTGTTGATTTCCTTCAGGCTGCATTCTTCAATACTTTTTCCAAACACATTATGCAGCTCCACGTGCGTATAACCATAAAGCCTGGCTATGCGTAAGGCGGTTTCCAGATCCTCATCGATCTGGTCAGTAATTACAGATGCGTACATAAGCTCACCCCTCTGCAATTATTATAACAATATAACAATATACTTGCAATCGGTTTCAAATAAAATCTTAAAAATATGTTATAATGTAATTACAATGAGTTGCTTTTCGGCTGGTTCCATTGTATAATCAGTTTGAAAAAGGAAGAAGGAAAGAGGTAGATAGTATGTATCCTATGAAGCTGAAGCCTGTATATGATAAGACCATATGGGCAAACGACCGTCTGACAACCATGCGCGGTATGGAAGAAAAAGGGCTGGGCACCTGCTGGGAGATCAGTGCCCATCCGCATGCAAAAAACGTTATACTGAATGGAGAATATGCAGGGAAAACGCTGGATGAGCTGATTCAGGCGGATCCGCAATCCATACTGGGAGAAAAACAGCTGCATCAGATGCTTCGCCTTGCATATCTGGATGCCAGAGAGGATTTATCCATTCAGGTACATCCGTATGACGAATATGCAAGAGCGCATGAAAACGATGAAGGGAAAACAGAATCCTGGTATATTCTGGAAGCAGATAAGGGAGCTACGCTGGTGGCCGGAACGACTGCGTCGGATGCAGCGGTGATCAAAGCAGCTGTCGAAAATGATCAGGTCGAGGATTATGTGCGCAAGGTCGAGGTGGAGGCCGGTGATTTCGTATGCATTGATGCCGGTATGCTGCATGCACTGGGAAAAGGCATTCTCGCACTCGAGATTGGACAGAATTCCAATACGACCTATCGGTTTTATGATTATCATCGTCAGGATGCGAATGGCAGGGAGCGAGAGCTGCATATCGATAAAAGCTTTGATGTCGCAGATTTCGGACTGCACTGTAATAAAGTGGCATCACCTTTTACGGATGCGGATACCACACAGGAGAAGCTGCTGGTTGACCGGAGGGAATTCAGTGTGCGCCTGGTGGATGTTGCGGGAAACTACGTGCTGCCGCAGGATGAAAAGCGCTTTTACTGTCTGAGCAATGTTTCCGCAGACTGTGTCCTTCGCTATCAGGGAGAAGAGCTTCCATTTGCATTTACTGAGAATATTTTCGTACCGGCGGGCTGTGCGGACATTGAAATCTGTGGGAAGGCACGTATTCTGGTAAGTTTTGTAAGATAAATTTTTCACACAATATTCACATAAAAACGTGTATACTGCTAAAAATAGCTGTAAATATGCGTTTTTTTCTATTTCAGATAGGACATTTTGGTTAAAATGTGTGATTACATTTGTAATTATGTGAGAAAAATTTATCAAAACAGTTGAAATTACGAGGAACGTGGTGTAAGATTACAATGTAAATAGCGGAGGTAAGCGATTACATTTCAACGAAAGCTGGTCACTTCGAAATGTGAAAGCTGCCATAACACAGACAGAGCTGGTATGGTCTGGTGTTTCAAAACGTATACTTAACAGTACAGATAATAATCGTGGAAAATCATCTGTTTTTTTATGCTTTTGCATAGAAAACAGGGATTTTTCAGCATGTCTCATAAGGTATAGGTAAATGCATAAGGCAGGTAAGAAAAAGGATTTGGTAGGGAAGCCAAAATATTTTTTTGGCCTTTCACACCGTAGTTTTGTTCTGTGTCCGTGAAAAAAAGGAGGACGACAAATGAAATACGTGATTATGGTAAGTCATGGTGAATTTGCACCGGGATTGCATTCCGCTGTCAAAATGATGACAGGGGAACGTGACGATGTCCTGAGTACAAGTCTGAAGGCAGATATGAGTGCTGATGAATTTGCAGCTAACTTCAGAACACTGGTTGAGCCGCTGAATGCAGACGACAGTGTTATTCTGCTGGCAGACATTCTGAGTGGATCTCCATTCACCAACGCACTGGCTGTTCTTGATGAAAAAGGCCTGATGCCAAACACATTAGTGATTGCAGGTATGAATATGCCGCTGGCAATCACCGCCGTATTGATGAAAGATAATTTTGACGATGCAGAGCTGTTGAAAGAAACACTGCTGAGCGAGGGTCATGCCGGTCTTACTGAATTCAAGGTAGAGAGCGATGACGCGGAAGACGATATTTAAACATCGGAATTTAATCTAAGGAGGACATAAATCATGATTAGTTTTGTACGAGTTGACGATCGTATCATTCACGGTCAGATCATCACACGCTGGTCCAAGGAATATCCTTGTGACGGTATTATCGCAGTAAACGACAAGGCTGCTACCACACCTGTTCTGAAACAGTCATTCGTAGCATCCACAGACAAAAAAGTATTTGTATGGACAAAGGAACACTTCCTTGAGAAGGCACAGACGGTGCTTGACAGCAACAAGCGATACTTCCTGATTACGAAGAATCCGGTTGACATGAAAGAGCTGCTGGTTGACAACAAGTTTGTACCAAGTGATGTAAAACGTGTTGTTATCGGACCTTGCAACGACCGTCCGGGCGCTACCAAGCTGGGACAGAACCAGTCCATCACACAGGAAGAAGCAGAAGCATGCGAAGCGATGACAAACGCTGGTTACGATGTATTCTTTGCATTGCTGGAAGAAACTGCTATCGGTTCCTGGCCAAAATTCAGATCTAAATTCGGATACTAATAAATTGGGAGATTTGTGTTCGAATTAGATTAGATAAATTCAAAAAGGAAAAGGAGATGAATTTATGATTTCTTGGGTACAGGCTGCTTTACTCGGTCTTATGAGTTGTTGTGCGGCCTCCACAATTGCATGTTTAGGTACTACAGTTGGTAACTACACATTGAACAGACCATTGATCGCATCCGTATTTGTAGGGTTGATCCTTGGTGACGTTAAGGGATGTATTCAGATTGCAATCCCTATGCAGATTATTTATATCGCGCTGGTAACTCCAGGTGGTACCGTAGCAGCGGATTTACGTGCCGTTTCTTACATTGGTATCCCTCTGGCTTGGGCTCTTGCAAAATCTCAGGGTCTTGACCTTGGTGGTTCTGAAGCAAGCGGTCTTGCAGGTGCTTTAGGTGCTATGGTTGGTACTGTAGGTACTGTACAGTTCTACGGAACTGCGATGATGAACCTTGTTTGGCAGCACATTGGATGGGCTCGTCTGGACAAGAAAGATTTCAGTATTGTCGGTAAGGTTGAAGTTATTTTCCCTCTTATCTCTCACTTACTGATTTCCTTCATCCCAGTTATGCTGATTGTTTATTATGGTGCAGATGCTGTTGACCAGTTCAAGGAAGCACTGCCTATGGGTTCCTGGTATATGAAATCCCTGTTTACATTAGGTAGCTTGCTGCCTGCAGTCGGAATCGCAATCCTGCTGAAATCCGTTGTAAACAAGGCAACTGACCTGATCTTCTTCTTATTTGGTTTCACACTGGCAGGTTCTATGCACCTGACGCTGATTGCTGCAACTGCAGTTGGTGCTGTATTTGCATTGATTAACTATCAGATGACAATGATTAGAAACAGAGCTGCAGCAGGTCCTGCAGGAATTGACGATGATGAGGAGGACATTTAATTATGAAAAAGGTATCGAAAAAGTCATTAAATAGTTCTTTCTGGCGTTGGTTCTATGGTAACCTGACTTGCTTCTCTCATGAGCACATGCAGACATTCGGTTACATGTGGTCCATGTTACCAATTATCCAGGAATTATATGAAACGAAAGATGAGCAGGCTGAAAAGCTGCAGACATATTATCCATTCTTCAACACAGAGCCTCAGATTGGTTCTATCGTAGTTGGTATTACCGCTGGTCTTGAAGAAGCTCGTGCAAACGGTGCTGAAGAAATCGATGATGAAATGATCAATGGTATTCGTGCAGGTCTGATGGGTCCTTTGGCTGGTATCGGTGACTCTCTGATCGTTGGTACGTATATTCCAGTATTATTAGGTATTGCATTAGGTCTTGCGGAAGGCGGATCCATTATTGGTCCTCTGTTCTATATCGTTGTATGGAACGTGACTAGTATCTTCTTCCAGAAATGGATCTATAACAAAGGTTATGAACTTGGTGGTTCTGCTGTAGAAGTTATCGTTGGTGAGCAGGCAACTGCATTACGTGAATCCGTAATCGTTATGGGTCAGGTAATCGTTGGTGCTATGGCTGGTACTTGGGTATCTATTACTACTTCTGTACAGCTGACAACTTCTATTCAGAATAAAACAGAAATGGTTATTGAAGGTTCCAAAGTAATCGAAAAGGTTACAGGAACTCAGGAAGTACCTGTATTACTGCAGGAAAAACTGGATGGCGCATTCCCTGGCGTATTGACTCTGCTGTTCGTACTGGGCTGCTGGTGGTTAATGGCTAAGAAAGCAATTAGTCCAATCAAAATTATGCTGCTGATGGTTGTTGTAGCTATCGTCGGTGTTCTTGTTGGATTCTTCGATCCAAATCTGTCTTACTAATTAACAAAAAAATAGAAATATCATCCCTGCCTCCCAAGTGGGGATGATTTCTTTATAACAGGAGGTATAAGTGATGAAGAAATCAGAGAAGGATGCATTGAAACAGAAAATACAGTCTGAAAATATACTGGTACGACGGCTCGGAAGCTGGGTCAAGGTTGGAGGGATTATTTTCCTTGTGACTGCAGGCCTTTGTGTCTGGGGATTTACTGGCATGAAAGATCCTATTTTACCGGATATCAGTGATACAGTCCGAAATGTAGTTAAATGGATTGCTCTGGTTGGTGCAATTCTATCTGGTGGATTCACCATTATGTCCTTCATGAGCTTCCGTAATGGGAAGAAGCATGTTTTAGCAATGATTGATGAATTGAAAGGGTTTTAAGAATATCCCTTTTCTAATTCTGATGTATGAAAACTTCCTATGGGAAGTTTTTTCGTGTTTATAGCGTGTATAAATGTGTATGAAAATATTGACATACACATCTAAGCGTATTTAAAGACGAAGGAAAATCATATGATGGGATGACTTCAAAGCAGATGATGAAACTGCTTAAACAGGGCACTTTTATTGAGATACAACAGGTAGGTTACCGTAGAATATTGCATAATCCTGTGACCAATAAAAGCATTGCTGTTCCTTTTCCTGCAAAAGATTTATCCAGCGTTATTTGAAAAAGAAGATAGTCGCTATACTGTTACGTTTCCGGATTTGCCAGAAGCTATCACGTGTGGAGACACATCAGAGCAGGCGATTGAGACGGCCAATGAGTGTTAGGTCTTTGTTTGGATGTGAGAAAAAGAAAACAAAGAAGAAATTCCTGTAATGAGTGATTCATTTACGATCAACTATGCAAATGGCGTGTTTAATAGGATGATTGAGCTTACTTCCATTAAACTTAATAAACGTTATAACAAAAGAGCGATAAGTAAAATGTTACAATTCCAGCCTGGTTAAATGAATTAGATGAAATGCTTATGTTTCATGCAGCATCCATACAGCAATCCTGTATTCATACAAAAAAAGGTAAGTGCTTCCGTTTGTACTAGGTATAAGCGTTATCATGCTTCAAAAGTATTTTGATATTCTGCATTTTAAACATTCACAAGCCGAAAGAAAGCTGATCTTTATGATATCGGAACATGTTTCCAATATATGCTATACAATAGGCGGCAAAAGGAACACTATGACTGAATCACCTTAGAAAGTGATATTCATTTACGATAAAAAAGAATAACCGATGATCAGTTATTCTTCCATTTCTAAATTGGCATTATATACATCGAAATATTTTTCATATAGAGTGAAATCTTCATCAACGAGAATAGCACCCGCAAACAGTGCCTCCGGATATCGGTCAATCGCCTCCTGCGTTGTTGGGCGTGTGTTTTGACTGCGTTCCCATTTTCCGTTTCCTACAACACGATAATCATTATTTACATGCTCAACACATTTATTGCCAAACTTATCCAGCATCATAGGAATATACATTTCCTCGGCATACCAGGATAATTTGAAAGTCGTGGAGCAATAGTCAAAATTATCTGCAAGGATCTGTGCACTGGTATGCGTCAGCATAAACCAGGGACTGCCAATTTGAATGACATCATCCAGAGTTCTGCGGATGTGCAAAGCATACAGTAAGCTTCCAAAGCCTCTGGTAATTGCACGTGTCGCTTTTCCTCTGGGAAAGGCCAGAAGATTTGTGAAGGGATAATACTTTAAAGTCTTTTTACGCAGCGCAGGCTCCTCTTTCTCAGATGTTTCCACATAATAGAGATCCTTACCATTCTGTTCTTCCAGAAATGCGGTAATTTCCTCCCTCGTTTTTATCGGCATCATACCATCATTCAAATTGATATAATAATCAAAGCCTATCTGAACAGCTTCCTTCATTTGAATCAGTGTACCCCTTGCCATTGACATATCGCCTTCCTGAGCGAATTCCTGTGTGTGGGAAATATGTACTCTGGAATAATCCATGTACACAAATTGAACCTGCTCTCTGAGATCATCATCATTTATCATGATAAAAACGTGATCCCCTTGTTTGGTAAGCTGATTGATCGTTTCTACAACCTCATCGTATTTCCGGTCTGAATGCATCAGATATGCTATTTTCATAATCATTCCTCCATATACTACCAGTCTATTATATCATTTTCAGATGAAAATTGTAGTGATAATCGTCATTAGAAACTGGAAGGTAGGAAGAAAAGGTATAGCAGGCAGTGATATGCTGTAATTAAGCATAAAGCTGTTTAATTTCGGAAGGGAAAATGCTGATCTATTGATTTTATTAGGTTGAATTAGATCATATGAAAGCGGATAATATAGTATCTATATATAGACATCAAGCTTGTTTAAGAAAAATGTTATCTATTTATTTCCGCCTAAAGAGTGTGAAGGGGATTATGGAATCAACGCTTTGATCGTATGGATAAAAAAAGGCAATCTGATAAGATTACCAATGCGGTTCGTAAGTGCACTCTTTGGAATATTCTGATTTGACGGATTATATTTCTATGTATGCTGATAAAAAATATCCTGTCACCAATAACAGGATATTCTTTTTCGTGTTATTTTAGCCAGCCGAAATCCTTCAGACAGGCATCCACATTTTCTTCAAAGGTACCAAAATCAATTCCATGTGCTTTCAGCTTTTGAGTATCCAGACGATAATCACGGAAGCGATCTGCATACCGCTCATGATTTGGAAGGATGCAGGCATCGATCTGTTCCTGTGTGAATCCCAGCTTCTGTGCTACGATTTTAGCGGACTCATAGGTGTTATGCGTGTTGGTATCGGATACATGATAGACACCGGAAGGCAGCTCGATAATTTTATCAAATACATCCGCCAGCTTTTGTGCATACGTCATTCCTCGAATCTCGTTCACCGTAAATTTAGCAGGTGTCTGATAGAACATGGCATTCATAACGTTACGGATAATGTTCGGTGATGCCTTGATTCCCGGACGACTCATGCCAAGCATCCAGGAAAAGCGCAGTATGATGTAGTCCTCCAGCACGGAGGTTATAAAGTCTTCGCATTCCACCTTGTGATTGCCGTATGCCGTAACCGAGCATAACGGTGTATCCTCTGTGAACGGTCCTTCCTCAGTTTTGCCATTGAAACATTGCTCGGTACTGATAAAAATCAAGCGGGCATTCTTCTCTTTACAGGCCTTGGCGATTTCCTTTGTACCGTCCACATTGATGCGGTGTGTCAGCTCCGGATGATTTTCACAGTCCGCTGTCTGTGCCATAGCTCCGGTATGAAAAACATAATCGTAATCATGGGTGTTAAACCAGCTGCGAACAGCAGCAGTATCCCCTAAATCCAGCTCTTTTCTTGTAAGTGGGATGATCTCCATGGAGCTTTGCATAGCCTCTTTTACCAGAGATGCGATAAATCCGTTACCTCCTGTAATCACCATTGTTTTCATTTCTGCTGACCTCTTTCGTTTCGGAAGCCTTCCAGAATAGCAATGGAGCTGCTGGTACCGATTCGTTCAGCACCTGCCTCAATCATAGCCTTGCAGGTTTCCCAGTCACGCACACCTCCGGCAGCCTTGACCTTTACATCATCCCCGACTGTTTCCTTCATCAAACGAACATCCTCCAGCGTAGCTCCGCCGGTTCCAAAGCCTGTACTTGTTTTGATATAATCCGGCTTCACCTTTTTTGCGATTTCCGCCAGCTTTTTAATTTCTTCCTTTTCCAGATAGCAGTTTTCAAAGATGACCTTACTGATTACCTTATGCGCACGACAGATTTCTGTAATCTGACGCATTTCCTCTTCAATATAGTCCCAGTGTCCCATCTTTGCTTCACCGATATTGATGACATAATCAATTTCATCAGCTCCATCCTGTATTGCTTTTTTTGTTTCCTCCACCTTGATTTCCAAAACAGTCTGTCCCAGCGGGAAGGAAATTGCAGCACCCACATGCACATCGCATCCCTTCAGCAGCTCTTTGCAAACGCGTACCTGTGCGGAGTTGATTGCGACCATTGCAGTACCCAGCTCCCTAGCTTCCTTACATAGCTTTTCAAAGTCTGCTCTTGTCGCATATGCCTTTAAAAAGGTGTGATCGAAATATTTGGCGAGTGATTTTTCTGTTAGTGTATTGATGATATCCATATAATACCCTCCTTTAATGTAATTACATTATAACATTACGAACTTAAGTTGTCAAACAGAAGTCAATCCGTTATAATTAAGATATTGTGAAAAGGAGTCGGACAATTATGGATGAGCGAATCGCAAAACAGTTTACAATCAGTAAGGCATCACCGGTGCCCTTATATTTTCAGCTGAAGACACAGCTGGTGGAGCTGCTGAAGCAGGGGATTTTTCAGGCCGGGGACAAGCTGCCGACCGAAGCGGAGTTCTGTGAGCTGCTGGATATTTCGCGTCCAACTGTGCGACAGGCCTTTTCCGAACTGATCAATGAAGGCTACATCACACGGCATAAAGCAAAGGGGACCTTTGTGTCACGTCCGAAAATTGAAGGCTACTTCTTTCAGAAGCTGGGAAGCTTTGATGAGGAAATGCGCAGTCTTCATCTGACCCCATCCACCAGAGTAATCGTCAGTGAGGTGATTGAGCTGCCGGAGAAGTGTGTGGAGATTTATCCGAAAAGCAAACGGGTATTTCACCTCCAGCGCCTTCGTTATGCAGATCATGAGGAGATGGTTCTGGTCAATACCTTCGTACCGTATGAGCACTTTTTGGATATCGAGCTGGAGGATTTCGAACAGTCTTCCTTATATGATATCTTCTCACAGAAATATCAGACTGAGGTTGCCTATGTCGATCGTACTGTAGAGGCAAGAAAAGCGGGTCAGAGGGAGCGTACGATTCTGAATATGGAGGAGGACGGCGTCCTGATGCATGTGGAAACGGTTGCCTATACACAGCAGGATGAGCCAGTGGAATATTCGATTGCGGAGTACCGCGGAGATCGTAATAAGTTTAAGATGCGATTGATTCGCAGAGAGAATTAACTGTCATTCAGGTGACGGTTTTTTCTTTTCAGATGAATGGTGAGCAGTATGCAAAGGGATGCAAATTTTGCCTGTTTTTTTTCTTTTTAGCGGTTGACAGAAGAAGGGAAACAGGATACAATACAGGTGTAAATGACATAATGATATAACAACTAGGAGGTGGTTATATGGAATTCTATCCTGGCTTTGATATCGAAAGCAGAGAGAAGGATATGGAATTTGTCTATGGACCGGACGTGTTTGGTCCGAAGCCGGAAAAAAGAACGCTGGAAGCAATCCGCTCCTCCCTGCAGGATCCATCCTGTACAGGCCCTGAAATTCTTTACAGCATTGTTATGGATGTAGGAAGAAAGCAGGATCACACAGCGATTACAGAACGCAATCTGCTGTATGGTGCTGTGACCTATGCAAAGGGAACCCTTGGAAAGGAACCGGTACGTTCCCAGGGGCATATTCACGCAATATCCCCGTCCTGCCAGTCTTCAACCTGTGAGGTGTATGAGATATGGGACGGTGAAGCCTTTATCTATATGCAGGAATATGGAAAGGACGATGCGGGAAACTGTTACGCAGTCCATGCGAAAGCAGGGGAAGTTGTCATCGTTCCACCGGGCTGGGTGCATGCGACCATCAACGCCAATGTGGAAAAGCCGCTGACCTTCGGTGCATGGTGTGTTCGGGATTTCGGCTTTGATTATGAGGAAGTGCGTGCCCATCATGGAATTGCCTATTTTCCGGTCGTAGAGGCTGGTAATATTACCTGGGAAATAAATCCTGCCTACAAAAATGCAAAGCTGCACGTGATAGCTGCACACGACTATCCGCAATTTGATCTGGAGCCGGGCAAGCCGATCTATACGCAGTTTATTGAAGACCCGGATCGCTTTCTGTTTGTATCAAGACCGCAGCTGAAGGAAAAGGAATGGGAGGAATTTCATAAATGAACGTCATTGAACCAAAAGTCATTCATGATTTTCAGGATGTAATCAGAGGCAGTGAGGTAAACACCTCCGTCAAGCTGTATCAGGATGCGAAAGGCTTCTATCGTACAGAATCTGCACTTGCGGATGATACGCTGATGTATGAGGTTTATCACTATACGCAGGGGGATGACAAACGCGCAGGCAATCTGAACTGGGGGCTGACTGTATTGTATCCCGTACTGGTAAACGGCGAATGCAATATGACCCGCGGACACTGGCATGAAAACCGGAAATGTGTGGAATTTTATTTCTGCATTGCCGGAGAAGGATTGCTGATGCTGATGGATGAGGATGGGACAACCTGGGCAGAAAAAACCTATCCCGGCTCTCTTCACCATATTGACGGACATCTTGCACACCGGCTGATCAATACCGGTGAGGAGCCGATGAAAATCGGTGCCTGCTGGCCATGTGATGCAGGCCATGATTATGCCGCAGTTGAACGTCAGCCGTTTGGATATCGCGTATATAAAGAAGAAGGAACCCTTCGTTTTGAGAAAGTAGAGGACTAGAGATGAAAAGCAATTACAACAAATTTCCATCAACAAAAATCAAAGGACATGAGCACGCTGCTGTTGTCGGCTACAACAATATTCTGGATACGTTGAAAAAGGAAATCCCATCCGGAAAGTATGTCATCACATGTGATGTGTATCCGGGGGTACGGGATGAGGAAATCCTTACAGAGCTGAAAAAGCTGGAGCCTTCCGTGCTGATCAATATGATAGATGTATTCAAGGAAGAAAAAACAATTACAGAGCAGCTGAAGTATATCCTTACCGATGACCGCGTATTCGGCAAGATGTATTATGGAGAGGTTTCTGATTTTATTGATATGGAGAAGCTGGAGGCCGCGAAACAGCAGGTGGAAAAAGCCGATGGTCTCGTAATCGTGTACGGCTTTGGAGCATCACTGGTACATCCTGGCGATAAGCTGGTGTATTTCGATATGGCACGCTGGGAAATTCAGATGCGTTATCGTGCGGGTATGGGAAATTATAAGTGCAGCAATTATGACGAAGACCCGCTGCGTAAGAATAAGCGCGGATTCTTCATTGAATGGCGGATTGCCGATAAGCACAAGATGTCAGTGTTTGAGGATATCGACTGGCTGATTGATACCAATAAGGCAAATGATCCGAAAATGATTCCTGGTACTGCACTGCGCGATGCATTGAAGCAGATTGCACAGCAGCCGTTCCGTACCGTTCCGTATTTCGACCCGGGTGTATGGGGTGGACAGTGGATGAAGGAGGTCTGTGATCTTGACCGTGAAAAATCCAATTTCGCATGGAGCTTTGACGGTGTACCGGAGGAAAACTCCCTGTACCTGGAATTTGCAGATGCTGTCGTGGAGATTCCGGCAATGGATCTGGTGCTGTATCAGCCAAAGCCGCTGCTTGGTGATCAGGTTTATGCACGCTTCGGTGCGGAATTCCCGATTCGTTTTGACTTCCTGGACACCATGGGCGGACAGAATCTGAGTCTGCAGGTACATCCGCTGACAGAATATATCAAAAAGCAGTTCGGTATGCAGTATACACAGGATGAAAGCTACTATATGCTGGATGCCGGAGAGGGTGCCTGTGTATATCTGGGTCTGAAGGACGGTGTGGATCAAAAGCAGATGATTGAGGATTTACGCCGTGCAAACAAAGGGGAAATTGAATTTGATGCAGAGAAATACATCAATAAGTTCCCTGCGAAGAAGCATGACCACTTCCTGATTCCTGCCGGTACCTGCCACTGCTCCGGTAGTGAGGCGATGGTGCTGGAAATCAGTGCAACTCCGTATATCTTTACCTTCAAGCTGTGGGACTGGGGACGCGTTGGTCTGGATGGCCGCCCGAGACCGGTACATGTGGAGCATGGTAAAGAGGTTATTCAGTGGGACCGTACGACAAAATGGTGTGAGGAAAACCTTGTAAATGCAATTCATGAGGTGAAACGCACAGAGGACTATGTGGAAGAACACACAGGTCTGCATGAGCTGGAATTCATCGAAACAAGAAGATACTGGACAGAAACCATCACCCATCATGATACCGCCGGTACCGTCAACATGCTGAATCTTGTGGAAGGAAGAGAAGCTGTTGTGGAAAGTGAAGAAGGAAAATTCGAACCGTTTGTTGTCCATTATGCGGAAACCTTCATTGTTCCGGCAAGCACCGGTAAATATACGATTCGTCCTTATGGAGAGTCTGTCGGCAGCAAAATCGGAATTATGAAGGCTTACGTAAGAAATAACTCCTAAAATATACGCATACATGATATAATAGTTACATGGAGGTGACTTCATGGAAAAGCTGGATTTTGGCAAGGGAGCCGTTCCGTTATATATACAGATAAAGAAGATCATCAAGGATAAGATTTTATCAAAGGAATATGCACCTGGTGATTCCTTACCGAGTGAAGCACAGCTGCAGGAAATCTTTCATGTATCCAGAATTACTGCGCGTCAGGCAATCGCACAGCTGGAGAGTGAAGGGCTCGTTGAGCGTGCCCGCGGCAAGGGAACCAGAGTTCTGTTTCAAAATAAAATTGAAGAGCAGCTTGCAGGTATCAAAAGCTTCACAAATGAAATGCTGGAGCGCGGTATACAGCCGGGGACACGCTGGGCACATATCGAGCTTGTAAAGGCAGACCGGCATGTGGCGGATATCTTCGGATGCAAAAAGGGTGATCTGGTGTATCGGCTGGATCGTGTGCGGACCGGGGATGATGTGCCGATTGTGTATTTTGTCAGTTATTTTTCCAGAGACAGAAATCTGCCGCTGGAGGATGAAAAATATACAGGGAGCATGTATGCGCTGCTGGATGAGCTGAATATCCGCAAGCCGGTGAAAACGCGTGAGAATTTCAAGGCGATAACGGCCCGAAAAGAAGAAGCGGAGAAGCTGGATATTAAAAAAGGCGATCCGCTGCTAATCAGAGAACGTGTATCCTATGATCATGAAGGCAACGTTCTGGAGTATACGATTTCCTATTATCCGGGAGAGCGTTATTCCTACTCTATTGAGCTTGGATAAGGGTGCGATTGCTTCGCATCCTTTTTTCAGGATAAGGGATGATAATTTGTAAAGCAGTCAATGCATAACGCTATACATGCGAGAATCGTACGCATGCAGCTATGAGAATGGAGGAACCTATGACAACCTTAGATAAGCGTATTCCCTATTATCCGGTGCTGATGGTATTGACACAGCCACCGGTGATCACGGATATCCCACTGGCACAGGGGTATTCCTTTCACCCCTATGAGTCTTCCTATAAGGAGGCCTGGATTGCATTGCATGTATCGCTTGGTCAGCTGGATAGCATGGAGGCGGGCAGACGTTATTTTGAAGAAACCTTCGAAGCTCAACCAAAGGAGCTTCAGCAGAATATGATTCTGGTGGTTGATGAAAACGGACAGCTTGCAGGTACATCCTCCGTCTGGAAGGGATATCATTTCGGTGAGCGCCGTATGCGGGTGCACTGGGTTGGTGTTGATGAACGGCATCAGAGAAAGGGACTTGCGAAGTCATTGATGCTGAAAACGATTCAGCTGTACAGCAGTCTGCATTGTGAGCATCCTCTGTATCTGACGACACAGACGAACAGCTATGTAGCAATTTCCATGTATCAGCGTCTCGGCTTTACGGCGTATATGGGAAGTATGCCGGTGAATTTTCATGCGAATGCCGAAACCTTTGCAAAGGACAATGAGACCGCCTGGAGGATTATCGGGGAACAGCTGGACAAGCTGTAAGCAGGGAGACATACAGGTCAGCATTCTGACAAGTAAGAGTTGATATGCATTTCAATTAAACAAAAGGAAGCAGGGTCTGTACGCTTAGCGGCAGACATGTGCTTCCTTTTTACATTTCTGTGGTTCTCCTGTCTAAATGGATAAACCGTGAAATTACCCGACAATACTTATATGTGCAACTCTGTATATGTGATAGCATGAATCGATGCCGTTTCGTTCTTTGGATCATTGCGTATTGCCAGAATGTGCTTCAGCAATGAATTACTCGATAATTTCATTTTCTTGGAAGAATTGATGAACAGAAACCGGTGGGGAGTAATAAAAGCCCTGAATCAGCGTGCAGTGCAGGTCTGTGAGAAACTGTACCTGCTCCTGTGTTTCCACACCTTCCGCAAGTATGGGGATGTGAAGCCTGTGCAGCATAGGGATGATGTGCTGTAAGAGTATCTGCTGGCGGCTGTTCCATGGACCGGCAAAAAAGGAATGATCCAGCTTTACCATATCCACATCGATCCAGCTCAGGACATGCAGGTTGCAGCGGGAGCTTCCAAAATCATCCAGAGAACAACGCAGTCCCGCCCCCTTCAGTCTCAGCACAAACATCTGTACCTGCTCTTTATGTTCAAAGGGAATATCCTCATGCAGCTCCAGCTCCAGCAAGGAAGGATCAACACCATAGCGTTTACAGATATCGAGGATTTCTCCAAGATAGTAGTGTCCGTCCTCAAAGGAAGCTTTGGATACGTTAATACTGATAGGAAGGAGCGGCTGTCCCTGTGCATGGCGCTGTGCAAGAAGCTGACAGACGCGTTCAAACATATAGGTGTCCAGCAGTCGGATGCAGGTATTCTGATCTGCGACAGGAAGAAAATCCTGCAGGGGTATACAGACGCCGTTATGAATCCAGCGAAGCAGTGCCTCTGCACCAACGACCTGCCGGGTCTTTGTATTGACTTTCGGCTGTAGAAACAGCTCGAATTCCTGTCGGTGCAGGGCGTTTAGAATTTTTTGTTCCAGCTGGTAGCGGTGATGCAGCTGTTCCTTGGCCTGTCTGGAATAAAAGGCATAGGATGTGGAAAACCGCTCGCAGTCACGATCATGAAGGCGGCAGTATTCCGCACACTGTATGGCATCCTCCAGAGTATCCAAGGTATACGGCAGGCAGATGCCGAACGATAAAGCAAGCCGTGCCGCATACAGCTGCTGCGCGATTGCATCACAGCAGTCATCCAGGTCATATACCAGACGCAGCGCATCCAGTCGTGTATAGGATGGTAGTAGAAAAAGCAGACGGTAATCTGAAAGCTGTGCAATCTGCGCTCTTTTGGGAAGCAGGTGCTGTGCCTGTTCAGAAAGCTGATTCATAAGCTGTATCACCCGCGTTTTTCCAAACAGCAGCACAAGCTGTTCTGCATGCTTGATTCCCATGGTCATGACACAGCAGTTCAAAGGCTGCTCCTGTGCATGGCCTGTATTTGTTTTTTTCATAGCGACACCTCTGCTGTAAAGTGTTGCCGCTTTTTCTTTTTTTATGTATGCTTTCTGTGTGTACTGCTTGGAATATGCAGAAGCTTACGATATTTGGTGACGGTTCTGCGTGATACGCTGATATCCATCGTCCTCAGCTTGATGACGAGCTGCTGATCGGAGAACGGATGTGAGGGATCCTCATGGCGCAGGATTTCTGTGATTGCCCGCTGTACCGCATCACTACTGTCACCCTGTGCAGTGGCTGTACACAGCAGGCTGCGGATGGGATAGCATTCCCCGTGAAAAAGGTAGTATTTGTGCTGTAAGGCTCGTGATACGGTTGAAACATGCAGACCGAGTTGATCTGCTAGCTGCTGCAGCGTGCAGGATTGCAGCTCATCCCCAAACAGAAAATGATGCTTCTGTATGCTAACAAGCTCATTCATGATCAGTAACAGCGTGGCATTTCTGCGATTCAGTGTTTCAAACAGCAGATTCGCCTCACGGAAATAGGCTTTCAGCTGCTCATTTTGTTCGATTGCCTGCACATACTGCTCCTGCACAAGCGTAGCGCCATAGCGCATGGGTACGATTTGAAGCTGCTGGTCCTGTACACAGATTTCCACCTCTGGCAATATCGTCTCCACGTGTTCTTTTGCGTACGCGGCACAGGGATCCGGATTACAGGTGCGCAGGGAAGCAATGACCTCCTTTACCTCCCTGACGCTCAGCTGCATCCCTCCTGCGATTGCCGCTAAATCACCCTCAGCAAGCTCCTGTGCATATTCTGAAAGGATTTGTTCCCCCATGGTATTACGGGTTTTCCTGCATTGCAGAATCAGGGCTTCGCGAATACTGCGTGCCGCAACTCCACAGGGCTCAAAACCCTGCAGGATGCGAAGCTGACCCAGCAGTGTCTCCTCATCAATTTGCAGGTCCTCACAATATGCGGAAACAGAGCCGCTTAAAAAGCCGTGTTCATCCAGCGATTCAATCAGATAGGCGCAGATAGCTTCATCATAGGGCTCACGCAGCGTGTGCAGCTGCATATACAGATCCTCCTGTAAGGACGGTCGCTGTATCGCATTTTGCAAAAGATAATCGTCACCCTGTGCACTGGGATGGAAGTCAAGAAACGGATTCTGCTGTACACATTCGGAAATCAGCTCCAGCAATTCCCGGCTGTCCATCTTCAAAATCTTTAATGCCTGCTGATTCTTGTGTGTCAGGATGTGTGTCTGCTTCATGGTCTGATTCTGCTGCAGGAATTGTGTCATATCATCACCTCTATCACTCTTTTTTATAACCTAGCAAAAAGCGTGCCAACATTTGCGCGTTTCCATAAGTTTCCACATTGACTTTCAAATCTTTGCCCTATACACTTATCATAAGGAAAGGGAGTCGGTGACAGTATGTTGGAAAAGGTATATGCCTATGTGGTGGAGGCTACAAAGCTTGAAATGAGCGATCAGGGGAACTCGCTGTATATCAGTGAACAGCTGCAGCTGAGCCGCAATATGGTTTCACAGTATCTCAATCAGCTGTTTGCCGAAGGACGCCTGCTTAAAATCAATACCAGGCCGGTCGTTTTTTATGACGGGGATACGATAGAGGATATGTATGGTGTTTCACTGCATCAGCGTGAATTCATTTCCCTTGAGGAATTTCAAAAAGCGCTGCAGCCGCATCAGCCGCAGGATTTTGAGAAGCTGATTGGCTATGATGAAAGTCTGGCTTCGCTGGTAAATCAGTGTAAGGCGACGATATCCTATCCGCCCTCCGGTCTTCCGCTTCTGCTGTATGGACCGACAGGAACCGGAAAAAGCTTTCTGGCGCAGCTTATGTATGAGTATGCAATAAATCAGGGACTGATAGCGGAGGATAGAAATTTTCTGATTGTAAACTGCAGTGAATATGCGAACAATCCGGAGCTGCTGACTGCCAACCTGTTTGGTCACAAAAAAGGGGCGTTTACCGGAGCTGACAGGGATAATCCCGGTTTGATCAAGCTGGCAGAGGGCGGTGTTCTGTTTTTGGATGAGGTGCATTGTCTGAAGGCGGAATGCCAGGAAAAGCTGTTTCTGTTTATGGATAAAGGCATCTATCATATGGTTGGCGATAATGAAAAATGGTATACATCCAGTGTCCGTCTGATATTTGCGACTACGGAGAAGCCGCAGGAGGTCCTTTTAAAAACACTGCTGCGAAGGATTCCAATGATTGTCACTGTCCCATCCCTTGCGGAGCGCGGCTCTCACGAGCGGCTGCAGCTGATTCATTCCATATTTCAGGATGAGGAAAAGCGTATTCATAAGTCGATTCATATATCATCGCTTGTATACCGTCTGCTGTTAAGCTGTGAATGCGAAGGGAACATCGGAGAATTAAAGAATGCGATACAGGCAAGCTGTGTAAATGCATTATTTGCATCTGATCAAAAAAGCAGTATTCTGGAAATCCGTGCGTTCAATCTTCCGGAGAAGCTGCGGGAAAGAAAGGATAGCGGGAAATCGGTGTCCAGAGAAAGTCAGCGTATGATTCCTGTTCATGAACTGAAAAGCTTTGTATTGAAGGAGCGCCCCATCATTCAGCTGCTGGAGCATATCCTTGCGGCATTTCAGGCCCCGCATGAGTTTCCTGTCTGTCTTGATGAAGCAGGGAAAGCGATGCATTCTTATCAGGAGGCCACGATGCTGCGAAGCAGTGCAGCATTATCGGGAAATGAGTATGTTCAGGGGATTGTTTCGAATATCTTCGATATGCTGTCTCTGCGCTATGGCTTCAAGTATGTGAACAATGACCTGATCGCCATTACGGCATGTATTGCGGATTGTATGCAGAATACACTGGAGCTTGGCAACTGGCAGGAGGCGAATCGCAAGCAGATGGCAGCCCTGCAGAAATTTCTGAAGCAGAAGCTTGCCAGAGAATATGCGATTGCCGGGGAAATCCGTGAGCATCTTGAAAATAACCTGGATTTGAAATTTGAGGATATGATTTCGGTGATTTTGTGTCTGCACCTGAAGCTGCTGAATCGTATGCAGGATTTGAACAAGCGGATCGGTATCATCATCGCACATGGCTTTTCTACCGCCAGTTCTCTTGCGGATGCCGTGAACAAATTTCTGGGGCGTTATGTCTTTGATTCCATCGATATGCCGTTGCATGTCACGACACAGGAAATCATTGAGCGTCTGAACCGATATCTTAGCAAAATCGGTCGTTTTGAGGAACTGTTTCTATTGGTGGACATGGGCTCTTTGGAGGACCTGTATAAGGGAATAGAAAATCAGAATGCCAATATCGGTATTATGAACAATGTGACAACCAAGCTGGCACTTGAGGTTGGAAACGGTATGATTCAGGGAGCCGGCATGCAGGAGATATTTGATGCCGTGCAGACCTACAGTGCATATCATTATCATATCGTAGAGCATCGCAGAAAGGAGCAGGTGATTTTATGCTCCTGTGCCAGCGGGATCAATACGGCAGAGAAGCTGAAAACAATTCTGACGGATTCCCTGCCGCATAACTTTCCGATTCAGGTTTTGACCTATGATTATAATACTTTGCTGGAGAAGCAGATGCACGACGCCTTTTTCGACGCGTATGAGGTTATTTGCATAGTAGGCACGCTGAATCCCAATATTGAGGGAATCCGTTTCATTCCGATTGAGGACCTGATTATCAATGATACAATGGATGCATTGAACATCTATTTCCGGGACTATATGCGGGAGGAGGAGATGAAGACCTTCCAGCAAAACATACTGAAGAATTTTTCTTTATCAAATATTATGAACAATCTGACGATTCTCAATCCAAACAAGCTTCTGGAGCATGTTGCGGATGCGATTGACAAGCTGCAGCTGGAGCTGGGACTGCGCTTTACCAACAATACCTGCTTCGGACTGTATGTGCATATATGCTGTCTGATTGAACGCCTAGTGACAAGAAGAGAAATTGAGATTTTTACAGATATCGAGGATTTTGCACAGCAGGAAGCTGCCTTCATTCAGTGTGTAAAGCATGCATTCAGTGTCGTGGAGGAGTATTACGGTGTGGAGATTCCAGTCGAGGAAATCGGGTATATCTTCAATTATGTAGACCATAACGATGGTTAACAAAAAGCCTTTACATCGGGAGAAAATCCCTGTGTTAAAGGCTTTCATTTTATATATGGGATGATATTCGAAAGCCAGAGCGCATAGTAGCCTGATAATACAGGAAAGCATGACATAGAAAGTACTCTTTGTAGCCTGATAATACAGGAAAGCATGACATAGAAAGTACTCTTTATACGACGGCTTTCGATTTATAAATAATGAAATGTAGAAGAAGCTGCTTATGTGCATATTTCACAGAAGCATAGACGGTACTCACATGCACGATCGGTATCGAGCGTTTACAGTATCCGGGGTGGAAAGTGTGTTCATGATGGAGTTTTTTTATTTAACAGCACTTCCCTGTTGGATTAGCGTCGATAAAAAGCGGGATAGCGTCGATACATATACATTTTGAAAAGAAACTCATGTGCTATAGCTCACAAAAAGAATCATATTGAGAGAGTTTATAGGGGAGATTGGAAAGAAAAATTGCAGAAAGCGGCAGCTATTTTGTTTTTTTATATGGAGCAGGCTAAGTTGGCACGCTTTTTGCTACGTAAGAAAGTGA